>JBJMNN010000150.1:0-54750 GCA_045804245.1 Gemmatimonadaceae bacterium | reverse complement strand
GGTCACCGCGTCGAACATCACCTTCATCGGCCCGACCGCCGACCAGATCCGCGTCATGGGCGACAAGGCTGCCGCTCGCGCCGCGATGACCAAGGTCGGCGTGCCGATCGTCCCCGGCACCCCCGGCCCGGTCGAGGACGTCGACGAGGCGCTCGGCTTCGCGAAGGAGATCGGCTTCCAGGTCATCATCAAGGCCGCCGCCGGCGGGGGCGGGAAGGGGATGCGCGTCGCCAAGGACGCCGACGAGTTCGCGCGTTCGTTCCAGCTCGCGCGCTCGGAAGCGCTGTCCGCGTTCGGCAATGGCGACGTCTACGTCGAGAAATACCTTCAGCGGCCGCGCCACATCGAGTTCCAGATCCTCGGCGACAAGCACGGCAACGTCATCCACGTCGGTGAGCGCGACTGCTCAGTGCAGCGCCGCCACCAGAAGCTGATCGAGGAGAGCCCGAGCCCGGCGGTGACGCCGGAGCTGCGCAAGCGGATGGGCGACGCCGCGGTCGCCGGCGCGAAGGCGATCGACTACGTCGGCGCCGGCACGATCGAGATGCTGCTCGACGAGGACGGCTCGTTCTACTTCATGGAGATGAACACGCGCATCCAGGTGGAGCATCCCGTCACGGAGATGCTCACCGGCGTCGATCTCGTGAAGGAGCAGATCCGCGTCGCGGCGGGACATCCGCTGGGCGTGCAGGAGCTGCCGCCATTGCGCGGCCACGTCATCGAGTGCCGCGTCAACGCCGAGGATCCGAATCGCAACTTCCAGCCGTCGCCCGGGCGCATCGTCACCTTCCATCCGCCGGGCGGCAACGGGGTGCGGCTCGACACGCACGTCTACGCGGGCTACACCGTGCCGCCGTTCTACGATTCGATGATCGCCAAGGTCATCTGCCAGGGTCGCGATCGCGAGGAAGCGCTGGCGAAGATGCGTCTGGCGCTCGAGACGTTCATCATCGAGGGGCCCACCACCACGATCCCCTTCCTCGCGCGCGTGATGCAGAATCCGAGGTTCCAGAGCGGCGACGTGGACACGAAGTTCCTGGAACGTGAGCCCGAGCTGATGAAGGAGCCGGCGTAGTGCGCGTCGACGTGCTGTACGGCGCGCAGCAGCTCGGATCCCAGGACGTACAGAGCCGCGTCGTGGCGATGATCGACGTGCTTCGCGCCTCGACGACGATCGCCGTCGCACTGGCGAACGGAGCGCGAACGGTCATCCCGCTCGAGAGCTCGGAGGATGTCGTCACCCGCTCGAAGCAGTTCGAGCGCGCGGGCGTGCTTCTCGCCGGCGAGCGCCGCATGCTGAAGATGGATGGCTTCGACCTCGGCAATTCCCCGGTCGAGCACACGCGTGAGATGGTCGAGGGGAAGACGGTGCTCTTCACGACGACGAACGGCACCCGTGCGCTGCTCGCGGTGCAGGGCGCGCGTGACGTGGTGGTGGCTTCGTACGTCAACCTCACTGCGGTCTGTGCCATGCTGCGCGCGGCATTGCGCGGCGGCGCGGACGTCACGATCGTGTGCGCGGGGCAGGATCGGCAGTTCGCGCTCGAGGATGCCGCTTGTGCGGGACGGTACGTCTACCAGATCACCAGGCGGCTCCAGCAGGCGGAGCTGAACGACGCGGCGCTCGCCGCCTCGCTCATCGACCGCAAGTACGGCGACAATCTGATGCGGCTCTTCAGCACCGCGGCGCACGGCCGGGCCCTGGCCGCCGCGGGCTTCGAAGGGGATCTCGCCGCGTGTGCGGCCGTGGATTCGTACCCGGTCATCCCGATCTTCCAGGATCGGCAAATCACCAAGCTGGGGCCCGAGCGGGAGCGGTAATCCGCGTGGGCAGCACACTCAAGCGCGAGCTGATCGGTATCGCGCTCCTCCTCTTTTCGGTCTTCCTGGCGGGCGCGCTCGTCGCGCTCGCGGCGAGCCTGCTGCGCGGCGGCGTCGACGTGCGCCACAGTGTCGGCTTCGTCGGCTATTATTTGGCCTATCCCGTCGTAGCCTTCTTCGGCTGGCCCGCAGCGGCGCTGCTTCCGGCGGTGCCCGCGGTACACGCCCTGCGCCTGTTCGGGCGGCTGGAGTCGGAGACCGACCGGTCGTGGATGATCTTCCTCGCCGGTGTGGTCGTGCTGCTCCCGATCGCGGTCGGCATCTCCGTGAGTGATCCGCGGGCCGACGACGTCTCGAGTCTGGCGGGAATCTGGGGCGGGTTCGTCGCCTACTACTGGCGCGCGTCGTTCGGCGGGTTCGGCGCGTGGGTCGTGCTGCTGCTCGCGGCGAGCGCGCTCACCGCGGTCACGCTGCGCTGGAATCCCGTGCGCATGATCGTCGGCCGGCGGGCGCCGATCCCGACGGTGCCGGCGGCGGAGATCGTCGCGGCGGAGGAGCCGTACTCGCCGCCGAAGCGCCGCCGGAAGAAGGACGACGCGAACCTCGCGCTCTCCCTCGAGCCCGACCCCGAGGAGTTCGAAGCGCTCGACGCGCTCGCAGCGCTCCAGGCTTCGTCGTCCGCTGACGCCGACGCCAAGGAGGACGCAGCGATCGAGGAGGCAGCGAAGCGTCGCGGCAAGAAAAGGAAGGGCGACGATGCTCCGGCTGCGCCGCCGCCGGGCCGCGACGAGCGTATTCACGCGGCGATCGACGCGACCGAGCGCCCTGCCGCCAATACGGACGAGCTGCCGCCGACCGATCTCCTCAACTACGCGCCGACGCGCAACGTCGAGGTGGGCAAGCGCGAGCTGGATGCGATGGGCGTCAAGCTCATGGACGCGCTTCGCACGTTCAAGGTCGATGGAAGCCTCGTCAACCGAACGACCGGACCGACCGTCACCCAGTACGAGATCGAGCCGGCATCCGGCGTGAAGGTCCGTCAGTTCGCGAACCTTTCCAACGACCTCGCGCTCGCCATGCGCGCGGCGTCCATCCGCATCGTCGCGCCGATCCCTGGACGCGGTGCCGTCGGCGTCGAAGTGCCGAACCCGACGCCCGAGATGGTCGGCTTCCGCGAGCTCGTCGAGCACGCGGACTTCAAGAATGCGCGAGCGGGGCTGCCGATCGTGCTCGGCAAGGATCTCGAAGGCAAGCCGGTGATCGCCGATCTGGCGAAGATGCCGCATCTGCTGATCGCCGGCGCGACGGGGTCGGGAAAGTCGGTCTGCGTGAACACGATCATCACCAGCCTCGTCTATCGGCACACGCCCAAGACGCTGCGCTTCCTGATGGTCGATCCGAAGATGGTGGAGCTGTCGGTGTACAACACGCTGCCCCATCTGCGCCACAAGGTCATCACGGACAATCGCGATGCCGCCGCCGTCCTCAAGTGGGCGGTGATGGAGATGCAGGAGCGCTACGAGCTGCTCGCCGCGAACGGGTGCCGCAACCTCCAGGATTTCAACCGCCGCGTCCAGGATGCCGTGCCGCTCAAGAGGCCACGCGACAAGAGCGTCGCCTTCGAGGACGACGTGTACAAGAACGGCATCCTGCCGTACATCGTCGTCGTGATCGACGAGATGGCCGACCTGATGATGACGGTGCAGGGAGAGGTGGAGACGCCGATCGCGCAGCTCGCGCAGAAGGCACGGGCGATCGGCATTCACCTCATCCTCGCGACGCAGCGGCCCTCGGTGAACGTGATCACGGGGCTCATCAAGGCGAACTTCCCGAGCCGGATCGCGTTCCGCGTCGCGAGCCAGATCGACAGCCGCACGATCATCGACGGCGGCGGCGCCGAGACACTCCTCGGCAATGGCGACATGCTGTTCATCCCGCCGGGCAAGAGCGAGCCGTCGCGGCTCCAGGGTGCGTTCCTTTCGAGCGACGAGACGGAGAAGCTCATGGCGTGGTACGGCGCGCAGCGCGATCGACGCCGCGCCGCACTCGCCTCGGCGGGCCTCGCGATGGAGGCGGAGATGTCGCCGGACGAGCCGGACATCCTCGAGACGGTGCGCACGCGCGAAGCCGAGCTGCGCGCCGCACTCGAAGGCGGCGGCGAGGAGGGCGGCGCCGATGCAGGCTCGCGCGATCCGCTCTTTCGTGAGGCCGCGGAGCTCTGCATCCAGAACCAGAGCGGCTCGACTTCGCTGCTGCAGCGACGGCTTGGTATCGGCTACGGCCGCGCGGCCCGCGTGATCGACCAGCTGGCCGACGCCGGCGTGCTCGACGCCAAGAGCGGTCCGAAGGGCCGCGAGGTCCGCGTCGGACTCGAGGATCTGGATCGCATCTGCGGGACGAAGGGCGAGTGACGAGCCGGCGTTCATCGCGCGCGGCACTGATCGTCGCGGCGTGGGCGATCGCGGCGCCGCTCGCCGCGCAGGACAGCTCGACCACGCCGCCCGGCGTCGTCGCGCCGCTGGCGGCAACGGACTCGCTCTTCGCCCTCGAGCATCCGATCGGCGCGCCACTGCGCACTGGCACCGCGACGTATCGGCTCTCGCTCCTCCGAGCGTCGGGTGCGACGTCGCTCGGCGAGCGAACGGTCGACGTGACGGAGACGCAGCTGGGCGGCGCGCCGGCATGGCTCGTCGCCGAGCACCGTACCGGCAGCGCGGTTCCCACGACGGACTCGCTGTGGCTCTCGCGCGCCGACCTGACGCCACTGCGATGGGTCGGTACGATCGATCGCACGCAGCTGGCGGCGTCGTTCACGCACGACTCCATCTTCGGTGCGCTGCAGAATTACGCGGGCCGCTCGTCGTTCGCCACGCCGCTGCTCCCCGGCGTGCTCGTGACGCCGGGGATGACCGAGCGGATCGTCGAGATGCTGCCCCTTCGCGCCGGTTATCGCGCGGGCGCGTCGCTCATCCTGGTGGACATGGGAACTCCGCGTGCGTTGCCGGCGGAGATCGCGCTCGAGCGGGAGGAGAGCATCCGAACGTCGGCCGGCGACGCCGACTGCTGGGTCGTGCTCCTGCGCGCGGGCGCGATGGAGGAGCGGATGTGGGTGGACAAGAGCCGGCGAATCGTGGTGAGGACGGAGCAGCTTAGCTCCGCGGGGAGACTGGTTGGAGAGCTTTGAACTGTCCCGGCTGTGCTGAGTAGTGGTACCGAGTACCTGAGTACGCGGTACCGGGTACGCGTGGGACGCTCGCGGATGTGACCTTGGTCAGGCGGTCGTGAAAGCCGGTCGGCTGCGCGATCCCGAGGAGAATTCCGAGAGCAGCCGACCGGTACTGGTACCTGCTCGTCGAGTACTCGGTACTGCAGTGGCAGTGGCCGTATTTCGCTCCATCTTGCATCGCCACGATGCCGCACCCGGCCCGACAAGCTCTAGAATGCCCCCATGTCAGCGGCCAGGCAGTCATTCGGCGAGCTTGGGGAGCGGATCGCGGAGCGATGGCTTCGGGAGCGCGGGTGGCGTGTCGTCCAGCGCCGGTTCCGCTCCGGGCATCGCGACATCGATCTCGTGGTCGAGCGGGACGGGGTGGTGGCGTTCGTCGAGGTCAAGGCTCGACGCGGCGATCGATTCGGCGGTCCGGTCGAAGCGGTCAACTGGCGGAAACAGAAGGAGTTGGGACGCTCGGCGCGCGTCTGGGTCTCCCGCCATGGCCGGTCGGACGACGCCTACCGGTTCGATGTGGTGGGAGTCCTGGTCGAGGGCCAGCGCGTCCGGATCCGCCACGTCGAGGACGCATTCCCGCTCTATCTTTCGGCTTGATTTCGGGTCCCGGTCTTCGTACTTTGTTCGGGTATCGGGTCGCCTGCTTTTCCGGTACGCTTATGTCCGCGTGGCCAGAGGAATCCACGACAAACGAGAGGATGTAGACGAATGGCTGTGTCCACGATTGCAGACGACAAGAAGAAAGCGCTGAACCTCGCGATCGCGCAGATCGAGAAGAGCTGTGGCAAGGGCTCGATCATGCGGATGGACGAGAAGGAGAAGGTTCGCGTCGACGCAGTGCCCACCGGTGCGATCAATCTGGACGCCGCCATCGGCGTCGGTGGGATCCCGCGTGGCCGAGTCACGGAAGTCTACGGGCCGGAGTCGAGCGGCAAGACGACGTTGTGTCTCCACGTGGTCGCGAACGCGCAGAAGATGGGCGGCGTGGCCGCCTTCATCGACGCGGAGCACGCGCTGGACACCGAGTATGCACGCAAGCTGGGCGTCGACGTCGAGTCGCTGCTGATCTCGCAGCCGGACACCGGCGAGCAGGCGCTCGAGATCTGCGAGATTCTCGTTCGCTCGGGCGCGGTGGACATCGTGGTCATCGACTCCGTCGCTGCCCTCGTGCCCAAGGCGGAGATCGAAGGCGACATGGGCGACAGCCACGTCGGTCTCCAGGCGCGTCTCATGAGCCAGGCGCTCCGCAAGCTGACCGGCGCGATCGCCCGCTCCAAGACGATCGTGATCTTCATCAACCAGCTGCGTGAGAAGATCGGCGTCATGTTCGGCAACCCCGAGACGACGACGGGCGGCAAGGCGCTCAAGTTCTACGCGTCGGTGCGTCTCGACATCCGCCGCATCGGGCCGGTGAAGGAGAAGGAGGACGTCGTCGGATCCCACGTCCGCGTGAAGGTGGTGAAGAACAAGGTCGCGCCGCCGTTCAAGCAGGCGGAGTTCGACATCATGTACGCCGAGGGGATCAGCCACACGTCGCTCCTCGTCGACATCGGTTCCGAGGCCAACATCATCGAGAAGTCGGGCGCCTGGTACAGCTACAAGGGCCAGAAGATCGGGCAGGGCCGAGAGAATGCGAAGATGTACCTCAAGGACAACCCGGCGATCATGGCCGAGATCGAGGAGCAGGTGAAGGGCGTCCTCGGCATCGGCGCCAACGAACCGGGCGCACCGGACGCCGACGAAGCCGAATAAACGCCGAGTTTTCCATCGTGCTGGAGCCGTACGGCGCTGGCACCGCAAATGCGAGAAGTTGCTGTCCCGCGTCGAGCGGGCAGACCGGCAGATCGAGGCCGGGGAGTCGCTCTCTGGAAGCGATGGGGCCCGGAATCCCCACCGTGACAGGGAACGCTCCCCGGCCTTCTTCTGTTGCCGAGCCTCACCACTGTTGCCGAGCATCACCACACCGGAGGCACCATGTCCGTGATCAGCGGCATCGTCCCCGCGCCACGGCCGGCCGGACGCTTCGCCGTGCTCGTGGACGGCCATGAGAGGGCCGTCCTGACCCTGGAGGCCATCGAGCGCCTCCGCCTGGCCGTCGGTCGCTCCGTGGCGGGCCTGGAGGACCAGATCGAGCTGGAGGCCAGGCGTCTGCACGCCTACGACCGCGCCCTGAACATGCTGGCCTTCCGAGCGAGATCTTCAAGCGAGCTCGCCCGTTCCCTGCAGCGGAAGGGGGAGGAGAAGCCATACGTCGAGTGGGCGCTCGGCCGGCTGAAGGAGCAGGGACTGATCGACGACGCCGCATTCGCGCGCTCGTTCGCCCGGGCGAAGGTCGTGGACGGGAAGCAGTCTCGGCGACGCGTTCAGCAGGACCTCGCTCGGAAGGGAGTGTCGCGATCGCTGTCGGACGAGGCGATCGACACCGTGTTCGAGGAGGAAGCGGTCGATCAGCGCGCGATCGTCGAGGAGGCGGCCCGGAAGAAGCTCCGGTCGCTGACCGGGCTCGAGCCGGCGGTACAGCGCCGCCGATTGTACGGCTTTCTCGCCAGGCGCGGATACGAGATCGATGACATCCGCAGCGTGCTTTCCGCAATCGGATCGTCACTCAGCGCCGACGATGGTTCGGAGAACGGATCGGCGCTCGACGATACGGCGAACCCTGACGAGTAGCGCCGACGACCTGCGCTGACGACTAGTGCTCTGCTTCGCGGTGCCGAGTCGAGCCGGCGAGTGTGATCGGCACCCAGCCGCGCAGGGAGTTCACGAACCAGAGGCGGTCGGCTCGTCGCGCCTCGTCGAGGCTCACGACGCGCTCCTCGATCTCACCCAGCTCGAGCAGCTCGGCGCGATAGGTACCGCCCAGCAGGCCGGAATCGACCGGCGGCGTCAGCCGGCGGCCGTCGAGCTCGACGACGAGGTTGCCCCGTGTCAGCTCGGTGACTTCCCGATCGGTGTTCCAGAGCACGACGTCGAACAGTCCGGGCGCGGCGGCAAGCGCGGCCTCGTAGCGGTCGCGGTCGACGCACTTGTGATATAGGCGCACGTCGCGGCGATCGACCGGGGCGGATGCGAACGCCACGGGTGCCGGCGTGGACGGACGCGTGGGGTCGTGCGGACGCGTCAGAGCCCGAAGTGCACCGTTCGGCGCGAGCTCGAGCCGCGCTCGCAACAGATCGCTGCGCTCGCCGTGCGCGATCGCATCCTGAAGCACGCAAAGCGCCGCGGTGCGGTCGAACGAGATGCCGAAATAGTCGGCGGAAGCCGCCAGGCGCGTGAGGTGACGGTCGAGCCGCACGGCGACGCCGTGCTCGACGCGGATCGTCTCGAACAACGCCGGCGGCTCGACCGGCTGCGTGAAGGCGGCGAGCTTCGCCGCCACTTCGCGCAGCTCGCCGCGTGCCGTCGAGTCGGCGGTGATGCCCCCGCCAGCGTTGAGGTGCAGCACGGCGCTGCCGGTAGTCGTCCACGCCGTGCGGATCGCGACGTTGAACACCGCGTCGCCGCCGGGACGCAGGATGCCGACGGCGCCACAGTAGATCTCGCGTGGTTGTCCTTCGAGCTCGCGGATGATCGACGTGGCGCGAATCTTCGGCGCGCCCGTCACGGACGCGGGTGGGAACAGAGCGCGAAATACCTGGGCGAGCGACACGCCGCGCGGCAGGTCGGCATCGACGGTGGAGGTGAGCTGCCACACCGAGGGATACCGCTCCGCGTGGCAGAGCGCGTCGATGTCCACCGACCCGATCGTCGCGATCCGTCCGAGGTCGTTCCGCACCACGTCGACGATCATGACATTTTCCGCCCGCTCCTTCTCCGACTGGAGCAGCCGCTCACGCGCCGCGGCGTCCGCTGCGGGATGCAGCCCGCGCGACGCCGTTCCTTTCATCGGCCGCGAGCGAATGCGATCGCCGCGGCGCTCGAAGAACAGCTCCGGGGATGCGCAGAGGATCTGCGCGTCACCGATGTCGAGGAGACACGAATATGCGCCGCGCTGAGCACGCCGCATCCGCTCGTAGATCGCGCGCGGCGTTGCGCGACGCGGCGCGGTGAACGGAACGGTCAGGTTCACCTGGTAAACGTCGCCCGCGTCGATGTACTCGTGGATTCTCCGAACAGCGTCCGCGTATCGATCGTCCGAGACCGAGGTCGTCGGTGCAAGATCCGTCGACTCGCCAAGGGCGACATCGTCCGGCGACGCGCCATCACCAGCGGGTGCCGTGTCCGACGCGGCGAACTCCGCGAACCAGGCGAGCGGAAGCGACGTGGAGGGTGGAGCCGCGAATGCCGGGTCGAACGCCGAGGCGGCCTCGAAGGAGACGAATCCCACGACCCATCCACCAGCGCGCGCCGCACGGTCGGCCTCGTCGAGCACGGCACCGACGCGGTCGATCGTGTCGGCACGCCACACGCCGAGCGGCTCCGCGAAGGCGAGGCGCGGTGCGGCGCCGTTCCCGTCCGAGGGGAAGTCGACGATCGCGTACGGAGAGGACGGGGCGGTCACGCCACAATGTCACGTCATGCGAGGAGACGCGGCAACTCCCCGCTCCGCCTCGGGGAAGTATATTGCCAGTCTATGCTCGCCTCAGAGATTCGCCGACGGTTCCTCGACTATTTCGCGCGCCAGCAGCACATCATCCGCCCGAGCTCCTCGCTCGTGCCTGGGGACGATCCGACGTTGCTGTTCGTGAACGCCGGGATGGTCCAATTCAAGAAGGTGTTCCTCGGCATGGAGGAGGCACCCGATGGGAAGCGCCGCGCGACGACGTCGCAGAAGTGCGTGCGCGCCGGCGGGAAGCACAACGATCTCGAGCAGGTCGGTCACACCGCGCGGCATCACACGTTCTTCGAGATGCTGGGCAACTTCTCGTTCGGCGACTACTTCAAGCGCGACGCGATTCGCTTCGCCTGGGAGCTGGTGACGGGTGAGCTGGCGATCGATCCGTCACTGGTTCGCGTCACGGTGCACCACTCCGACGACGAGGCGTTCGCGCTGTGGCAGGAGATTGCCGGTCTGCCGGCGTCGCGGATCTATCGCCTGGGCGACAAGGACAACTTCTGGCAGATGGCGGACACGGGTCCGTGCGGTCCGTGCACGGAGATCTACGTCGATCTCGCGCGACTGGCGCGAGATTTCCGCGTTCCATCCGGCGCGACCGGGGAATGGACCGATGTCGCGCGCGACGAGTTCTCGCACGACGCGTTCGTTGAAGGCGCGGAGGCCGGGCGGTTCCTCGAGATCTGGAACCTCGTGTTCATGCAGTTCGATCGGCAGCCGGACGGTTCGCTCAACCCGCTGCCCAAACCTTCGGTCGATACTGGCGCAGGGCTCGAACGCATCGCCGCGGTGAAGCAGGGGGTGACGAACAATTTCCACACCGACCTGTTCGCGCCGCTCATTCGCACGGTGGAAGAGACGGTGGGCTTCGCATACTGGGGGCGCGAGAGCGACGAGCATCGAGCGGGCCTGAAGATCGCCGGCGGCGCCGGCGGTGCGGACGTCGTGCCCAACGCGGTGGATCCCGCATCGTTCCGCGTACTCGCCGATCATGCGCGCGCGGTCGCGTTCCTGCTCGCGGACGGCGTGTTCCCATCGAACGAAGGGCGCGGCTACGTGCTGCGGCGCATCCTCCGGCGCGCCGTGCGGCATGCGTACCTGCTCGGGCGCCGCGAGCCGACACTCGTACACGTCGTGCGAACCGTGATCGAGACGATGGGCGATGTCTACCCCGAGCTGCGTCAACGTCGCGAGCATCTGATGCAGTCGACGCGCGTCGAGGAGGAGGCGTTCCTCGCGACGATCGAAGGTGGTCTCGCGCGGTTCGAGCAACTCGCGCCCGCGGAGTCGACGGACAAGGGGACGATAAGCGGCGAGGATGCGTTCCGACTGTACGACACCTTCGGCTTCCCGATCGATCTCACGGAGCTGATGGCGCAGGAGCGCGGCTACACCGTGGACATCGCTGGATTCGAGCAGGCGCTCTCCGGGCAGCGCACGCGCTCGAAGGATGAGCGGAAGACACGGAAGCTCGGCGTCGAGGCCGACGCGCTGGGCGAACTCTCGACCTGGGAGCGTGCCGACCCGGCGCGCGCGGAATCCTCCTTCGTCGGCTACGACACGGTCGAGGTCGAGACGGAGGTCGTCGCGCTTCGACGCATGGACGGCGGCCGCGTCGCGGTGCTGCTGAAGGAGTCGCCGTTCTACGCCGAGTCTGGGGGGCAGATCTCCGACGAGGGGGAGATCGTCGGCGACGGCTGGCGGATCGACGTGGACGGTGTGCGGAAGATCGAAGGGCGTTCCGCGGCGATGGGCCGCCTGACCGGCGAATTCCACTGGGGACGCGTCACGGCGCGCGTGCCGAGCGAGCGCCGCAAGGATACGGAGCGCAACCACACGGCGACGCATCTGCTGCACGCCGCTCTCCGCGGAACGCTGGGCGATGCCGTGCATCAGGCGGGGTCGCTCGTCGCCCCCGACCGCCTCCGGTTCGACTTCACGCACCACGGTCCGGTGCCGGCGGAGAAGCTCGCCGAGGTGGAGACCCTTGTGAACCGCGAGATCTGGCGCGCCCGGCCCGTGATGTGGACGGAGATGCCGTACGCCGAGGCGCGTGCGCGAGGTGCGATGGCGCTGTTCGGTGAGAAGTACGGCGATGTCGTGCGCGTCGTGGACGTGCCGGACGTGTCGATGGAGCTGTGCGGCGGCACTCACGTGCGCAACACATCGGAGATTGGCCTGTTCCGCATCATCGCAGAGACCGGCGTCGCCAGCGGCGTGCGTCGCATCGAGGCGCTCACGGGACCGGGCGCGTTCGCGATGATGCGCGAGCGCGAGCGTGTGCTGGCGCGCGCCGCCGAGACGCTGCGTACTCCGATCGACGCCGTGGAGCGCCGGGTGCAGCAGCTCGCCGAGGAGCGCCGCGCGCTCGAGAAGAAGCTCGAGGATGCGTTGCGCGGCGGCGGAGACGAGCTGCAGAAGCTCATCGCCGTGGCGCAGCCGCTCGGCGGCAATGGCGCGCGGCTCGTGCTGGGGGAGGTGCGCGTCGACGACGCCAAGGCGCTGCAGGGGATGGGCGATGCGCTCCGGGAGCAGCTGACCAGCGGCGTCGGCCTGCTCGCGGCGCGTCTCGAGGACGGGAGGGGTTCGCTGCTCGCCGTCGTGACGGACGATCTTCGCGCCAAGGGACTGCGCGCGGATGCCATCGTGCGCGACGTTGCGGCGATCGCGGGCGGTCGCGGTGGCGGCAAGCCGCACATGGCGCAGGCGGGGATTCCCGATGCCGATCGGATCGTGGCCGCACTGAACGAGGCGCCGAGGCTGGTCGCCGCGCTGCTCGCGAGCGCATGATCCTCGCGGCGTGGCTCGATGCGCGCCGCCCGGTTCCACCGGCGGCGCTGCGAGCCCGCATCGATGCGGCGCTCGGACATGACCTGCACGCGGACGTCGACGCGGTCGCTGAAACGCTGCTCGCTGCCGGGGAGCGGCTCGTCCGATCGCTGCTCGATGACGACGCGACGTCGCGCGGCTCGGCGATCGATCTGCTCGCCGCGGATGCGTTGGTGACGTACGGGTTCGAGGCAGCGAGCGAGGAACCGGGCGACCTCCCGAGGCGCGCGGCGGCGGCGATGGTACGCATCGCCGCGCTGGGCGGTGCGCCCGGGCGGCGCGACTCCGCGTGAAGCTGGCTGTGCGATGATCGACGTGCACTCGCACCTCCTCCCGGGGGTGGACGATGGCTCGCGCTCGTTCGAGCAGTCGGTCGACGTTCTGAAGCGGTTCGCCGACGATGGCGTCGAGTGCGTGGTGCTCACGCCGCACCTCAATGCGTCGCGTCTGGCCGACGCCCCCTACGAGCGGCATTTCGAGCTCCTCGCCGAGCTGCGTCAGCGCGCTCCGGCGTCGCCCGAGCTCCGACTCGGCTGGGAGATCATGCTCGATGAGCCGAGCCGCGACCTTCGTTCGAAACGCTTCGCGCTCGGTGAGTCGAGTGCCGTGCTCGTCGAGTTCCCGCTGTCGGGAGTGCCGGAGCAGGGCGGGGACGAGCTCTACCGAATCCGCAGCTCCGGCGTAGTGCCCGTGCTCGCGCACCCCGAGCGGTACTGGGGGTGCTCGGCCGCCAAGGTGTATCGGTGGCGGCGGGCCGGCGCGGTCATCCAGATGGACACGGCGGGGCTGCTCGGCAAAGGTCGCATCGCCCAGATCTCGCGCCAGCTTCTCGAGCTGGGGCTCGTGGACCTGTTCGCGAGCGACAATCACGGCGACACGCGCACGCTCGCCACGGCGCGGGATTGGTTGCTCGAGGTGTCGACGCCGGAGCACGCTGTCCTGCTCACGCGCACGAACGCGCGACGTCTGCTCGACGGAGCGCCGATGCTGCCGGTGCCGCCATTGCCGGCGACGACGGGCATCTTCGCGCGCTTCCGGGAACTGTTCCTCGGCCGCTGAGCGCGGCCCGCTTTCACCCTCGCCTTTCACGAGATGTCCTCATCGTTCGCCGATGCCCTGCGCGACCTCGCCGCCACCGCTGAGCGTGTCGCGGCGGAGCTGGGTCCTGACCTCGAGCGCGCGCATCGCATGGTGCAGGAGACCGTGCAGCGCGGCGGTACGCTGTTCTTCTGCGGCAACGGCGGCAGCGCGGCGGACGCGCAGCACATGGCGACGGAGTACGTCGTGCGGTACATGCGGAACCGCCGCGCCTATCCAGCAATCGCGCTCACGACGGATACGTCGCTGCTCACCGCCGCCGGCAACGACATCGGATTCGACCAGGTGTTCGCGCGACAGGTGGAGGCACTGGCGCGATCAGGAGATCTTCTGGTGATCCACTCGACGAGCGGCAACTCGCCGAACGTGCTGCGCGCCGCGGAGGCGGCGAAGGCGCGTGACGTGCCGGTGCTCGCGTTCAGCGCGCGAGACGGCGGCGCGCTACGCGCGCTGGCCGATCACAGCATCGTGATCCCCACGAGCCGCACCGATCGCGCGCAGGAGCTGCATCTCTGCATCGAGCACATCATCTGCGATCTCGTGGAACGGACGCTGTGAGCCGAAGTCGTGGGCGATGCGAAGCTGGTCGCGCCGCCCGAGGCGCGGCGCTCAGGCGGGCAGACTCTCCCAGCGCTCGAAGCAGCGCCAGTCGTACTCGCGGGCGGCGCGCGTCTGGTCCCAGAAGCCGAAGCAATCCTTCCAGCCGAGCTCCCGTGCGCGCCAGGCGCAGCACCAGGTGAACGCGAAGCGGTGCGTAGCCTCACCCGCCTTCACCGTGAGCTCTCCGACGAAATCGGAGCAGCCCGAGCGGGCGGAGAGCTCGATGCGCTCGATCCGGAGGTCGGGGTGCGCGTGGAAGAGCTGAGTCAACACCCGCTGCACCTTCACCCGTGGCGCGTAACCCTTGAGCTCGAGCCGAGTCGCGGAGCCGCCCTGGAGATACTCGAGCACCTCACGCTTGAGGTCCGGATGTGCGGCAGCGGCTTCGAGATACGGCAGCAGCTCGGGCATCGGCGAAGGGGCTCAGGGTGAGCCCTCAATTTACTACAAACGTTTCCCAAGTGAAGCTGTAGCTTGGGTGCGGCGCGTGAGGCGAGCACCGCCGCGATTCGGCCCCACTCCGCTTCCAAGCAGCTCACCGTGACCACCAGACTGCATCCCACCAAGAGCGTGCTGGAGATCGCCGCCAGGCTCGAGGCCGCAGGCTACGAGGCGTGGTGCGTCGGAGGCGCGATCCGCGATGCGCTGCTCGGTGGGGCGCCGCTCGATTGGGACCTCGCCACGCGCGCCACGCCGGAGGAGGTCCGATCGATCTTCGGTCGCCGGCGCACCATTCCGGTCGGGATCGAGTTCGGTACGGTGAGCGTGCTCGACGATGATGGGGTGCACCACGAGATCACGACCTTTCGACGAGACGTGCAGACGGACGGTCGTCACGCCGTCGTCGAGTTCGGCGCGAGCCTCGAGGAGGACCTGGCACGCCGGGACTTCACGATCAACGCAATCGCGTTTCGGCCGAAGACCGACGAGCTACGTGATCCGTTCGAAGGCCGCGCTGACATCGAGCGCGGGATCGTGCGCGCGGTCGGGGACGCCGACGAGCGGATGCGCGAGGATCGACTCCGCGCCCTCCGGGCGATCCGATTCGCGAGCCGGTATGGCTTCGCCATCGAGCCCGGCACGCTCGACGCGATCCTCAGCTCGGCGCCTCACCTCACCCGACTGTCACACGAGCGCGTGCAACAGGAGCTCGTGAAGACGATGGAGCAGGTGCGCCACCCGTCTCACGCGCTCCGATTGTGGCGGGATGTCGGAGCGCTGACCGTGCTCGTCCCCGTGCTGGCAGGCCTCGACGACGTCGCGCTCGCCACGCTCGATGAGCTGCCGCGTGCCAAGGAGGGTGCGATGACTCGGTCGCAGCGGACGACGAACCGGCTGGCGGCGCTCTTCCTCGACGTCCCCGCCGCGGATGCGCGCCGCACGCTGTCGGCACTCCGGTTCTCCAAGCACGAGACCGCGTGGGTCGGCGCGATCGTCGATCGATGGCGGACGGTAGGCGTTGAGCTGGGTGAATCGCTGCTCGCGGGAACGCCGCCGGACTCCCAGGTGCGACGTTGGCTCGCGCGCGTTGGCCGGATGTACGCCGGCGCCTTCCTGCGTGTGGCGCTGGCTCGCTGGACGGCGCTGGCTCGTATGGGCCATCCCACGCCGGACGCGGCTGCGGTGCGTTCTCTGCACAGGTCGATGCGACGGAGCCTATTTCGCGATCCGATCGAAGTGGCGGACCTGGCGATCGGCGGCGACGATCTGCGCAGGGCGCGAATCCCTGCCGGGCCGATCTATGCTAAGATTCTCCATGCGCTGCTCGAGCTGGTGCTCGAGGATCCGGCACGCAACTCGGCGGACGCGCTGCTCGCCGAGGCGCTGCGACTCTGGAGGTCGCTGGGTGGCAGCGGGGGATCTGGTTCAACCAATGAGTGAGCAGTAGACGCGTATGTTCTTTCGTGGCAAGCAGCCCGAGGCCTCCATCTATCGCAGGTTCAGAGCGTCCACGGACGGCTTCACGTTCACGGAATCGGACGGCGTCTACACGGCGCACATCGTCGCGAATGCCGAGCGCGTGGTCGATCTCATGTGGACCATGACCGAGCTCCTCAGCCCGGCCGTGGACCTCTTCATCGACGACCTCCGGAGCGGGCGGAAGTGGCGCGGGGAGGCGCTGCCTCTGCCGGACGTCCGCGACACCATCGCGCGGCTCAAGCTGCTGCTGGCTCGCTTCGGCGGCGTGGAGCTCAGCGTGTACACGCCCGAGGACCAGCTCTCGCTCAATCCGCATCTCGAGCTGTACATCTACTCTCGCTCCGACCGGTGGCTCTATCTGCTCGAGGGCCGAGGGCTGGAGGAGCAGGCGCGAGTGCGTCCGAAGAGCTGGAAGATCAACCGCCAGTCGTTCCCGGCGGCGCCGGATCTGGTGAACGCGGTGGCGACGGCGGCCGAGCGGCTGGCGCTACAGCGCGTGTGACCGAGCCGACGAGCGGTTCCTCACGCCGGACGGTGAATTGACCGACGGCAAGCTGTTCTACGCGATCGCCGCCGCGGGAGCGAACCTTCTCGGCGCGTTCGCGGTGACCTGGCGATCGCGCTGGAGCGCCCGAGCGCTCGACGCGATGCTCGCGTTCGCCGCGGGGTTCATGATCGCCGTGGCGCTGATCGATCTCTTCCCCGAGGCGTTGGCGCGCGGAGGCCCCGGTGCGGCGATCGTGGCGCTCGCCGGCTACCTGGCCGTGCACGTCACCCAGCACGTAATCGGCACGCACTTCCATTTCGGCGAGGAGACGCACAAGGTCTCCGAGGCGGTGAGCGTGGCGGCGCTCGTGGGCCTCCTGCTGCACACGTTCGTGGATGGCGTGGCGGTGGCGAGCGGTCTGGACGTCGGTGGCGCGGTCGGTGCGCTGGTGTTCATCGCCGTGATCCTCCACAAGGTGCCCGAAGGGCTGGCGATCTCGAGCCTGTTCCTGGCCGCAGGACAGGGCCGCCGGCGCGCGCTCCTCGCCGCGGCGGCGCTCGGCGTCGCGACCATCGCGGGCGTGGCGCTGACGTCGCAGATCGCCCCGCTGCGCGAGCACGGGCTGGCGCTCTCGGCGGGGGTCACGCTCTACGTCGGGATGAGCAACCTCGTGCCGGAGTTCCGCGCGCGCGGCGGATGGCGACTGTCCGTGGCGTTTATCGCCGGGACCGGCGTGTACTTCGCGGCACGCTCGCTGGCGGGAGTGTGAGCATGGCAGAGCGTCGGAGCCAACGAGGCCGGTCGGGCGGGCCTTCGCTGTTCGCCGCGGCGGCACCTCCGCAGCCACTGGCAGCGCGGATGCGCCCGCGATCGCTCGATGAATTCGTGGGCCAGCAGCACCTGCTCGCGCCGGGGATGCCACTGCGTGAAAGCATCGAACGGGGGAGCGTCTCCTCGATGGTGTTCTGGGGGCCACCGGGCACGGGGAAGACGACACTTGCGCGGCTCGTCGCCCGGTACACCGACCGCGAGTTCGTCTCCTTCTCCGCGGTCACCGAAGGCGTGCCCCGCGTCCGCGAGATCGTCCGCGAGGCGGAGGATCGCCGAGAGACGGGGCGCGGGACGATCCTGTTTGCCGACGAGATCCATCGCTTCAACAAGGCGCAGCAGGACGCCTTTCTCCCGCACGTGGAGGCGGGCACGATCACGCTGATCGGCGCGACGACGGAGAACCCGAGCTTCGAGATCGTGGGCGCGCTGCTGTCGCGCGTCCGCGTGTTCGTGCTGCGTCCTCTCTCGCCGGCGGACGTCGAGGGACTCGTGCGGCGCGCCCTGGGCGACGCGGAGCGCGGACTCGGCGCGATGGGACTCACGGCCGACGACGACGCGATCGAGCTGCTGGCGGCGGAGTCGGATGGCGACGCACGACGCGCGTTGACCGTCCTCGAAGCCGCGTCGGACCACGTCGGCGGCGGTGGACATCTCACCGTCGACGTCGTGCGGCAGGCGGCGCAGCTGCGCTTCTCGCACTACGACAAGGGCGGAGAGGAGACGTACAACATCCTCAGCGCGTTCCACAAATCGCTGCGAGGCAGCGACCCGCAGGCCGCGCTGTTCTGGATGGCGCGGATGCTCGAGGGCGGGCAGGATCCGATGGTGATCTTCCGGCGGGCGATCGCGATGGCGGCCGAGGACATCGGGCTCGCGGATCCCGAGGCGCTGAAGCTGGCCGTGGCGGCACGCGATGCGTTCCACATGCTGGGGGCACCCGAGGGCTACCTTCCGATGTCGCAGATGGTGATCTATCTCGCGACGGCGCCCAAGTCGAACAGCAGCAAGGTGGCGCTGGACGCGGCGATGGCCGCCGCACAGGAACATCCCGCCGCCCAGGTGCCGCTCCACGTTCGGAACGCTCCGACGAAGCTCATGAAGGAACTGGGCTATCACGAGGGGTATCAGTACGCGCACGCCGTTCCGGAGGCATTCATCCCGCAGGAATACCTGCCGGAGGCATTGGCTGGTTCGGCGTTCTACACGCCAGGACCGTTCGGCTTCGAGAAGGAGATCGCGAAGCGGCTCGCCTGGTGGGAGGAGCTTCGCGCGAGAGGGCAGGGGGAGCAGTCGCGCGCGACCGGCAAGGAACCCTCAACGGAGGAGTGAACATGCGTCGTGTGATGTTGGGTGCGGTATCGGCGGCGATCGTCGTCACGGCGGGGTGCAGCGCGCTCGGACGACAGGCGTTCCAGCAGCCGGTCGTGCATCTGCAGGACGTGCGCGTGAACGGCGTCGGGCTCACGGGCGGCAACCTCGACGTGCGCCTGAGCGTGTACAACCCGAACGGCTATCGGCTGGACGCGACGCGGATGACGTACAACGTCCTCGTCGGCGACAGCGTGCGGTTCGCGACTGGTACGGTGGACAGCCGGTTCACGGTGAACAGCAACGACTCGTCGGTGGTGACCATCCCGGTGAACTTCACGTACACCGGGATCGGCGCGGCGGGGCGCCAGCTGCTCAACACAGGCGGCGTGAACTATCGCGTGAACGGCGACGTCACCGTCGGCACCGTCGTCGGCAACTTCGCGGTTCCCTACAGCGCCACCGGGCGATTCAACGCGCTCGGCGGCACCTCGCGCCAGTAGAGGCCACGCCATCGCACGAGATCTGATCACCGTCGCGCCGCCCGTCGAGCGAGCGCTCCTCGTCGGCGCGCCACTCAAGCGGGCCGGCGCGCGCAAGTCGCTCGACGAGCATCTGCGCGAGCTCGAGAGACTTGCCGATACGGCCGGAGCCGTCGTCGTCGGCGAGCTGACGCAGCAGCTCGACCGCCCGCACCCGGGCACCTACCTCGGCAAGGGCAAGCTGGACGAGCTCAAATCGATGGTCCGCGACAAGGATGCATCGCTGATCATCTTCGACGACGAGCTGACGCCGAGTCAGGGAAACACCGTCGAGCAGACGATCGGCACGCGCGTCGTGGACCGCGCGGAGCTGATCCTCGACATCTTCGCCACGCGGGCGCGGTCGAGCGAGGCGAAGATGCAGGTCGAGCTCGCGCAGCTCGAGTACACGCTGCCGCGACTAACGCGGATGTGGACGCACCTCGAGAAGTTTCGCGGCGGCATCGGCATGCGCGGACCGGGCGAGACCCAGCTCGAGACGGACCGCCGATTGATCAACCACCGCATCAAGCTGCTGAAGGAACGGCTGGTGCACGTGCAGCAGAACCGCGCCGTGCAGCGGCAGTCGCGCGCCGGCGTGTTCAAGGCGTCGCTCGTCGGCTACACGAACGCGGGCAAGTCGTCGATCCTGCGCGGCATGACGGGGAGCGCGGACGTGCTCGTCGAGGACCGGCTCTTCGCGACGCTCGATCCGCTCACGCGCGAGGTTGACCTCGGCGAGAACGCGCGCGTCCTGCTCACCGACACCGTCGGCTTCATCCGGAAGCTGCCACACCATCTCGTCGCGTCGTTCCGCGCCACCCTCGAGGAGACGCGCGACGCCGATCTGCTGCTGCACGTCGTCGACGCGAGTCACCCGCTCTGGGAGGAACAGCGGCTGGTCGTGGACCAAGTGCTGCTCGACCTCGGGCTGCACGAGCAGCCCGTCCTGCTGGTCTTCAACAAGACCGACCTGCTGGACGAGGCGGCGCTGCTCCATCTCCAGGAGCGGGTGTCGAGTCTCGTGCCGAGCGCGATCTTCGTGAACACGACATCGGACGAGGCGCTCGATCCGCTCCGCCGTGCGCTGCGACACGCGGTACGCGCGAGACGGCCGGTCGCGGAAGTCTGGCTCTCGTCGTCCGATGGCCGGATGCTGGCCGAGATCCATGCGCAGGGCGAAGTGCTCGAGCAGCGCACGGAGGGCGACCAGCTCGTCGTGCGGGCGCGGCTTCCGGAACGACTGCGCGGACGGCTCGAGCAAGCGGGGGCGCGGATCACGGCGGCGACGTGAAGCGCGCGGGAGCGCCCGTTTCTCGCGCTCCGTCGCTCCGTTAGCTTTTGCCCGTGCTCATCCCCACCCATTGGATCCGACGCGCTTTCCTGCAATCCGTGACCGCGGTCGTACTCGGCGGGGTGCACGCGCAGGCGCAGGGAACGGCGACGATCCCGCCCTCGGACGAGGCATACCTGGACCTCGATCGGCTCAGTGAGCTCGGATACCTCGACTCGACCATCGTCGCCCAGCGACCGTATTCCCGGCGCGAGATCGGCCGCATCCTGCGCGCCGCGCGCGAGCGCTCCACGCAGCTCGGCGAGGGCGGCCAGAGTCTGCTCATCACCGATCTCGAATTGACGATCGGCGACGGTATCCTCCGTCGCCTCGAGACGCGATTCTCGCGCGAGATCGAGGACAATCCCTCGACGGATGCCCTGCTGGCGCTCGACGACATTCGCGTTGCGATGCACTATACCGACGCGGCGCGCCGTGGGTTCGTCGGCACGTTCGGCAGCACGCTCGACGCGACCATGGGATCGCTCCTCCCGCGGCGGCTCGGTGCGGTCTACGTGCCTGGTTCGACACTGGGTATGGAGGTCGGCCAACGGCTGGAGGCATCGACCTGGCTCGCGTTCTCGGCTCGCGAGCGCGCGGAGTACGCCTGGGCAAAGGACACGGCCCTGAGGAAGGGCACGGCGGAGATCCTGCTCGCCACCATGCGGGCGCGCTACCGCAACGTCGCGCTCGAAGTCGGCCGCTCTCAGCTCTCCTGGGCGCAGTCGGCCGACGAGGGCCTGTTCATCGCCGCGGACGCGCCAGCGCTCGATCTGGTCTCGTTGTCATCGGACGAGCCGTTCCGGCTGCCCAGCGTGCTGCGATGGCTCGGTCCGACGAAGGCCGTCCTGTTCGCGGCCGATCTCGGGCCGAGCACGGTTCGTTCGCATTCGAACCTGTTGGGCTACAAGGTGACCATCCTTCCGACCGCCCGGACGGAGCTCGGCGCGACGTTTCTGAACCATTTCGGCGGCGAGGGAGGCAGACCTTCGAGCTTCGGAGATCGTTTGATCGACTTCCTGCCGTTCGTCGACATCTTCCGCAAGCACAATTACACCGATTCGACGAGCGCCCTCGACGTCGATTCGGACAAGCTGCTGGGCGTGGACGGGCGGCTGCGGCTCGGCGGGTTGAGCGGCGTGGTGGTCACCGGCGAGGTGTTGATCGACGACTTCGACGTCCATCGCATTCCGCAGCTGTTCACGGGCTACGGCAGCCAGGCACTCGGCATCACGCTGCCACGATTCTTCTCGCCGCTGCTCTCGCTGAAGCTGATGGCGAAGCACATGGGCATCCTGACGTACACGCACTCGGTCCTCACCAACGGCATCACCACGCGCGGCAGACTGCTCGGCGACGAGCTGGGCCCCGATGCCAAGGCGTTCGGCGCGCGGCTCACCTGGCAGCCCTCGGCGGAAGTCCGGTTCAGTCTCGAGGGCCACAGCGCCGTCCACAGCAACGCGCAGTACACGGCGTACTACGCCGACCCCGGCAACGCGGAGTACGTAGTGCAGAAGACCGCTCGCACCTCTGACGAGCTCCGGGATCGGCTCGGCGCGAACCTGCTCGTCCAGCTGGAAGAAGGGCCGTCGTTCGGACTGCGCGTCGTGACGCAGCGCACGCGCAACTTCGAGTTTCAGGGCTTTCGTCGTACCGACTCGGCTGCGGAGCTGAGCGTCCACATGCCGTTCTAGGGAGCACTCCCGTGCGGGTGGCTCTCGCCTGCGACTGGTTCCTGCCGCGGGTCGGCGGGATCGAGCTGCACCTGCGCGATCTGGCGCTCGCGCTGCGCGACGCGGGTGTGGACGCGCGCATCGTGACGACGACACGCGGCGATTCGATCGTGGATGGCGTGCCGGTGCACCGCGTGCGGACCCCGCTCCTGCCAGGCGCCGGAGTCGCGTACTGGCCCGGGATGGTGCACGAGATCGAACGGCTGATCCGCCGCGAGGCGTTCGACGTCGTGCACGCGCACGCGAGTGTCGTGTCACCGGTGGCGTTCGGCGGAGCTGTCGCCGCGCGTCGCGCCGGGCTGCCGTCGATCGTCACGTTTCACTCGATGCTGCATCGCTCGTCATTCCTGCTCGGCGCGAGCGAGGCACTGTTCTCCTGGAGCCAGGGAGGCATCGTGCTGAGCGCGGTGAGCAGCGTTGTCGCGGCGCAGGTGGCGCGCTGGATCCCCGGCGCGAGCGTGGGCGTGCTTCCGAATGGGCTGGACACCTCGTTCTGGCGCGCGCGCACCGGCGCGTCGCCGGATGCCGACATCGTGTTCGCCTCGGCCATCCGCCTCTCGCGAAAGAAGCGTCCCCTGCGCCTCATCCGGGCGTTCGCCGACGCGGTGCGCTTCGTGGCCGGCACGCCATCGATGCGACTCGTCGTGGCGGGTTCGGGGCCCGAGGCGGTTCCGATGCGGCGGCTGGCCGACGAACTCGGGATCGGCGATCGCGTCGAGCTGCCGGGTCAGCTGTCGCGCACGGCACTACGCGACCTCTACGCGCGCTCACACGCGTTCGTGCTGCCGAGCGAACGCGAGTCGTTCGGCATCGCGGCGCTGGAGGCGAGAGCCGCTGGCTTACCGGTCGTCGCCATGCTGGCCAGCGGCGTGCGAGACTTCGTGCGGCAGGGCGTCGACGGCCTGCTGGCACGGGACGATGCCGAGCTGTCTCGCCACATCTCCCGCCTCGCGCTCGACGCGCCGTTCCGCGACTATGTGCGGCATCGCAACTCGGTCACCGCGCCGCCCTACGATTGGCGCGACGTGCGCGCAACGCACCTCGACTTCTACGCGCTCGCCGGGGCGCATCGGTCGCCGGCCGAGCGCTGAGCGCTCTGTAGGCGTCAGCGATTCCGTGCTGCGGAGAGCAGACCGGGCAGCGCGAGTGCGACGAAATAGCAAAGGTGCTGCACCACGGCGACGCCGAGCGCCTGCTCGGGGGTGATGCCGAAGCGTGTGAGCGCGAGCACGACGGCCGCCTCGAACACACCGACGTTGCCCGGCACGATTGGAAGCAGCGTCGCGAGATTGAGTACCGCGAGCACGATGATCGCCGCGGAGATGGGTATCGGCAGGCCGAACGCACGCTGCACGCAGACGATCGCGGTCACTTCGGCGGCCTTCTTGAGCAGCGCGAGGCCGAAGGCGGGGAGTCCGCGCGTCGGTGACCGCAACGGCTCGAGGGAGCGGGCGAACTCGCCCACCGCGGTGGCGAGACGCGGAGGGAATACGTGCGTCAAGGCGCCAGCGACGTCGGCGTGGCGCCACGCGGCGAGCAGGAGCGCGCCGCCGAGCAGCAGCAGCGCCGCCAGCAGCCCGAGCACGGCCCGCGTCATCCACTCGGGCAGCGGCGCGACGGTCGCTGCCAGCGCGAGCATACAGAGCTTCGCGACACCGACGAGGAGCTGGTCCATCGCGAGCACGGAGAGCGCCGCGGCACGATCCAGCCCCGCGCGCGCGACGAGCAGCACGACCGCGGTCGCCTCACCGACGAGCATCGGCGTGGTATTCAGCACCGCCGACGTGAGCGCGACGACGCCGAGCATGTCGCGGCCACGCGGCTCCGGCGTACGAGGTGACAGCAATGTCCATTGCCATGCCCAGAGCGGCAGGATCGATCCGTAGCACGCGATGGCGAGTACGAGCCATTGGCCGCGTACGGTCGCGAGCTGCGCGGCGGCGCGGGCAAGGTCCATCCGCTGCAGTGCGGCGACGACGAGTCCGCCCAGTGCGAGCAGCGCGAGAAAGCGTCCGCGGCGTCCGACGCTCGCCGGCGGATGCGTCACGCGGCGAGCTCGCGCATCGACGGGAACGAGGCACCGCGGCGCGCGAACGCCTCGATGACCTCCCGCAGGCAGCGCAGCGCGACGTCGCCGGTACGGAAGCGGCAGTCGTAGCGCAGGCGCTCCCGGGTGAGGTCGACGAACTCCCACGGATGCACGAACAGCACGACCGGGTCGCGCAGCGTCGCGAGCCACGGGTCACGTACGAACGCCGGCAGGCGCAGCACGGACGACGTCATCGAGGCAGGGATGCGCGCGAGTGTCGTCGGGCGGCGCGGTGCGCGATACGACCGCTTGTACTTCGCCAGCGAGGAGTCGAGCGCGAACCCGGATTGCTCGAGGAGCGGCACGTACGCATCGGGGAAGCGGAGATACGGCGCGCGGAAGGAGGTGACAGGCGCGAACCCGCGCAGCACGCGCGTCGACTGCTCGATCTCCCATCGTGCCGTCGCTTCGTCCATCCGGTCGAACGCCGTGTGCGTCACGCCATGGCATCCGAGCTCGTGGCCCGCCTCGAGCAGTGCTCGCACGGACGCTGGATGACGTTCGGCGACTTCGCTCGTGGTGAAGTACGTCGCGCGCACGCCGGTGTCGGCGAACAGCTCGAGCAGCCGCGGCGCGCCCTGCTCGATGCCGCGAAAGGTCGAGCTCAGGTAGGGCGGACAGTCCGGCTCGAAGTCGACCGTTAGCGCGACGCGCAGGGGCGCCGCTGGCCGCGAGGAGGAAGATGAGGGCGCGGCCGGGCGGGTCATGGAAGCAGGCGGCTCGTGAGACGATGGGCCCTGCTGGATTCGAACCAGCGCGCGTCGGATTATGAGTCCGCTGCTCTAACCACCTGAGCTAAGGGCCCGCGATCCGAAGAAGTCTAACGTCGACTGCAAAAGTCGTCAGGGTGGACGTCGTGGTGCGCTGGCGTCGGCGGCGGCCGCACTTACCTTGCGGGTCGTTCACCGCCCCCACCTGGCTCATGATCGCCGTCGTCACCGGCACGTCCGGATTCATCGGGTCGCACCTCGTCGACGCGCTGCTTGCGCGTGGAGCGACCGTTCGAGCACTCGTGCGGGAAGGCTCGGCCGCGGACGCGCTCGATCCACGAGTGCAGCGCAGCGTGGTCGACCTGCTCGACTCGAGGTCCGTTCGCGAAGCGCCCGCGTGGGAGGGCGCGACGCACGTGTTCCATCTTGCGGGCGTCACGAAGCGGCGAACGCTCGCGCAGTTCAGGGCCGGCAACGTCGTACCGACGGCGAACCTGCTCGCGGCGGCAGCGGCACGCGGCGGAGACGCACCGCCGCGCATCGTGCTGGTATCGTCGCAGGCTGCCGCCGGCCCTGCCACGGCGGAGGATCGTCCGGTTCGCGAGGACGACCCGCCGCGGCCGGTCGAGGGATACGGCCAGAGCAAGCTGGAGGCGGAGAAGGCGACGCGTCTGTACGAGGGCTCGCTGCCGATCACGATCGTGCGTCCGGCAGCGGTGTACGGGCCGCGTGACCGCGACTTCCTGCGCGTCTTCCGGCTCGCGACACTCCCGGTCGCGCTGCACGCGGTTCCTCGCCACCACACCTTCTCGATCGTGCACGTCGCCGACACCGTCACGGCGCTCCTGCTCGCGGCCGAGCGTCCGGCCACGATCGGTCGAACCTACTTCGTGGCGAACGAGACTCCCACGTCCTGGCGCGAGCTCTACGCCGAAATGGCCCGCGCGGCCGGCGTCACCCCGAAGGTCGAGCTTCAGATCCCGCTGCCGGCCATCACCCTCGCCGGTCTGGCAGGGGACGCCGTGAGTGCGCTGACCGGGTGGCATTCGCTTGCCAACGGACACAAGACCAGGCTCGCTCGGCCGCGCTGGTGGTTGTGCGACGCGAGCCGGTCGAGGGCCGAGCTCGGCTGGATTCCGGCGATGACACTGCAGCAGGGAGTCAGCGAGACATACCTTTGGTACCTCCAGGCCGGATGGATGCGCGCACGAACGCCGCGCACGAAGGCCGCCCCATCCGAGGAATCCCGAGTGTGAGCACGGACGTGCTGCTGCAGGACGACGCCCGCAGAGCGGGGATCGCTACCCTGGTCGAGCTGCTCGAATATCGCGCCCAGCGACAGGGCGATGACGTGGTGTTCCGGTTCGTGAGCGGAGACGGGACGGAGGAAGGCTGCCTCACCTTCCGCGAGCTTCACACGCGCGCGCTGGCGATCGCGGCGGGACTCCGCGCCCACGCCGATCCGGGGGATCGCGTCGTACTGCTCGTGCCGCCCGGCCTGGACTACGTCGCGTCGTTCTTCGGGTGCCTGGTCGCTGGTGCCGTCGCCGTGCCGGCGTATCCACCGAATCCTCGGCGCGCGGATCCGCGCGTCCATCGCATCATCGCAGATTCGCGCGCGCGTGTGGCGCTCGTGCACTCGTCGCTCGCCTCGCGGCTCGAGAGCTGGCTCGCGCTGGGCGATGCGCCGCCGCAGGTGCGATGGCTCGACGTCGGCGATCTGCGCGGCGATGCGGTGGCGTCGGTCCGTCCGACCACGGCGGGTGCCGAGCTGGCCATGCTGCAATACACGTCCGGGTCGACGGGAGAGCCCCGCGGCGTGATGCTCACCCACGCCAACCTGCTGCACAACTCGGGCGTGATCCATCGCGTATCAGCGCATCGGCCCGGCGACAACGGCGTGTTCTGGCTGCCGCCCTTCCACGACATGGGGCTGATCGGCGGCATCGTGCAGCCGGTATACGCGGGACTCGCGTCCACGCTGATGGCGCCGGCGACATTCCTCCAGCGGCCGCTCGTGTGGCTCGAGGCGATGTCGAAGTACCGCGCGACGACGAGCGGCGCGCCGAACTTCGCCTACGATCTCTGCGTCGAGCGCACGACGGAGGAAGAACGTGCCGCGCTCGATCTCTCGGCCTGGCGCACCTCGTTCAACGGCGCCGAACCGGTGCGGGCGGACACGATCGCGCGGTTCGCAGACGCGTTCGCCGTGAGCGGACTGCGACGCAACGTGATCGTCCCCTGCTACGGGCTCGCCGAAGCCACGCTCATCGTCTCCGGCGGCCCTGCGGAGGCGGAGTCCTCGGCACTGTGCGTCGGTCGCCGCGCGCTGGAGCAGGGAACGCTGCGTACATCCGCTGCCGGCGAGGACGAAGCGGTGCTCGTCGCGTCGGGCTGTCCGGCCGAGGAACACGAGGTGGCGATCGTCGACGCGGACGCGAGCACCGCGGTCGGCGATGGACGCGTCGGCGAGATCTGGGTGTCCAGTCCGAGCGTCGCGCGCGGCTACTGGGGACGGCCGCAGGAGACGACGGCGACGTTCGGCGCGCGACTCGCCGGCAGCGAGACGACGTGGCTCCGCACCGGCGACCTCGGCGCGCTGCGCGACGGGACGCTCGTCGTCACCGGCCGACTGAAGGATCTCGTCATCCTGCAGGGGCGCAACTACTACCCGCACGACATCGAGCTCGCCGCGGAGCGCAGCCACCCCGATCTGCGACCGGGCTTCTCGGCCGCGTTCTGCGTCGGCGGCGAGCGAAGCGAGGAGCTCGTGCTCGCGCTGGAAGTGTCGCGCCACCATCGCGCGGCGGACGACGACACGTTGTTCCAGGCGGTGCGCTCCGAGCTCGCCGATACCGTCGGCGTGGTGCCGAGCGAGATCCTGCTCCTGCGGCAGAACACCATTCCGCGCACGTCGAGCGGCAAGATCCAACGCGGCGCGTGCCGCGCGTCGTTCCTCGACGGGACGCTGGAGGTGATGGGACGGTGGCGCTCCGATCGCGTCGGTCAGCACGACGCGGGCGACTCCGTACCGTCGATCAACGACTTTCTGCTGGCCTGGGCGCGCGAGGAACTCGAGATCGAGCCGGCGAAGCTGCACGCCGACACGCCGCTACTCGATCTCGGCATCGACT
This sequence comes from Gemmatimonadaceae bacterium, assembly GCA_045804245.1. Classification (GTDB taxonomy): domain Bacteria; phylum Gemmatimonadota; class Gemmatimonadetes; order Gemmatimonadales; family Gemmatimonadaceae; genus AG11. The sequence goes on along the minus strand of JBJMNN010000150.1, from coordinate 26,555 downwards.
CGCTCGCGGCCACGCGGCTCGTCGTCGCGCTGGAAGCGCGACTCGGCCGACGCGTCGAGATCGCCGAGTTGTGGAGCCAGCCGTCGGTCGGCGCGCTCGCTCGATACCTCGCCGCGCTGCAGTCGGCGGATCCGCCCGGCGGCGGCCCGACGACTCCCGCCTTCCGCGTGCGTCCGCCGGCCGAGCCGGATCGCGTCACCGACTTCGCGCACTGGCCGGAGTATCGGGCGTTGCGCGCGCGCCTCGATCAGCTCGAGGGGCAGGGAATCGAGAGCCCGTTCTTCCAGGTGCACGAGGGAGTCACGGGGAGCCACGCCGTGATTGGCGGCCGGCGTGTGCTGAACTTCGCCAACTACAACTACCTCGGCCTCTCGGGTGATCCCGAGGTCACGCGTGCGGCGCAGGACGCGGTCGCGCGCTGGGGCAGCTCGGTGTCGGCCAGCCGCGTCGTCTCGGGGGAGCGGCCGATCCACGCCGCGCTCGAGGGTGAGATCGCGCGATTCATCGGCGTCGACGACGCGATCGTGTTCATCGGCGGTCATCCGGCGAACGTCTCGACGATCTCGCATCTCTTCGCGACGGACGATGTGATCCTGTGCGACGCGCTGATGCACAACAGCGCCGTGCAGGGCGCCGAGTTCTCCGGGGCGCGCCGGCTCACCTTCCCGCACAACGATTGGCGCACGCTCGACATGATGCTCCGGCGCGTCCGTGGCAGACACCGCCGAGCGCTGATCGTGATCGAAGGTGTGTACAGCGCGGACGGCGACGTACCCGATCTCCGCCGCTTCGTCGAGGTGAAGGAGCGCCACGGCGCGATGCTCATGGTGGACGAGGCGCATTCGCTCGGCGTGCTCGGAGCAACGGGACGTGGCATCGCCGAGCATGCCGGCGTTCATCCGAGCGCGGTCGACATCTGGATGGGCACGCTCAGCAAGTCGCTCGCGAGCTGCGGCGGCTACATCGCCGGAAGCTCGGCGCTCATCGAATATCTCAAGTACACCGCGCCGGGATTCGTCTACAGTGTGGGCATCCCGCCGTCGAATGCCGCCGCGGCGCTCGCTGCCCTGCGCAAGCTCATCGCCGAGCCCGAGCGGGTGCATGCACTGCGCCAGCGCGCGGCCTTTTTCCTCCGGCGCTGCCGCGAGCAGGGACTCGACACCGCGGCGAGTGGCGGCACGCCCGTCATCCCGGTGATCGTGGGTGACTCGCTCCGCGCCGCGAGGCTTTCGGCCATGCTGCTCGAGGCCGGAGTGAACGTGCAGCCGATGGTCGCGCCGGCCGTGCCGAACGATCGGGCGCGCCTGCGGTTCTTCGTCGCGAGCACGCACACCGACGCGGAGATCGACACGACCGTGCGACTCGTCGTCGACGCGATGCGGGAGCTCGAGCGCGCCGACGGAGCGCGCGCCCAGGACGCCCGCACGAGCGGCCGCGTCCTGCCGAGCGGAGTCGTGGGATGAGCGACGCGACGCTGCGCGTCGGCTTCGGCGTCTGGCCGCACGGCACGCTCGCGGCGCTCGTTGCGCGCAACGAGGTGGTGGTGTGCAGCGCGTCCCTCGCGGCGGATCAGGGCGCGGTTTCGCATGCGCTCACGGTGCTCGACGCGACGGAGCGTGAGCGGTTCGAGCGGTACGAGAACGCGGACGTCGCGCGACGGTTCGCGGTGGGTCGGCTTCGTCTGCGCGAGATGCTCGGCGCCCTGCTCGCGATCCCGCCGCGCGCAGTGCCGATCCAGATCGGCCTCCACGGCAAGCCCGCCCTCGCGCGTGGCCTGCAGTCGTCGGGAGTGCGGTTCAGCATCGCGCACTGCGAAGATCTGATGCTTGCTGCACTGAGCCGGATCGGTGAGGTCGGGATCGACGTCGAGCGGGTGCGACCGCTCGATCGATGGGCGCGCGTCGCAGATCGCGTCTTCAGCCCGACGGAGCGCGCGGAGATCGGACGCGAGATCGCCAGTGGCGACGAGCCGTCTTCGGTGCTCCTGCGTTTCTGGTGTCGCGGCGAGGCCGAGCTCAAGGCGATCGGAAGCGGCATCGTGGGACTGAGTGCGCATCGCGACGGCTGGCATCCCTCCGGGATGCGCGTCGCGGAGCTCTCGACCGTTCCGCTTCCCTCCGAGCTCGGCTCCGAGGGCGTCCGGTATCAGGCGGCGGTCGCGCTCTGGACGGCGCGCGAGACCAACCTTTCCAGAGCTCCTGCCGAGACGAGCCAGGCCAGGACCCCAACGATCACGCCGACGAGCGCATCCACCGCGTAGTGGAACCCGCCGTAGACCGTGGCGAGCGTGAGCGCCACGGTCACCAGTGTCACCAGGATTCCGACGTCGCGTTGATGGCGCAGCGCACAGAGCGACGACACCACCGACGCGGCGACGTGCGACGACGGGAACGCCGTGCCGCGCGACGAGCCGCGATCGAGCAGCGTCAGCACGAAAGAACGGATCGGCCCCTCGGGCGCGGCGGCGGCGCCGACGAGATATCGCGGCCCGTCGACGGGAAAGAGTGCGTAGGTGATGAAGCAGATCCCGTAGACGACCGTGAGCGCGAGCATCGTCGAGACGAACGCGTCGCGGCGGCCCCGGAGGTACAGCGCGATCGGCGGGAGATAGATCAGCAGATTGTAAGAGGCGTACGCGAGGTGGAGCAGCTCGCTCGCCCACGCGACGTGCAGGCGCGGGGCGAGCGTCGCCGACGGATTGGACGGGAAGAGCACGCTCTCCCACCCGACGACCAGCGCATCGCGATGCGGCGCGCCGGATCCCGTGATGATCCACCGGAGCTCGACGTACATAAGTGGACCGATCGTGAGCGTCAGCCAGTCCAGCGCCGGCCGCCGCAGCTGCACCGGCGCCGCGAGCAGCACGAGCGTGTAGCCGAGGATCGTCGCGTGCACGACGAGCGGCAGCGTCGTGCCGCTGGTCATCGCGTACCGTGCGATGGGCCAGGAGACGAGCGTCAGATAGGTTGCGAGCGCGAGCGCGATCCCGCGGCCGAGCCGGTCGGACCGGCTGGCGGCATCGTCGGCGGCGAGGGTCGAGGAGGCGACGTGCATGCGAGCGCAGTATTACCATTCGCGTGCTCGAGCGTAAGCCGACCCGACACTCCTATCGTGCACATCGACGTCGTTCCCGTCACAACTCGCCGCGACCTTCGCCGCTTCGTCGATCTGCCGTGGCGCCTGTTCGACCGCAGGAAGTTCCCGCAATGGGTCCCGCCACTCCGCGCGACGGTGTACGACGCGCTCGATCGTGCGAAGAATCCATTCTACGAGGACTCGGACCGCGAGCTGTTCCTCGCCTGGCGCGACGGCGCGCTGGTCGGCCGGATCGCGGCGATCGAGAATCGCGCGCACAACCGCTTCCACGGCGACCGCGTCGGCTTTTGGGGGTTCTTCGAGTGTGTGGACGACCAAGCCGTCGCCGACGCGCTGTTCGATGCCGCGGCGCACTGGCTCGCCGCGCGCGGCCTCGATGTGATGCGGGGGCCGATGAACCCGAGCACCAACTACGAGTGCGGGCTCCTCATCGACGGCTTCGAGCATCGGCCGTCGTTCATGACGACGTGGAACCCGCCCTACTACGCGGCGCTCTGCGATCGCGCGCAGCTGCGGAAGGCGAAGGATCTGGTCGCCTACTTCATCCCGATGGGCGACACCTCGTGGTCGATGCCGCCGGTGTTCGAGCGCCTCGCCGAGCGCGCGCTGCAGAAGAGCCGCGTGGCGTTTCGCGACCTCGACCTGCGGCGGTTCGAGCAGGAACTGGAGGTCTGCTGGGACGTGTACAACTCGGCCTGGGAGCGCAACTGGGGCTTCGTGCCGATGTCGAAGTCGGAGTTCGTCCACATGGCGCGCGACATGAAGCCGCTGATCAACCCGCGCTACGCCTTCGCGGCCGACGTGGATGGGCAGACCGTGGCGTTCATGCTCGCGGTGCCCGACTACAGCGGCGTGCTGCAGCGGATCGGCAACGGACGACTCTTTCCCACCGGGGCCCTGCGACTCCTGCTCGGCAAACGGGGCATCCACGAGTGGCGTGTCATGGCGCTCGGGCTTCGCCGCGACTTTCGTGCGCGCGGCATCCTGCCACTGTTCGCCTGGGAGGCGTTCCGGCGGGGCCGGGCGGCAGGGGAGCAGGGGGCCGAGGCGAGCTGGATCCTCGAGGACAACGAGCCGATGAACCGCGCGATGGCAGCCATGGAGACCCGAATCTACCGGCGCTGGCGGGTGTACGATCAGCAAATCGGGACCTCGGAACCGGTTGGCCTTCTCGCGGCTAAGTGACGCAGCACGTGCGGCTTCGCGTCGCGGAACGAGGTGTGCAACGGACCCGGGCGTGACCAGTGCCGGTCCCGTCCGTCATCCCTGAACCGAACTCGCCGGCAGCATTCGCTGCACCCGGCCTCATCGACCTCTGACTTCTCCGATGTATTACGAACTTCTTCGTGCCAAGATCGCCGACGGCAGCGCCGTGTGCGGCGTGGTGGGACTGGGCTACGTCGGTCTGCCGCTCGCCGTCGAGATGGGCAACGTCGATCTGAACGTGATCGGATTCGACGTCACCAAGCGTGTCGTGAACGACCTGAACGGCGGCAGAAGCCACATCAAGGACATCCCGAGCGCGGACGTCGCGCGGCTCCGGAAGTCGGGCCGGTTCGAGGCCACCACCGAGATGAGCCGCCTCGCCGAGTGCGACGTGATCTCGATCTGTGTGCCGACGCCGCTCAGCAAGACGAAAGACCCGGAGATGAGCTACGTGATCGCGGCCACGGAGAGTGTGGCGGCGTCGCTGCGTCCGGGCCAGCTCATCGTGCTCGAGTCCACGACGTATCCGGGGACGACGCGCGAGCTGATGATCCCGCTGCTCCAGGCCCGCGGTCTCGAGGTCGGCGCGGACATCTTCCTCTGTTTCTCTCCGGAACGCGTCGATCCGGGAAACGAGACGTGGCACACGAAGAACACGCCCAAGGTCATCGGCGGCGTGACGCCGCACTGCGTCGACCTCGGCGCGGCGCTATACGGGAAGTTCATCGACAAGATGGTCCCCGTGAGCAGCACCGAAGCCGCCGAGCTGACGAAGCTACTCGAGAACACCTTCCGCATGATCAACATCGGACTGGCGAACGAGATGGCGCAGATCTGTGACCGCCTCGGCGTCGACGTCTGGGAAGTGATCGATGCCGCGGCGACCAAGCCTTTCGGCTACATGAAGTTCACGCCGGGGCCAGGTCTGGGCGGGCACTGCATCCCGCTGGATCCGCATTACCTCGCGTGGAAGATGCGGACGCTGCACTACAAGACTCGGATGATCGGCGTGGCCGACGAGATCAACTCGGAGATGCCTGCGTTCTGGGTGCGCAAGGTCCAGGACGCGCTGAACGACCGCGGCGTGGCGCTCAAGGGGGCGAAGATCCTCGTGCTCGGCGTGGCCTACAAGAAGGACATCGACGACATGCGCGAGTCGCCCGCACTCGAGATCATGGATCTCCTGTCGCAGAAGGGCGCGGCCGTGAGCTACCACGATCCGTACTGCCCGGCGATCATGGACGATGGGCACACGCCAGCCGGCGCCGTCGGCAAGTCGCTGGCGCTCACGGAGGCGACGCTTGCCGGCGCGGACGCCGTAATGATCGTGACCGACCATTCGGACATCGATTACGCGTGGGTGAAGGACCATGCGAAGGTGCTGGTCGATACTCGGGCGGCGGCAGCGCGGTCCGCGCGGCAGGTGCAGCGAGTGGCGGCGACGACAGTGTGATGCTCGCCCGGCGGCCTCCGAACTCCGAGGCAGAACGAGCAAGCCTGCCAGCGCGCTAGCGCGCTGGCAGGCTTTGTCTTAGTGGTGGGGATTGATGCGGGAGCAGCCCGCTGGTATCTCCTGCCAGAGCCACGACAGCGGCGGCAGTACGCGTGCAGACTGTCATAGGATAGATTCCTGACTTCGACACGCCAGAGCCTTCAACAAAAGGGCCAGCCCGATGAACCAGTTCGCAGGTCCGTGGTGAGCATGCTCCGTTATCGACTGCCAGCACTGCGCAACCGGGCGTTCTTCGTCTCGGATCTGATTCTTCTGCCGCTGTGCGCCGTGGTCGCGTTCGCCGCACGGTACGATGGTCTCGATGCGCCTGGCGTGCGCAGCATGCTGACGGTGTTCGTCCTGTCGGGAGTGCCGACCAAGGTCCTGCTGCTGCTCTGGCTGGGCATGTATCGGCGCCTCTGGCGTTACGCGAGCGTCGCCGACGTGGAGCTGCTGCTCATGGGAGCCGGCGCCTGCGCCCTGGTGGATATCCTGCTCGGCGTCTTCGGATTGAACGTGCTCGGATTGTTGCCCGGGCGGCTCTCGTACGGGGTCATCCTGCTCGATGCCTGTCTCGGCGCGCTGGCGATCGCACTGCCGCGGCTGGGTATCAGAGTCGCGCGCCGCGAGCGACGGTACCGCGATGCCGGCTTTCGGCGAACGATCGTCGTTGGCGCCGGCGCAGCGGGCGGCATGATCGTTCGCGAGCTCGTCGAGAATGCTCAGCTCGGCATGGTGCCAGTGGCCATCCTCGACGACGATCCGAAGAAGCAGGGGCTTCGACTCAACAACGTGCCCGTACTCGGAGGCCTTCGCGCGCTTCGACGCGTCGCGTCCGCGATCGGGGCGACTGACGTCGTCATCGCGATGCCGACCGCCTCCGGCCGAACGATTCGCGAGGTGGTGCGAGAAGCCCGCGCCGCGGGTCTCGGCACTCGAACCGTCCCGGGTCTCTACGAGCTCCTGTCGGGCGACAAGCACGTCAACGTGCTCCGTCAGATCGAGATTCAAGACCTGCTTCGGCGCGAGCCGATCACCACGGACCTCGACCAGGTCGCTTCGCTCGTGCGAGACAACGTGGTGATGATCACCGGTGCCGGCGGATCCATCGGCAGCGAGCTCTGTCGGCAGGTCGCGCGACTCGGACCGACGAAGATCGTTGCCGTCGGGCGTGGCGAGAATTCGATCTTCGAGCTCCTGCACGAGATGGGGCGCCTGTTCCCTCATGTTCGCGTCGAGCCCGTGATCGCCGACGTTCGAGACTACGGGAGAATGGCTCAGGTCATCGGCTCGCATCGACCTTACTCGGTCTTCCACGCCGCGGCGCACAAGCACGTGCCGTTGATGGAGGCCAACGTCTCGGAGGCTGTCCTCAACAACGTGCTCGGAACGAAGAACGTCGTCACGCTCTCGAACGAGTTCGACGTGAAGCACTTCGTGCTGATCTCCACGGACAAGGCAGTGCGACCGACGAGCGTCATGGGCGCGACCAAGCGCGTAGCCGAGCACCTGGTACATCACTGCGCGCTCGAGCGGAAAAGCGGCTACGTCTCGGTGCGCTTCGGGAACGTGCTGGGAAGCCGGGGAAGCGTGGTGCCCACGTTCATGCGACAGATTGCGGACGGGGGTCCCGTCACGATTACGCACCCTGACATGACCCGGTACTTCATGACGATTCCGGAGTCGGTGCAGCTCGTGCTGCAGGCCGGCGCATTCGGCGATCAGGGTGAAGTATTCGTGCTCGACATGGGCGAACCTGTGCGGATCCTCGATCTCGCCCAGGACCTGATCCGGCTCTCCGGACTCGAGCCCGGCGCGGATATCGAGGTCCACTTCACCGGTAGCCGGCCGGGCGAGAAGCTGTACGAAGAGCTGTTCTTCAAAGGTGCACACGTGGTGCCGACGGACCATCCGAAGATCCTTCGCGCGCGCGACGCCGAGGCCGGCGATGCGTCGGAGGAGGCCATCGCGGCGCTGATCGATGCGGCGCGGGAGAATCGGCCGGCCGGCTACATCCGCCGGCTCCTGGCGACCCTGGTGCCGGAGTACAACTGTCCCGCCGACACCGGTGAGTTCGAGACGGCCGTCGAACCCGAGGAGTCGCTGATCGACGAGCCGTTCGAGCAGATCGCGTCCGGCGCATCTCGACTCCAGACGGTGCGGTCAGGCGAGCGCGCACGGGGGTGAGCGGCACGCCGCGTCCGCGCGACGGATCCGCCGCGCAGGGCGCACCAGTCGTCGTGATCACGGGCGCGACCGGTTTCGTCGGCCGGCACCTGAGCGCGCAATTCAAGGCAAAGGGCTGGACCATCCGCGGAATCATCCGGCCCGCGACGGATCCTCGCCGCCTGCCGCCCGGGGTTGTTCCGGTTCTGAGCGAGCACACCGACACCAGCCGCATTCGCGATGGCGTCCGCGGTGCGGACGCCGTGGTGCATCTCGCGGCGCGCGTGCATCGACCGGGCGAGACGACGCCCCGCTGGCGCGAGCAATATCGTCTGGACAATGTGCGACCAACCGAGACGCTCGTGAGCGCAGCGGTGGCCGAGGGCGTGCGTCGCTTCGTCTTCGTCAGCACCGTCCGTGTTCACGGAACATCTCGCATGACCGTGTGCCGAGCCGAGGACGAGCCGGCGCCGCCAGATGCGTATGCGGAATCCAAGCTCGAGGCGGAAGCAGTCGTTCGCGGCGCGGCGCGCGAGCTCGACTGGGTCATCGTCCGACCCGCGTTCGTGTATGGCAGGGATGGAAGAGGTAACTTCGACCGACTGGTGCGTCTCACGCGCCTCGCGTGCCGAGTCCCGTTGCCGCTCGACGGCCTCAGGGGATTGCGCAGCATGATGTACGTAGAGAATCTGGCCTCGCTGCTTCTGACCTGCGTCGAGCATCCCGCCGCGGCCCGACACGTGCTGCTGGCAGCGGACGATCCGCCCGTCGCATCCAACCGGCTCATTCGTCTTGTCGGCGACGCACTCGACTGTCGTCCGCGGCTGTACAGCTGTCCATCGGCGATTCTTCGGACGATGGCCGCACTCGTCCGGCGAAGCGAAGATCTTTCGCGTCTGGCCGACGACTATGTGGTGGATACCACGCCGCTCGCTTCCGTGCTGGGGTGGCGCTCGCCGGTGTCGATCGAGGAAGCGCTACGCCGCTCCGTGACGGTCGAACGCGGCTGACGCGCACTCGGCGGACGTGCCTCCCTGTGCCGCGCGCGGCGGGCTATCTTTGACTGCTGGCGCGCTCGACGGCGCGCCGCCGTCTGTCCTTCATCTCCAGCGCTGAGCGTATCGAGCGTGGATCGAGCTGATCGAATCTTCGTCGCGGGGCACCAGGGCCTGGTCGGATCCGCGATCCTTCGTCGATTGAAGGACGAAGGATACCAGAACCTGCCCGTCCGCTCTCGGAGCGAGCTGGATCTCGAGAACCAGCAGGCCGTCAACGAGTTCTTCGACGAGGTGCAGCCGGAGTACGTCGTCCTGGCCGCCGCCAAGGTGGGGGGCATCTACGCCAACTCCACCTATCCCGCGGAGTTCATCCGGAGCAATCTCGTCATCCAGATGAACGTGATCGAGGCGGCGCACAGGACCGGTGTGCGGAAGCTGCTGTTCTTGGGCAGCTCGTGCATCTATCCCAAGCACGCCGAGCAACCGATCCGTGAGGAGTCGCTGCTTCAGGGACCGCTCGAGCCCACGAACGAGCCGTACGCCGTCGCCAAGATCGCCGGCATCAAGATGTGCCAGTCGTACAACCGGCAGTACGGCACGAACTTCGTCAGCGTCATGCCGACGAACCTGTACGGCCCGAACGACAACTTCGACCTGATGGGGAGTCACGTGCTCCCAGCGCTCATCAGGAAATTCCACGAGGCGAAAGTGTCGGGGCAGCCCGATGTGGTCGTGTGGGGTAGTGGCCAGGCCTATCGCGAATTCCTGCACGTCGACGACATGGCGGACGCGTGCGTCTTCGTGCTGAAGCACTACGACGGCTCCGAGATTCTCAACATCGGATGCGGCCGTGACGTCACCATCGCCGAGGTCGCGCAGCTCGTGAAGGAAACGGTGGGCTTCGAAGGTGCGATCACATTCGACCGGTCGAAGCCCGACGGTTCGCCACGAAAGCTGCTCGACGTATCGCGCCTGTTCGCGCTGGGGTGGCGGCCACGGATCGGGCTGCGTGATGGCCTCGCCCAGACGTACGAGTGGTTCCAACAGCATCTCGACGTGGGGCGCGGGCTGCCGTTGGGCGTCTGACCGTCGGGGCGTGTGACGGTGGAGACGGCCCGCCGGTGAGGCGCTTGAAGGTGGCGATCGGCGTGGACGATTTGTTCGGCCCCGTGCCCGGCGGCGGCGGCCAGGGCAGGGTGGTCGTCAGCCTCCTGCGAGAGCTGGCGGAGTGGGATACCGAAACCGAGTACACCCTGTACTCGGCACGCGCCATCGGCACGCTTCCGCCCGTGCTCGCGTCGCTACCGCCGCACATGCGTCTCGTGCAGCTGCCCGTGCGGAAGCCGCAGCTCACGTATCTCGGCTGGCACACGCTCCGGCGACCGCGACTCGAGCGATGGATCGGTGCGCATGACGTCGTGCACGCCACATCGCCGAACGTCGTGCCGGCGTGCGGTGACGCGCGGCTCGTGCTCACAGTGCACGACCTCGTGTGGTCGCGATTCCCCGAAGGGCTGACCTTCTGGGGCCGCTTCTTCCATCGCACCGGCCTGACCATCGCCGCGCGCGAGGCCGCGGCCATCGCCGCTGATTCGGAGGCGACCCGCGCCGACGTGTTCGAGCGGATGGGCGACGACCTCGATCGCTCGATCGTGCATTGCATCCACCTTGGCACCGACTTCGTCGCGGTGAAGGATGCGAGCCGCATCGCTGCCGTTCAGGCGACCCTCGGCATTACCGGCGATTACGTACTCGCCATCGGCACGCGCGAGCCGCGAAAGAATCATCGCCGCCTCCTCGAGGCATTTCACGCGCTTCCGAACGAGCTTCGGGCACGGACCCAGCTCGTGGTGGTCGGCGCGGCGGGCTGGGGGGTGGAAGGTGGTTGGCTCGACTCGACTGATCGCGTCGTCTGGACGGGCTATCTCCCCGACGAGGACATGCGCGCCCTGCTCTCGGGCGCGACGGCGTTCGCGTATCCGAGCCTGTTCGAGGGATTCGGACTGCCGATTCTCGAGGCCATGGCGTGCGACGTGCCCGTCATCACCTCCAACACATCCTCGATGCCCGAGGTGGCGGGCGACGCCGCGCTGCTCGTGGAGCCGACGAACGTGCCCTCGATCACGGCGGCGCTCTCGCGCCTGCTCGGTGACGACGCCCTCCGCCGCAGTCTCGTCGCGCGTGGTCGGATCCAGCGTGCACGGTTCTCGAACCGCCGCATGGCCGAGCAATACCGTGACCTGTACGAGCAGGTGGCGCGCGGTGCGGCGGCACGCCGGCCAGCGAACGTCTGATCGATGTCCACGTGGGCGATCGGGATCGACGACGGATTCTCGATGTCTCGGCCAACGGGCATTGGCCGACACACCGCGTCGCTCATGAGCGCGTTGGCCGCGAATGCACCCGAAGTGTCCGTGCACCATGTGCGGCACCCGCGGCTCGACCGGATTCAGCCGCATGCGCTGCGGCGTGCCATGTACCTCGCCTGGCTCGCGAGCGGCATTCCGGGCGCGCGACTGCGGCGGACGCTCGATCTCGTCCACTTCACGAACTACCACGTGGCTCCCTGGAAGCCGCGTGGTCTGCGGTACGCCGCGACGATCCACGACCTCGTGCCATTTCGGATGCCCGACAGCAAGTCCCGTCGGTACACGGCCTACCTGCGGAGGTCGATCGTTCAGGCGTTACGAGTCGGAGATGTCGTGTTCGCGCCAAGCTACGCCGTGCGGGACGAGATGGTGGCGGAATTTCGCGTTGGTGTCGACGCGATCCACGTCGTCTACGTGCCCGCAGTGCTCACGTCCTTGCGCGCGCCGGAGGCACGCTCACAACTGCGCCGAGTCTTCCCGGAGCTCGGCGACGCTCCCTTCGTCCTGTCTGTCGGTACGCTGGAACGACGGAAGAATCTCGTCGCTCTGCTGCGCGGTCTGTCGGGACTTCCCGCGGCACTGGACGACCTTCATGTCGTGCTGGCGGGTCGGCCCGGCCTCGGATACGCTTCGATCGCCGACGCGGCAGCGGCCGTCGACGTGCGCCGGCATCGGGTGCACATTCTGACTGACTGCTCGGACGAGGACCTCCGGGCGCTCTACTCCGTGTGCGAGGCCTTCGTGTTGCCGTCGCTCTACGAAGGCTACGGAATCCCGCTGCTTGAGGCGATGCAGTGCGGTGCTCCGATCGTGGCGAGCGACATTCCAACGAGCAGGGAGCTCGCAGGCGATGCCGCCGTCATCGTCCCGCCTACCCCTGACGGTATCGCGGAGGGGATTGCCGCCGTCCTCGAGTCGACGGGCCTGCGTGCAGCGTTGGTCGCACGAGGTCGCGCACGTGTGTCGGCCTTCACCCTCGAGCAGACCTCGCGTCAATTGCTGGAGGGATACCGCAGCGTCCTCGCGCCCCCACGCTGATCGACCGTGCACATCGTCTACGATCACCAGATCTTCTCGACGCAGGAATACGGCGGGATCTCGCGCTACGTCGTCGAGCTGGCTCGGCAGCTCGACGACGCCGACAATACGCGAGCGACGATCCTGGCGCCCGTGCACATGAACGCATTTCTACGTTTCCATCCGCCGGCAGGGGTGGTCGGCGCCTATGCGCCACCGTACCCCAGAACGGCTCGTGTGCGGAGGCTCGTCAACGACGCGCTCTCGCGCGCGTGGCTGCGCATGCACCGCCCCTCGGTGATCCACGAGACCTACTACCGGCGCGATTCGCTCGCCACGAATCGGATTCCATCGGTCGTGACAGTGTACGACATGATTCACGAGCGCTTTGCCTACCTCTTTCCCGGCTCGGATCCCACGGCGCGTGACAAGGCGGCCGCGGTGCAGCGTGCGGGCGCCGTGATCTGCATCTCCGAGCAGGCGCGCCGCGACCTGCTCGACCTGCTTCCTGTCAGTGCGGAGAAGGTGTCGGTCGTACACCTCGCACACAGTCCGCGGCCCACGCCACTGGCTGGATATGCGGTCGAGCTCCGAGACCCGTACCTCTTGTACGTGGGACATCGGCGAGCGTACAAGAACTTCTCGACGCTGCTTCAAGCGATCGCCGCTTCCGAGCCGCTGCGGCGAGGCTTCCGTCTCGTGTGCTTCGGCGGCGGTTCTTTCACCCCAGCCGAGTGGGAAATGGCGCGGGCCCTCGGCTTCGACGCGGACTCGCTGGTTCACTTGGAGGGTCGCGACGAGCGTCTGGCGAGCCTCTACTCGCATGCCGCGGCACTGGTGTATCCGTCGCTCTACGAAGGCTTCGGCATCCCCATCCTCGAGGCGATGGGGTATGGCTGTCCCGTCGCATGCAGCGCCACGAGCTCGTTGCCCGAAGTCGGCGGCGACGCCGCGGAGTACTTCAACCCCACCAGCCCGGAGGACATGGCGGCGGCCATTCGTCGGATCGTCGACTCCAGCTCGCACGCCGACGCTCTCCGGAGTCGCGGGCTGCAACGCGTGACGCTATTCTCCTGGTCGCGGTGCGCGCGAGAGACGCGCAGCGTCTACGAGCGACTGCTCTGATCCTTCCGGCGAATGACGCTTCTCCCCGATCTCGTCGCCATCGGGCTCTGGCTCGCTCTCGTCGCGAGCCTGTGCGTCCTGGTGAGCATCGTCGTGTCGTGGCGACTGCTCTGGAACGTTGCCGATCCGCTGCTCCTCGTGTTCGTCAACGTCGGCTTGAACGTGGCGATCGTCGTGGTGCTCGCCGACGCCCGGCAGGAATCAGCGATCGCCTACGTGCTGGCGGGGTTTGTGGCCTTTCTCGCCGGACTCCACACATTTCGGTCCAGAAGAAGGGCTGACGAGATCGCTCCGGCGCTTCGCGCCCCGGGGCGCGGCGCGACTTTGCTGCTCCTCGGTACCGCCGCCGCGCTGTATCTCGTATACGATGCCTTCATCATCAGCCAGGTGGGGATCGGAGTCTTCGGCAGCGAAAACCCCGACATCGCGAAAGTCACGGTCACGCAGGGCGGGTACGGCGTGTTCCGTCACCTCTACGTCGCCGCGAACCTCTTCTATCTGCCACTGCTCGTCCACTCGTTCGTCGTCTATCGACGACGCTCCGTGCTGGTGTTCGGCGCGCTGCTGTTCCTCATCCAGAATCTGGTATTCAACTTCAGCAAGGCCGGCTTCGTCTTCGCGATCTTCGATCTCGGCTTGCTCGCGCAGTTCTATCAAAACGCGCTCGGGAAGCGCGTGCTGTCGTTGCGTCTCGCGGGGCTGGTAGCCCTGGTGGGCCTCGTACCGGCGCTGCTGGTCCTCGGTGTGGTCTCTGCCCTGAGTGGCGTCTCCATCCTGCAGATGGTGTTGACGCGGCTCGCCGCGACCGGGAGCGGCACCTACATGTATTTCGTCCTCGATGGCTCGGCGGCGTTCTACCATATGGAGCTTCCGGCGCGGCTCGTCCTCTTCTTCGACGTGCTGCTCTCCTCGCTCCGCCTCAAACCATGGGCGCCGCTCAGCTTCCCCGGCATGGTCAGCACGCATCTCACCGGCGTCGAACTACCCGGCTTCGGCGCGAACCCGTACCCGTTCGTCGCCGGACACTTTCTCTTCGGTTGGGGCGGGGTGCTCTACTGCTTCGGCGTGGGTGCACTCCTCTCGTTCGCGCGCACGCGGCGAGCCAATCTGCTCGTCTTCTACATCATGAATCAGAGCGTGCTCGTGTTCGTCGCCGATCCCGGCATCACGCAGGCGTACGTCATCGCGCTGCTAGTCATCGCACCGGCAGTGTTTCTCGTCAATCTCGTGGCATGGACGCAACGCCGTCGGCTTCTCGTGCCGGTCCGTGTCGCCTACGCCCGCTGGGTGGAGCGGCGCATCCATGCATCGATCACGACGAGGGAGCCGCGCGTCACGCCACCCTGAGCCAGAGGTAGCTCTCGCGGCACGACGAGAGCCGCGCGCTTCCATGCGCGGTCGTTAGCTCGTCGCCGTGGAGTCCGAGCCGCCATTCACCGAGGGGGCGACGCCGAGAATTCGCAAATAGACCGCGTACCGAGCCCTCCAGCTGTTCCGGGCGATCGTGGCGGGCGAGGGAAGGGGAGCGTCGGAGCGTAACGCCTCGACGATGCGACGCGCGAAGTCCTCGGCCGAGTCGAAGTCGAAATACAGAACCTCATCCCCGACTGCGTCATAGATGTTGTCGAGTCGGTTCGTCACGATGGGCCGCCGCGCGCCGAGATACTGAAACAGCTTGTTCGGCGAACGGGACCGATTGAGCTCCGTGTCCCGGATCGGCAGGAGCAGCGCGTCAGCCGCGCGCAGGTGCTGGATCATCGCGTCGGTGGGCAGGAACCCGAGAAAGCGAACGTGATCGGTCAGCTGCTCCGCGTCGACTCGGCGCTCCAGTTGCTCGCGAAGCGGCCCGCTGCCGATGAACAGGAACAGGACATCCGGGTCGGCACGTCGCGCGTGATGCGCGGCATCGAGCACCCGCTCTGCATCGTATTGGGGCAACAGGTTCCCCATGTAGACGGCCAGTCGACGGCCGGCGTAGCGGGCGCGAATATCCATCGACTCGTCCGGCACGGCGGCGAACTCCTCCTCGTCGAACGCGTACGGAAGCGTGTGGCGGCGACTCGCGGCGACCGAGCGTCCCAGGGTGCGCGCGAGCTCAGCGCTCGCGAAGATGACGTCGTCCGACACCCCGCAGGCGAAGCGCTCCCACACGGCCTGATAGCTGTGCTTCGGCTCGCGCATCCACAGCGACTGCCATTCGTCGAAGTCCATGATCAGCTGCGTCCGCCCGCCGTGCCGCCATTTCGAGAGCCACGCCGGAAAGTGCACACTCGATCCCGCCGACATGCAGTGCAGGACGTCATACCGTTCTCCAAGCAGCATGCGCGCCTTGGACCACTGTTCGCGCCCGCTCCCCACTGCGCTGTAGCGCACGCGCATGCCGTGCACGACATCCCCGTAGCGATGGCGGTTGTCGGGTTGGTCAGTGAGGAACAGCGAAACGTCGTGGCCGTCACGCGCGAGCAGCTTGCCGAGATGCAGGCACCGTATCGTGCTGGCGTTCTGCTGGATCGTGCCGGTGTTGACGAACCCGATGCGCATGTCGCGGACGTGGAGTGAGTGCCGACGGGGTTGGTCGTGCCCCGTTCGCAAGGTAAGTTAGGGACACGATCCATCGGATCGCCTCCCATCCACATGAAGATTCTTTTCGTCGCCTCGAGGTTTCCGTACCCGCCGTTCAACGGCGACCAGGTGCGAGGCTATCATCACCTCCGCGTGCTTTCCCGCCGGCACGAGATCGTCCTTCTGGCGCCGGAGCCGGCGGAACGCGCCGAGGAAAGTCTCGCCGCCATCGCACCGTTCTGCGCGCATGTCGAGGTCGTCCCGGCAGCGCGATGGCGATCTCTTGTACGCCTGGCGCGGGCGCCCCTCGTGCGGCTTCCGCTGCAGACGCTCGTCTTCTACGATCCCGAGATCGGACGGCGGGCCCGCGAACTGGCACGCGACTGGACACTGGATCTCGTGCACGTACAGATGATCCGCATGGCGCCCGTGCTCGAATCGCTGGGCGACCTGCCATGTGTCGTCGATCTCATCGACTCGATGGCGGTCAACCTGACTCGCCAGGCACGGCGCAGCAGGCCACCCAAGTCATGGCTCGCCGCGTGGGAGGCACGCCGCGTGGCGAGTTACGAGCGCGCGCTGGCGAGCGAGTTCGACCAGCTGGTGATCTCCTCACCACTCGACCGCACGGCGATCGGGGAGTATCCGAACCTGCACGTCGTCGCGAACGGCGTCGATCTCACCGCGCATCCGTTCGTCACGACCGAGCGAAAGGAAGATGCGATCGTGTTCAGTGGGACGATGTGGTACTTCCCCAACGTCGATGCGGCGCAGTGGCTGGTGCGAGAGGTTCTTCCTCTCGTCCGACGCGAGCGACCACGCGCGACGGTCACGATCGTCGGTGCGCGCCCGGTTCCCGCCGTGCAGCGGCTCGCCGAGGTGCCGGGCGTGACCGTCACGGGGCGGGTGCCGAGTGTGCACGAATACGTCGCGCAATCGGCCGTTGCGGTGGCACCGATGCGGAGCGGCTCTGGAATTCAATTCAAGATCATCGAGGCGATGGCGGCCGGCACCGCGGTCGTGGCGACGCCTACCGCGACCCTGGGACTGGAGGCGGTTGCCGAGCGCGATCTGCTCGTCGGGGAGAGTGCGGAATCTTTCGCCGCGCAGGTGGTGCGCCTTCTGGGCGATCCGGCGCTGCGTGATCGGCTGTCGCACAGCGCGCTGCGGCTCGCGCGCAACGTGTACGCGTGGGAGCGAACGGTGGAGTCGCTCGAGCGCGTGTATGAGCGGGCGCGGCTCCTCCACGAGCGCCCCGCTCCTCCAGCGCGTGTACCGGTGGCGTCGGACTCGTGATCCGCGCGATGCCGTGGGTGCTGGCCCTGTCCGGCGTCGTCAGCTGGGTCATCGCAGCAGGTGTACGTCGATACGCCCTGGATCGGGCGCTGCTCGACGTACCCAACCATCGCAGCTCGCATACGGTCGCGACGCCGCGGGGCGGGGGCCTCGCCATCGCGGGCGTGACAGTACTCGGTGTCGCGGCCGCGGCAGCATGGGGATGGATCCCGACCGGACTCGCGGTGGCGATCGTCGGTGGCGGGTCGCTCGTCGCGACGGTCGGCTGGATCGACGATCGGCGCGGGCTCCCCGCGCCAGTGCGGGCGGTCGTGCATCTCATCGCGGCCGGCTGGGCACTCGCCTGGCTGCACGGGCTGCCCGCGCTACAGGTCGGGACCGGTCTCGTCTCGCTGGGCTGGCTCGGCAGCATCGCGGCCGTCGTCGGCATCGTCTGGATGACGAATCTCTACAACTTCATGGACGGCATCGACGGGCTCGCGAGTGGTGAAGCCACGATCATCGGCGGATTCGGAGGTGCGCTTCTGGCTGCCGCCGGTCAGCCAGGGCTCGCGTTCGTCGCCTGGCTCATCGCCGTCGCCAGCGCCGGATTTCTCGCCTGGAACTGGTCGCCCGCCAAACTGTTCATGGGCGACGTGGGCAGCGGGTTCCTCGGGTTCGTCCTCGCCGTCCTCGCCGTCGCGAGCGAGAACGCACGAGCGGTCCCGCTGCTCGTGTGGCTGACGCTCTCGTCGGCGTTCGTCGTCGATGCCACCACGACCCTGGTGCGTCGCGCACTGCATGGCGAGCAGTGGTACTCGGCTCACCGTCGTCATGCGTATCAGCGCGCGGTGCAGGGGGGCATGAGCCATCGCCGTGTCACGACCATCGTGCTCGTTCTGAACACGGGGCTGTGCGTCCTCGCCTGGCTAGGCTGGCGATGGCAGCAGGCGTTGCTGCCCACGCTCGGCGCCGGCGTGCTGCTGACCTTCCTGATCTACCTGATGGTCGAGCGACATCGCCCGATGTATCCTTCGTCGCATTCGGACACTGCGGCACGATCTCGCTGAGCATAGAGTGCACGGATGAGTGCTTCCCGACTTGAACCGCCTCTCCCCCGACCTGCCCCCGACGTGGCGGCGAGCTCGCGCGCAGATAGCGGCCTCGATGATGGACGCGCCTCCGATCTGTCATTGCTTGCTGCCATCAACGTGCTCCTGCGGCGTCGCGTGCTCGTGGCGGGTGTCACGACATGCGTCGTGGTCGTCATCCTCGCCGTGACGCTCCTCCGCCCGCGAACCTATACCTCGTCGGCGTCCTTCATGCCGCAGGCGAGTCGGAATACGCCCGGCACTGGCGGTGGGATCGCGGCGCAGCTTGGCCTCTCCATGCTGACTGCAGACGCGACACAGTCTCCGTCATTTTACGTCGACCTGGTGAAGTCGCGCGGCATCCTCGACAGTGCCGTGGCGACGCGATTCCGCGTGACGACGGACTCCGGCGTCGCGGAGGTGGCGCTGATCGATCTGCTCGAGGCCAAGGGCAATACACCCGCGCTTCGCCGGGATGACGCCGTGAAGCGACTTCGTCGCCTCGTCAGCGCCGAAGCGTCGCCGAAGACGAGCGTGGTGACGCTGAGTGTCCGGGCGAAGGATCCCGGGGTCGCCAGGCAGGTCGCGGACCGCGTTCTCGAGCTGGTCAGCAACTTCAACCTTCGGCGCCGCAAGTCGCAGGCGTCGGAGGAGCGCCGGTTCGCGGAGCAGCGCCTGATCGACGTGGGACAGGAGCTTCGCGTCGCCGAGGATCGCCTCCAGATGTTCCTGCAGCACAATCGCATGTACGAGAACGCGCCGGAGCTTCGCTTCGCATTCGACCGGTTGTCGCGCGAGGTGACGATGCGGCAACAGGTCTATACGAGTGTGGCACAGGCCCACGAACAGGCCCGCATGGATGAGGTGCGCGACACTCCGGTCCTCACGGTGATCGAACAGCCCGAGGTTCCCGCGCGCGCCGACTCACGGGGGCTGCTCAAGTGGACGGCGCTCGGCCTCGTGCTCGGGCTCGGGCTTGGGGTCGCGCTCGCCTTCCTGCGCGAGATGATGAGCCGAGCGAACGCGGAGTCGGGAAGCGACGTTGAGCAGTTCAACGCGCTCTGGCGGGACACCCTGCGGGACTTGCGCCGCCCATGGCGGCCCGTGGCCCGGGCGTTTCGCCGGGACGATTCGTTGCGCTGACGCACCCGCGCCAGCATTCAGGTGGTTCGACCGTCGGCCCGGCGCGTGATGAAGCTGTACATCTGTCCAGGCGACGCCCGCCGGATGCGCGTCCAGAATCGATCGGCCACGAACGGGATGCGGGCGGCCCATCCGCCGAGCGGTCCGAAGCGGCTCGTCAGATAGCGTCGCGGCAGATTCCGCAGCTCCTGTGCGCTGCGCGCCATCGGAAAGGCGTTGATTACGGAGTCCCATGGAGCGAGTGTGTCGACCAATCGCAGACCCGCGCGCTCGATCGCGGTCGTGTACTGCTCCAGCGTGTACGCGTGCTCGCCCCCGGCAAGTTGATGCACCGGATGTCGAGCCAGAAACTCCGCGAGCTCGGCGTCGTCCGCCACCACGTGCTCTCGACACGCGACGAAGTAACCTCCCGGACGCAGCACTCTTGCGCACTCTGCGACCGCGGCGTCGAGGTCGCGGGTGTGATGCAGGACCTGCCGTGCATACACGATGTCGACCGAACCGCTCGCGAGTGGAATGCGCTCGGCATACGAGGAGACGATCTCTACGCGGCGAGAGCCGGCGAGCCGACGGATGGCGCCCTGGCCGACCTCGTCGCTCGGGTCGGGCTCCAGCGCGTACACGTGCCGCGCTCCCACGTCGAGGAAGGCGCGCGACGCGATCCCGGTGCCTGCTCCCAGGTCGACCACGACGCCGTCAGGGATTGCCTCGGCGAGGAGCGTTCGCAGCTCGTCGAATTCCGCCGAGTTGGCGAATCGGCGATAGCTGTCCTCGACGTCGCGCCCCAGATATGCGTCACGCACCACGTCCGCGTACTCCGGGCGTTCGCGCATGAACCGCACGGCCTCGTCGATCGTGAGGCGAGGTTGGTCCGGTGTCATGCGATCGAGGCCTCCGACGTGGCCGCTACGATCCTCTCCGGCGCGCGCTGCGGATGGCGGCCAAGCTCGAGCAGTAGACGCGGAAGGTAAAACGCGATCGGGATCGCAGTGCAAACCGAGTACGCGATGATAGTGCCCCAGATGATGCCGGGTAATCCGAACTGACGCGCGAACACGATCTTCAGCGTGAGCGCGCTCACGCCCATGGCGACAGCACAGACGGCCTGGAATCGGATGGCGCTCACGCCGTTGAGGAACATCGCGACTGCGCTGCCGCAACAGTTCAACACCGTCCAGATGCCGAATCCGACGAGGAGAATCATCGGTGGGTGTACTGCGCCGCCTGCCCAGATGCGAAGAAATGCGCCCGCGCCGAGAACGATGCACAACGAGGCGATGCTCGTGCCGATCAGTGTCCCCGTGAGCGACCGGGTCAGCATGCGTTTGGCCCATCGATGGTCGCCGCGGGCGATCGCCTCGCCGTATGCCGGCCAGAGCGGCGCGAGGAGGAACGAGCAAACCAGCACGACCATGTCGAACAGCTTCATCGGCACGGCGTACTGCGTCACGGCCGGGGCGCCCAGTGTGTGGGCGGCGACGAGGTTGTCGGAGAAGAAGGCCGCCGCACCCACGACCTGCAGCACGAAGAACAGCATTCCGACGCGAAAGAGCGTGATCGCCGTGGCCCGATCGGCCCGACGCAGCGAGGGGCGGAGATACGTGCGACGGACCGCGAACAGCACGACAGCATTCAGCACCAGCGCCACGGTGGGGCCGCCCGCCATGGCGAGAACGAGCCAGGGCAGACCCGCGCGATAGTGCGTGACGAACAGGATCCCGATCAGCCCGAGGACGCTTCCGGCCGCTTCCCAGAGACTATTGGAAAACCCCTCCTGGTAGCCCAGCTGGATGCGCTGCACGACGCCCGCCGGAAGGTTGACGAGAAAACAGCACAGAAATACCGCGGCGGCGGGACCAGCCTCGGCGACGGCACGCGCCGAGGTGACGTTGAAGATCCGTCCCCAATCGATGAGGGGATACACGACCGCGAGCGCCACCGCCAGCAGCAACGAGACACTGAGCAGCATGACGAATGCGCTGGAAACGTATTGTCCCGCGAGTGCCTTGTCGTCGCGGCCGTCCGCATCCGAGATCGCGTTCAGCAGGCCGTTGCCAAGTCCGAGATCCGCGAACGCAAGCACCGTTACGAGGGAGCCGATCGTCATCCAGAGTCCGTACCGTTCAGTGCCCAGGTAGTTGATCGTCAGCGGCACCGAGACGAGTGCCGTCAGCACCTTCACCCCCTTGGCCGACATCGACGCCAACGCGGTCAGCGTGAGACGGCGATACCGTTCGCGAGAACGATCCTCGGCGGTTTGTGCAGAGAAGGGGCGCAGCCGAACGTAGCCGAGCACTCTCATCGCCCGCTGGCGAAGAGAGACGGGGGAATCTGTCATTGCGTCGGAAAAGTTACCGCTTGCCGCGGATGGTCGCGGAACCGGAGTGGCGGGCCGGGAGGACATTCTTCAGACAGACTCGCCTCGCTCCGGCTCGCCGAGGTACAAGGCCGGCCTCCCAAGCTAGTCGCCGGAGGCTCGTGTGTCACCGAGGTCGGTTCGTATGATCCGTCCGCCAAGCGGACGTCGATTCGCGCATCGCCGATCTGTACTCAAATAGCGAGCGCGTGCTGATCGACATACTGCAGGAGCTCGTCCGGCGGCACGCTCGCTGCGCCAAGCTTTCCCACCTCGATCCCCGCGGACACGTTCGCGATTTCGGCCGCCTCGCTGGGTGTCGCGCCCGCGGCGAGCATGCTCGCCAGATAGGCGGTGACCGTGTCCCCGGCGCCGACAACGTCGTACACTTCCCGCGCGACCGTTGGAATACGAGCTATCTCCCCGTCGGCGGAGAACAGTGCCATGCCGCGCTCGCCCAGCGTGAGCAGGATATGCTCGACCCCCAACCGGTGGAGCGTGGCAGGCAAGGCGTCGGGATGATCGACGTCGACCGCTGCGCCGAGCGCCGCCTCGAGCTCTCGACGATTGGGTTTGAAGATCGTCGCGCCGCGATAGGCGTAGAAGTTCCTGAACTTCGGATCGACGATGATCGGCAGCTTCCGCTCGCCGGCAGCACCGATCGCAGCCTCGATCACTCGCGGGACGAGCACGCCCTTGTTGTAGTCCTCGAGCACGAGGGCGTCGGCCCGATTCACCGCTTCGCCGACCGCCTCGATCACGCGCTCCATGTCTGGCCCGTCGAGATCCCCGTCCTCCTCCTCATCTACACGCAGCAACTGTTGCGATCGACCCACGATGCGTGTCTTCTGCGTGGTACACCGAGCGACCGTGACCACCGAGCTGGCGTGACCGGTAACTGCGATCAGCATGCTCCGGAGGACCTCGCCCGCGCGGTCGCGGCCCGCCACTGCGACCAGCTCACAACTGGCCCCGATCGCGACGACGTTCTGCGCCACGTTGGCCGCGCCGCCCAGCGCGTGCTTCCGATCGCGCACACGCACCACGGGGACGGGCGCCTCGGGTGAGACGCGCTCCACGTCCCCGGTGAGATAGACGTCGAGCATCGCGTCACCAACGACGGCGATCCGCTTGCCCCGCGCGCCCTCGAGCAATTGTACCAATCGATCCCGGCTGATCGCCATCGCGGGCAACCTAGAGAGCGCCTGGGCACCGGTCAACCGAATCACGGACGTCGTCGCCGACGCCGCGACCGAGAGAAGACCTTTGCGTTGCGCGTCGAGCGGAGCGATAGGCCGGGCGGATCGATTCGCCGACATGTTCGCGCGCTCCTCGCGGACCATGGAGGACTTGACTGACACGGCCGCGCCCGGCATACCCCTTGCCTAGATTCTGCTATCCCACCGCCTGACGCCTACCCGCACGGCCGCCGTTTGCCCGCACTGACCGAGCGCCTCGCCGACGCCTCCAAGCACAAGCTCCGCAGCGTCCAGGAATACTTTGGCCTGGCCGGCAAGGCGCTGCGTTTTGCGTTCGCGCGCCCATTCTACGCGCAGGATCTCGTGCAGCAGATGGACGAGATCGGGGTCAAGTCGCTCGGGATCGTCCTGCTCACCGGGTTCTTCACCGGCATGGTCCTGGCCCTGCAATCCAGCGTGCAGCTGCAGACCTTCGGGGCCACGATGTACATCGGCCGGCTCGTCTCCGCGTCGATGATCCGCGAGCTCGGGCCCGTGCTGGCGGGACTCATGGTCGCAGGCCGCGTCGGCTCGGGGATCGCCGCGCAGCTCGGCTCCATGCGCGTCACCGAGCAGATCGACGCGCTCAATACGCTCGGCACCGACCCGATCAAGAAGCTCGTCACGCCGCGGGTGCTCGCGGCGCTCATCATGATGCCGGTCCTCACCATCATCAACGATTTCATAGGAATCCTCGGCGGGAATCTGATCTCGACGCTGCTCGTCGGAGTGCCGTCGGGGCTCTACTGGCGAACGGTGTGGGAGCAGATCGCGGGCGACGGATTCATCCTGCGCTTCATTCCCAACGACTTCGTGCAGGGACTGGTCAAGCCGTTCGTGTTCGGTGGCGTCATCGCCATCACCGCGTGCTACTTCGGGCTCAATACCACCGGAGGAACGGAAGGAGTGGGGCAGAGCACCACCCGCACCGTGGTGCTGTCGAGCATCCTGATCCTCGTGCTCGACTACTTCCTCACACAGATCCTGCTCTCCGTGCTGGCGGTATGAGCGACGACGCGCGCGACGACGCCGGCTCCCCGCGAATCCGGCCACCGGCCGCCGCCGAGCCGACGGGTGCTCCCTCCGGCGAGCAGTCCGGCAACGAGCGCCGGCAGGAGGCGCGCCGCGCGAGCGAGCGCCGGCCGACGACGATCCGGCGCGCCATTCGCGACGAGCTCGCCGAGGATCCGACGGACGAGTACTACGCGGAGACGCACCCGCAGGAGCACCGCGCCATCCCCGTGATCGAGGTCGATCACGTGTACCTGGGATTCGACCGTCCGATCCTGGAGGATGTCTCGCTCGAGGCCCGCAAGGGCGAAACGATCTGTCTCGTTGGGGAGTCAGGGACGGGGAAGAGCACGATGCTCAAGCTCATCCTCCGACTGCTCGTGCCCGACCGTGGCACAGTGTGCATCCACGGCGAGGACATCACCGACCTGACGTTCGAGGAAGCGCTCGAGGCGCGCCAGCACATGGGGATGGTCTTCCAGAGCGCGGCACTGTTCGACTCGATGTCGGTGTTCGAGAACGTCGCCTACCCGCTGCGCGAGCACACGACGATGGACGACGACGAGATCGAGCAGCGCGTGCGGGAGAAGCTGGCGTTCGTCGACCTCGATCCGGACCAGGTCATGTCGCAGCTTCCCTCGCAGCTCTCGGGAGGAATGCGGAAGCGCGTCGGCATCGCCCGCGGCATGGCCAACAATCCGGAGATCATGCTGTACGACGAGCCGACCTCCGGTCTCGATCCGCTCAGTACCGGTACCATCACCCGCCTGATCATGAAGTTGCAGCGCGAGCTCGACGTCACGAGTGTCGTCGTCTCGCACGACATCCGATCGGTGTTTCGCATGGCGACGCGCGTCGCCCTGCTCAACGAACGGCGCATCGTGTTCTTCGGTACGCCCGAAGAGATGGCCGCGACCGACGACAAGTACCTACGCGACTTCCTCGGCGGATCATGAGATGAGACGTTCACCGAGAATCACCTGGGATCAGCTCCGCGTCGGGCTCGTCATCGCCGTCGCGGTGCTCGTACTGGGGGTGGCGATCTACAAGCTCGGGGAGGCGGCCAACCTGTTCGCCAAACGCTATGAGCTGATCGCCTATCTGCCGGACGCGAACGGGCTGCGTGAGGGCGGATCGGTGATGGTCGCCGGCCAGCTGGCCGGCACGGTGAAGAAGATCGAGTTCCTGCCCGTGGACGCCGACACGACGCGCAACCTGCGCCTCGTCCTGGCAGTCGACGCCGGCGTGCGCGAGCAGATCCGCCGCGACTCGCGCGGCAAGCTGCGTACGCTGGGACTGCTCGGCGACAAGGTGTTCGACATCACGCCGGGCACGCCGCGAACGCAGCCGCTCAACGACGGCGACACCGTGACCGTGGTCCAGGCCCTCGACTACGAGGCGGTGATCGCGCGGGCGAGTGGCGCGGTGACCGACATGGTCGCCCTCACGCGCGATCTGCGCGCGATCACCGGCGGGCTGGTGAAAGGAGAAGGCACGGTCGGGCAGTTGCTCACCAATCGCGAGCTCTACGATCAGCTCAACGGCACGCTGAGCCGCGCCAACGCGATGCTGGCCCGCTTTCAGAACCCGAACGGCAGTGTCGGCCGGATGCTCGACGACCCGACGCTGTACAACCGTCTGGTGGGCGTGATCGGGTCGACGGACTCGCTCGTCATCTCGCTCAACTCGAGCAAAGGGACCGCCGGGCTCCTCATGCGTGACACGACGCTCTACCGCAACATGGTGGGGATCACACGTGGCGCCGACTCGCTGATGCGGACGCTGAACAACGGCCAGGGCACAGCGAGCCGGCTGCTCACCGATCAGACGCTCTACGATCAGCTCAACAAGCTCGTGACCGATCTGAGCGCCATCCTCGCCGACGTGCGTCGGGATCCAGGGCGGTACACCAAGGGCATGATCAAGGTCTTCTGACCTCCGCATTACCCTTGCGACGCCCTTTGCCGCGGGCTAAGATTTGTGTTCAGCCTCGAGCTCGACTCGAGGCACCGGTCGCGTAGCTCAGTTGGTTAGAGCGCTGCTTTCACACAGCAGAGGTCCACGGTTCGAGCCCGTGCGTGACCACTCGTTCCTGCCGAACCGCCGTCCGGGCCTCCCTCCGCCGTTCGCCCCGCGGGCGACATCTATGCGCCCTCCTGTCCTGCGGTCACTCGTCGTGGCCGCTTAATTTTTGCTTCCGACTCTCGCCGACGCGCAGGTGCCGACGACGCGTCCGACGCCGGAGCAGGCGCAGATCCTCCTTCAGACTCGCCCTGATCTCGTCGCCCAGCTTCGCCAGCGGTTCGCCACCAGCGGGCTGACGCGACAACAGGTGCACGACCGGCTGCGCGCCGAAGGCTACCCCGAGAACCTCCTCGACGCGTACCTGCCGGGGATGACGGGGGACGCC
>JBJMNN010000149.1:0-6174 GCA_045804245.1 Gemmatimonadaceae bacterium | reverse complement strand
AGCGACTTCCTTGTGCGGCCTTCGCCCCGACCAGCACGGGCAACGGGTCGATCGCCTTGCCGCGCGACCAGCGTTTCACGTCCGCGCTGCGGGCGATGGCGAAGTGGAGGTGTGGCGCGGTTGGGGATGCGTTGCCGGTCGAGCCGACATAGCCGATGATCTGGCCGCGCGCGAGGCGCGTGCTGTCGGTGAGGCTGGGCTCGTAGCGGTCGAGGTGTGCGTACATGAGAACGAACCGCTCGGACGAGTCGGTGGCGTAGACCATCAGCCCACCGTTCACGCTTTGGAACAGCTTCAGCACGCGGCCAGCGGTGGCCGAGCGGACGGGGGTGCCGCGCGGCGCCATGATGTCGAGCGCCTGGTGCTGCCGCGTCCCGCCGCCGCGGCGCTCGTCGAAGTTGCTGTGCAGCGTCGTCGGGTCGATGCCCTCGAGGGGCATCGCGATCTCGCGCGTCAGGAGATCGACGTCGGCCGGCGTGACGACCTCGGTGCCGCTCGGGAGCGGGACCGGCGGGTTGTCGGCGGTGCTGTCGACGCCGTCATGCTGAGACGCAGAGGCGGTGAGGGAATCGGCGACACTCGCCGATTCGCTCGGCGCGATGGCGGTCGATCCACGTGCGCTGAATCCGCGCGCCATGGTCACTGCGGCGAGCACCATTCCGGCGACGAGCGCGCACTGCACGTAGCTGATGATCTCGATGCGACCGGCGTCGCGCGGATCGGGCTCGGACGTCTTCCGTCGCCACCGCAGGAGGACCGTGGTCGGCCAGATCTCGAGCGCGACGACGACGAGGAAGAGCGCCATCTTCACGGCGAACGCGCCGCTCCCCACGTAGTACGACGGCGGCTTCTCGGTGCCGGCGAACAGTCGCCACAGGCCCGTCGCGAGCCACACGACGACGCCCAACGCCCACCAGCCGTTGCCGACGAGCGCGCGGCGGATGGCGCGTGGGTCCTCGGGGTTCCGCAGCGAGTCGTCGAGCGCGCGCGCCCGCGCCCATACGCCGCCGAGTCCGACGGTGAGGGCGAGGAGGTGCAGCCAGGCGAGCACGAGGCCGAGCGTCATGAGGGCGGCGAGCAATGCGCGAGTCGTGCCGCGCCCGGTTCGATCGGCGGTTCGAGGACAGTCGATTGATCATGCGGAGGCGCGGAGAACGCGGAGGAGTCCGCTCGTGGACTCTCCATTGACGACGAGGACAACGACGCGAACCCGGACCAAACGGATGCCCCGGACATGGTCGGATTACCCTATCCTGGCGGAGAGATCTCTCAACGAACAGCCAAAGATTTGTCGTCGTGGATGAAAAAGAGCGGTGCTCGGAGATAAGCAGCTCGACACGGAGAGGAACAGATCAGCGTCATCCGCGTGATCCGGGTCATCCGCGTCCGCGTCGTTCCTCATCGCATCCGATGCGTCCCGATAGCGTACTTGGCGCCAAGTGGCTCGCCTGAGCCTGTCCGCGTCTCTGCGCCTCCGCGTGAACCGCTCGTGCCGAGCAACGATCGACAAGCGGAGGCGCGGAAGCGTTGAGATCGTTACTTTCGCGGGCGTCCTGGGAGGATGCGTGAGATGCGCAGAAGTCGAATGGTCGGGTGGGCCGGAATGGTCGACTCGCGTCGTCGGTGGCTGGTCGCCGGAGCAGTGCTGCTCGCAGGCGGTGCCTGCTTCGGGGGGCGGAGCGCGCCACGGTCTCAGTCGCCGGCCGTCGTCAGCGTCGCGTCGCCACCGGCGGGTGGTGCTCCAGCTGCATCCACCACGGGCGTGCCCGCCGCTCCGAGACGACGCGACCCATTCGAGGGAGCGGACCTCTCCCCCAAGCCGCCGATCCAGCCGCTCTCGCCGAGCGACGAGGCGCAGCGGTTCCTGCTGCCTGCCGGCTACCGGATGACGCCCGTGCTCACCGAGCCCGCCATCCAGCAGCCGGCCGCGATCTCGTTCGACGGCGACGGCAGGATGTTCGTGCTCGAGCTGCGCA
Source organism: Gemmatimonadaceae bacterium (assembly GCA_045804245.1). Taxonomy (GTDB): domain Bacteria; phylum Gemmatimonadota; class Gemmatimonadetes; order Gemmatimonadales; family Gemmatimonadaceae; genus AG11. The sequence continues at coordinate 4,198 of JBJMNN010000149.1, read as the reverse complement.
GCTACATGCTCGACCTCGAGGCACACGACCAGCTCGCGCCGGTGAGCCGGATCTCCCGCTGGGAGGATCGCGACGGCGACGGCGTCTACGAGACGCACACGGTCTTCGTCGACAGCCTCGTCTTCCCGCGCTTCGCCACGCCGTACGGCGCGAACGCGATCCTCACGATGGAGTCGAACTCCAACGACGTCTTCAAATACACCGACACGAACGACGACGGCCGCGCCGACCGGAAGGAGCTGTTCACGACGAACTTCGGCCGGCTCGCCAACGTCGAGCATCTGCAATCGTCGCTGTTCTGGGCGATGGACAACTGGCTCTACAGCACGGTGAACGCGTTCCGCGTGCGCGAGACGCCGGCGGGGGTGATCCGCGAGTCGACGGGATTCAACGACGCGCAGTGGGGCGCGTCGCAGGATGACGATGGCACGCAATGGTTCCAGAACGGTTGGCTCGGCGTGCCGGGCTACTTCCAGTTCCCGATCGTCTACGGCACGTTCGTCGACAGCAACCGCTGGGACCCGGATTTCGACGAGATTCACGGCGCGCCGATCGGCATCGCCGACATGCAGGGCGGCATGCCCGCGGTGCGAAAGCCGGACGGCTCGCTCGCGCGCGGCACCGCGGGCTCCGGCTCGAACGTCTACCGCGGGCATCGGCTGCCTCGCGAGTTGAACGGCGACTACTTCTACGGCGAGGTGGTGGGCCGCGTCGTCCGTCGCATCCGACCGGAGAAGTCCGAAGGGCTCACGCGCCTCCGCAACGTCTACGCACCGGAGAAGTCGGAGTTCATCCGCTCGACGGATCCGCTCTTCCGTCCGGTCGAGATCAAGAGTGCCCCCGACGGCTCGATGTACGTCGTCGACATGTACCACGGCATCATCCAGGAGAGCCAGTGGACGCCGAAGGGCTCGTACGTGCGCGCCAAGATCGAGCAGTACAAGCTCGACAAGATCGTCGGACTCGGCCGCATCTGGCGCCTCACGCACGAGAGCGCGCCGCGCGACACGACCAGACCACGCATGTCACGCGAGACGCCGGCGCAGCTCGTCCGCCACTTCCATCACCCGAACGGATGGTGGCGCGACATGGCGCAGCAGCTGCTCGTGCTGCGCAAGGACCGCTCGGTGGTTCCCGCGCTCACCGCGATGGCACGGCGCGACACGATGCTCGTCGCGCGCTTCCACGCGCTCTGGACGCTCGAGGGGCTCGGCACGCTCGATGCCGCGCTGGTGCGCGAGGGAATGCGCGATCCGAATGCGCGCATGCGCATCCAGGCGATCCGCGCCAGCGAGACGCTGTACAAGGGTGGCGACACGACGCTCGCGGCCGACTGGCGCCGGCTCGCGCACGATCCGTCGGCCGACGTCGTCATTCAGGCGATGATGACGATGAACACGCTGCGCGTTCCCGATGCGGCGGCGGTCGTCCGCGCGACGATGGCCGCGAACCGCGTGCGCGGCGTGCAGCTCGTCGGCGCGCAGATCCTCAATCCACCGTCGAACATCCCGGGGCGCAACTTCTCGCCGCCGCAGCGCATCGTGATCGAGCGCGGTGCGGCGGTGTTCCGCGAATCGTGCGCGTCGTGCCACGGCGCGACCGGACTGGGCACGCCAGTCGCCGGCGGTGGGACGATGGCCCCCGCGCTGGCCGGCTCGCCGCGCGTCACCGGCCACGCCGACTACGTGACCAAGGTGCTCCTGCACGGGCTCACCGGTCCGATCGAGGGGAAGACGTACGCCGGCCAGATCATGGTGTCTCAGGGGCAGCAGTCCGACGAGTGGATCGCCGCGGTCGCGTCGTACGTGCGCAACGCGTTCACGAACGCGGCGTCCTTCGTCACGCCGGAGCAGGTGGCGGCGGTACGCGCGGCGAACCGTGCGCGCACGACGGCGTGGACGTACCCGGAGCTCACCGCGTCGGTGCCGGCGCTCATGCACCAGCAGTCGACGTGGAAGGCGACGGCGAGCCACGAATCGGATCGCGCGGTTCGCGCCTTCGGCACCGCGGGCTGGTCGACGATGGCGCCACAGGTGCCGGGGATGTGGTTCCAGTTCGAGCTCCCCGAGCCGACGACGCTGGCGGAGCTGCGCTTCCTCTCCTCGCCGGGGGGCGGGCCGCCCGGTGGCGCGCCGCGCCCGATTCCCTACGCGCGCGGCTACAAGGTGCAGCTCTCGATGGACGGCGCGACGTGGAGCGAACCGGTGGCCGAGGGGCAGGGGAGCGGCCAGTCGACGACGATCACGCTCGCACCGGCGCGCGCGAAGTTCGTGCGCATTACCCAGACCGCGACGACGGAGAACGCGCCGCCCTGGGCGATCCAGCAGCTGCAGCTGTACGAGATCCGTGGGGCGCACTGAGACCCGAGGAACGCGAATGCCACGACTATGGTTGGGTCTCATCGCCGGTCTCGTGTTCGGCGCGCTGTCGGCGGCGTCGATGGTGCCGCTCGCGTTTCCCGACAAGCGGGGGGCGCTCACCGGCGCGTTCCTCAACCGATTGGCGATCGGTGTCGTGATCGGCGCCGTTATCGGCGCGCCGCAAGTGAATGCGCTCGCGATGCCGGCGTGGCTCGTCGGCCTCTTCGTCGGCCTGCTGCTCAGCGCCGCCGACGCGGTGATCACAAGGGTCTATGTGCCGATCATCGCCATCGGCGCGCTCGGGGGGGCCGCGATCGGCTGGATCGTCGAGCGGTTCGGGCGCTAAGCAGCGACTGTGAATCGGTAGTCAGCGAACGCTCGGCGACGTCGCGCGCAGGAAGTCGAGCAGCGCCGCGTCGAAGCTGCGCTCGTCCTCGATCGGCGGGATGTGCCCGGCGCACGGCAGCACCTCCCACCGCGGATGAGTCGCACGATGTCCTCGCCCTGCGGCATCGGCGTGAGCGAGTCACGCGCGCCCCAGAGCACCAGCGCCGGCATCGTGAGCGTCGCGTAGCTTGCGCGGGCGGTCGCCATCGACGACGTGCGCGTCGTGGCGAACGGTGCGAGCCATTCGGCCAGACCGTGCGTCCACCCGTCGAGCACGAACGGCCGCTGCAGCATCGCGATCCGCGCCGGAGTGACAGCGGTCTCGCGGTTGGAGACGAGCTTCGACAGCAGCCATCCGGTCATGCGCGGATTGGAGAGCGTCGCCGCGACGACCGCATCTCGCAGAGGAAGGTCGCCTGCATCGTCGGCCGTGCCCCGAACGAGCGGCCGACGAGCGTTGCACGTTCCAGCTGCAGCGCGTCGAGCGTACCGAGGATGCGCCGCGCCTGCGCGTCGTCGCCATAGTCGGCGCTCGTGGGGCGCGACGAGTACCCGAATGGGGGTATGCGGAGAGAGGTCGAAAAAAGATCAGCCCTTCCATTCAAGCCCGCGCCCACCGATCGCCTGCATCATACCCCCGCACGCTCGAGGACACGACCGCACCCGCAAACCCGCGAACACCCGCATCCCCGTGATCGCCCTCCGCCACCGCTCCGATCCCACGCCGACACTCGCGCCGCTCGCGGGACTCGTCGTCCGCCGCGAGCGGAACGCGAGCACGATAGCCGCGCTGCAGCGCCGCGCCCAGCCCGAGATCCAGCGCCGGTTCGACGCGGGCCATCGCGCCTATGTCGCCTTCCTCTACGACACACCGGTCGCCTTCGGCTGGGTCGCCACAAAGTCGGCGGAGATCGGCGAGCTGGCTTCGACGTTCACCATTCCGCGCGGCGAGCGCTACCTCACTCATAACTCATAACCGAGAACGGTTCATCCAATGGACCTCAATCATCTCGTCGGTGGCGCTGTCAACGGGGCCGTCGTGGCCTTCGTCGCCATCGCCGTCCCTCGCTTCACCCGACACATCCTCGCCGCGGCACTCGCCGTCGTCGCGCTGTCCTACGTCTGGTTCGCGATCGCGGCGCACACGGGCGCTGCCTGGGCCGCCGTCGAGCTGACCGGTGTCGGCATCTATGGCTACGCCGCCGTGCGCGGCTTCCGCGGCTCGGCGTGGTGGCTCGTCGCGGGGTGGGCGCTGCATCCGATCTGGGACGTCGCACTGCACTACGCCGGCCCTGGCCGCAGCTTCGCCCCCGCGTGGTACACGACCTCGTGTCTGACGTATGATCTCATCGTCGCCGGCACCGCGACGATCGCGATCCTCATCGGCACGCATCTCACCGACTCGCCCGCTCGGAAGCCGACGCGGAAGTTGAAGTCGTCGCTGCGTCTGT
>JBJMNN010000148.1:0-14414 GCA_045804245.1 Gemmatimonadaceae bacterium | reverse complement strand
GGTCGACATTCCCACCGCGTCCGCGCCGAGGGTGGCGAGCATCCGCACCTCGGCGGGAGTCTCGTAGGTGGGGCCGAGTAGTCCGCAGTAGACCCCCTCGCGCAGCGGAAATCCCAGCTTGGTTGCCTCGCGCCGGAGCAGTGCCGCGAGGCTGCGGTCGTACGGCTCGCTCATGTCGGGGAAGCGCGTGTCGCCCGGCTCGTGCGCCCCGGCGAGGGGATTGCGAAACATGAGATTGAGATGATCGGCGATGATCATCAGGTCGCCGGGAGTGAACGTGGCCCGAATGCCGCCCGCCGCGTTGGAGACGAACAGCGTCCGCGCACCCAGTGCGCGCAGCACGCGAACCGGAAAGCCGGCGAGCGACGCGGAGTGTCCCTCGTACATGTGGAAGCGTCCGGCGAGCGCGACGACCGGCCGACCGGCGAGCCGGCCGACGATCACGCGGCCGGCGTGGCCGATCACGGTCGCGCTGGGAAAGCCGGGGACGTCGGCGAACGCGACGTCGCGCGCCTCGTCGATGCGGCGTACGAGTCCTCCGAGTCCCGACCCAAGTATGATGCCAAGCACTGGTGCGTCACCGTCGCCGACGCGGCGACGAATCTCAGCGGCCGCGTCGCCCGCGCTCCGCGCGCCAAAAGGAGAGACGTCCATCACGGCCCGGTGCGCGCGCGGAGCGCGGCGATGTCGGCGCGGGCGCGGGCGGCGAGGGTCATGCGCTCCTGGAATGGCAGGAAGGCGCTCTCGAAGCCGTTCAGCGCGACCTGCGCCAGCTCGTCGAACGAGAAGCCGAGCGACTGTGCGGCGTGCAGGTACTCGTCCGTGAGGGTGGTTCCGCTCATGAGCCGGTTGTCGGTGTTCAGGACGACGTTGAGGCCGCGCTCGAAATACTCACGGATCGGATGGGTCGCGTAGGATCTGACGGCGCGCGTCTGTACGTTGCTCGTCAGGCAGATCTCGAGCGGAATCCGGTGGTCGTTGCAGTAGTCGGTGAGCGAGGTGTCCTCGATGAGGCGCGTCGCGTGCCCGACCCGGTGGACGTTGCACACGTGGAGCGCCTCGCGTACCGAGGAGGCGTCGTCCCCTTCTCCGGCGTGGCAGGTGCACGCCAGGTCGTGCGACCGCGCGTATGCGAACGCCGAGGCGTGCATCCGCGCCGGGTTTCCAACCTCGCCACCGGCGAGGTCGAAGCCGACGACACCGTGGTGACGATACGCCACCGCGAGCTCGGCGAGCTCCTGGGACACACTCTGTGGCATGTGGCGGAGCGCGCACACGATGACGCGGCCGACGATGCCGTGTTCGCGCTCGGCACGCGCCAATCCGCGGAGCGGCCCCTCGACGGCCTCTTCGAGCGACAGTCCTTCCCGCGTGTTCAGCACCGGCGCGTAGCGCACTTCGATGTAGCGCACGCCGTCGGCCGCGGCGTCCTCGGCCAGCTCGTAGGCGATGCGCTCGAGCGACGGCGCCGTCTGCATGACGGACAGGGTGATGGCGAACCGCTCGAGGTAGTCCTCGAGGTGGCGTGCGTCGTCGACGCGCATGAACTCGCGCAGCGACGCCACGTCGGGCGCAGGCATCGGCTTGCCGAGCTCGCGCCCCAGGTCGAGCATCGTCTCGGGGCGCAGCGACCCATCGAGATGACAGTGGAGCTCCGCCTTCGGGAGCAGGCGGAGCAGGTTGCGGTCGAGCGGCGGCGTCATTCGTCGAAGCGGGCGGCGGGATCCGACGTGTCGCGCTCGCGGTTCGGGACCAGCCGCAGCACGGCGCCGTTGAACAGCGGCGTATCGGCAGGCACCGGCAACCCACGACTGTCGGTGACGAGCAGCGCGCCGGCCCGCACACGCTCGGCATCGTCCGCGGCATGCAGCGCGACGGCGTCGAGCGCCGTACCGCCCGCGGCAGCGTCGTACCCCAGTCCATTCACGAACACGCGCACGGTGCCGGTCATTGGCCGGCGCTCCGCGGCACGATGCGCACCTCCGCCGGCGCGCGCACGGGCTGTGGCTGTTTGCGCAGATGCGCGATCAGCGCGTCGAGATCGACGATGGAGAGAGGCTCGGTGCGAAGGGCGCCCGTCGTGAAGCCCAGACCATCGCCGCCGAGGGCCATGAAATCGTTGAGGATCACGCGGTACCGGGCCGTCGCGTCGAGCGGGGCGCCGTTCGCGAGCGCGACGGTGCGGAGCCGCGCGCCCGGCGCGGCCGTCGAGTCGTAGGTCATCGTCACGCCGCTCACGTGCACGCGGGGCTGCTGGGGCGCCACGAGCCGCTCCAGGTAGGCGCGCAGTGCCGCGCCGCTGACGGTGATGCGATACAGCACGTTGCCGAAGGGCTCGATCTCGAAGAGAGCGCCGTAGGTCGCGGTGCCGGCGCGCAGGCCCGTGCGGATGCCGCCGTTGTTCATCACGGCGACGTCACCCTGCCCCGCGTCGCGCATCGCATCGGCGATGAGGTTGCCGAGCGGGTACTGCGGCTCATTCCGCTCCAGCTCCTCGGCGATGGCGGCGATCGGTCGATTCACGAGCGCTGCGACGCGGTCGACGGCTTCGCGCACGATGCGCGCGACCGCCGGGTCGGGCGGAATCGAGTCGGTGAGGATACTGCGCACCTCGTGCGCGGTCGAGTCGGGACCGAGGTCGATCACGTCGATGGCCGAGCCGCTGGAGTAGGCCTGTACGACGGGCACGCCCGCGATCGTCGTGTTGACGAGCGAGTGCGTGTGTCCACTCACGATGACGTCGATCGGCTCGTGGATCGACTGGGCGATCTGGATGATCTCCCCGCGGCAGCTCGCCGCGCCGGTGCGATCGCAGAACGCGCCGTCGTGCGCGAGCACCACGACATAGTCCGCGCCGCGCGAACGAAGCTGCCGCGCGAGGCTGTCGACGATCGGGCCGGGCGCGACGAACTGCAGGCCGACGACGTTCTTCGACGCCGTCGTGCGCGCGGTGAGCACCGACGCGAGGCCGATGACGCCGATCCTGAGCCGCCCGCGCACGATGAGAGTGTCGTCGCGGATCCATGGCACGTCGCGGCCGTCGTCGTACCGCACGTTCGCGCCGAGGAAGGCGTATGGCACGCCACGCATGCGTGCGCGCAGAGTGTCCTGTCCCCAGTCGAACTCGTGGTTGCCGAGCGCCGCGGCGGCGTAGCCGAGCCGTTGGAAGATGCTCGCGACCGGTCGGCCGAAAGCGAGGTTCGAGGCTGGCGTGCCCTGGAACTCGTCCCCACCGTCGACCAGCAGCGACTCGCAGGCCGGTGCGACGCACTCGGCCCGCGCCCGGCGGATGGCGGTGGCGACATAGGCCGCGCCACCACGTCGCACACCGCGACTGTCGGCGCGCGGCTCGAGCGCGCCGTGAAAGTCGTTGGTGCCGATGATGCGAAGCCGGGTCGCCGGACGTGCCGGTCGCGCGGCGACCCCGGCGGGGACTGCGGTGGTCGCGGCCGCCGTGCTGCTCCGCGCCACGCCACCGCGCATCTGATCATACAGCGCGCCGACCACGCCGCTCGGCTCGATGCGCCAGTTGCGCCGGAAGTAATCCTGCGGGCGCAGCGTACCCGCGCGACGCACCTCGTCGGTGAGGAGCTGCCGGATGTCCTGCTGCTTGTCGTACACGACTGGCGCGTCGGCGATCATCGTGTAGCTGCCGCCGCCCGCCTGACGATAGTTCGTGAGCGCGAGGGTGAAGCTGTCCGTCGGAGCGACGGGCCGGCCGCGCACCTCGAGCCTGGTGACGCGCTGGCCCTGCGGTCGCGAGAGATCGAGCACGTAATCGGCGCCGGCGACGACGTCGAAGTTGTAACCCGGCACCTTCGGGTCGAGCGAGATCGCGCCGCTCGGGTCGGTGACGTAGTAGCGCGCGCTGAACTCGAGGTACTCGCGAAGCTGGCGCCCGCTGATGCGGATCGCGCGGAGCGTGTTGTCGTACGGGTAGAGCGCCTGCATCCGCGCTGCCGTGATGGCGCCCGAGTCGATCGAGGCATCGAGCGAGAACGCCGCGGCGGCGGCGAGGTCGGCGTTCGCGGTCCGGCGCTGCACCTCGAGCACGAAGTCGAGCAGCGGTGTGTCGACGACGCGAGCCGAATCGGCGCGCCAGGCGACGTCGGTACGCCCGATCGGCGTCGTCACCCAGGCGACGGTAGCGCGATGTGCCGGCTCGGTGGCCGCGAGCACGGCGGGAGATTCGGCATGGCCGGCGGTGCGCACCAGCCGCGAGGACTTCGACACCACGCGCCATGCGCCCCCATCGCGCGCGAGGCGAAGGTTCGCGACGGCGACGCTCTGCACCCAGTTCTTCGCCTGCATGAGGAGCACGCCGTTGATCGTCGTGTCGGGCATCTCCTTGTGCGAGTGTCCGTAGGCGATCAGGTCGACGCCCGACACCTCGCGCGCCACGCGCGCCGCCACGTTGTCGCTCGGCAGACCGGTGCTGACCGTGTCGAACGTGGCTGGTTCGGACAGGCCACTGTGCATGGTCACGACAATCAGCTGCGCGCCCGCGGCGCGCGCCTCGCCCACGGCCTCGCGCACCGCTGGAACGATGTCACCGAGCACGATCCGTCCGCGCAGGTTGTCGCGATCCCACACCATCGAGCCGGGAGTCGTCGCGCCGACGATGCCGACCTTCACACCCGCACGCTCGACGAGGGTCCAGGCGCGGAAGGCTCGGCTGCCGTCGGGGCGTCTCGCGTTCGCCGCGAGGAGCGGGAAGTGCGCCTGACGCGACGTGCGCTCGAGGAACGGCACGCCGTAGTTGAACTCGTGGTTGCCGACCGCGGCCGCGTCGTAGCGCATCGCGTTCATCGCCGCGACTATCGGGTGTACGGTGTCGGGGGTCGAGACACGAGCCGCGACGAAGCCGAGTGCGTTGCCCTGGATGATGTCGCCGGCGTCGATCAGGACGACGCGACCGTTGGTCGCTGACCGCAGCGAGTCCACGATCGTCGCGGCGCGGGCGAGCCCGATGGTGGGATCGGGGGCATTCAGATCGTAGTTCCAGCCGCGCACGCGGCCGTGGATGTCGGTCGTGGCCGCCACGACGAGCTCCACCTCGGCAGCAGAGCCCGGCGCCGCGGAGGGTATGATCGTTAGGCGCGCGCACCCGCCGATGACGAGGAGCGACAGCAGGGTGAACCAGGATCGGATCCGCATCCGGAGAAGCTACTCGGCGGTGAATGTCGCGGGGAGCGGCCTCTGGTTGACGACCTCCGGGCTTGCCGGCACACTAGGGACGGTGTCCCGGAGGCCTATACATGATCGTGACACGGTGCCGCTGCAGCACTCCCCTTCACTCCGCCACCTTTCCTATCGTCATGAGCGGATCGCGCACGACCCGTTACCCATGAAGCCGTTGATCATCGGGGTGGCGGGCGGCTCGGGCTCGGGCAAGAGCACGGTGGCGCGCAACGTCGCCAGCGCGCTCGGGGAGGCGTCGGTCGCGTTCCTCGACATGGACGCGTACTACGTGGACTATGCGCACCTCCCGTTCGAGGAGCGCAAGACGGTGAACTGGGACCACCCGAACGCGTTCGACTGGGATCTGATGGTCCGGCAGCTGACGGACCTCACCGAGGGACGCGCGATCGACAAGCCGGTGTACGACTTTCATGCCCATGTCCGTAGTTCCTCCGTCGTACAGATTCCGCCCGCCGATGTCATCGTCATCGACGGGATCCTGCTGTTCGTCGATGCGCGCGTGCGTGACCTGTGCGACGTGAAGGTGTTCGTCGACGCGGACGCGGACATCCGGCTGATCCGGCGCATCCGGCGCGACATGATCAAGCGTGGCCGGCCGTTGCCCGAGATTTTGGAACAGTATCTCTCGACCGTGCAACCGATGCACCTGGAGTTCGTGGAGCCGAGCAAGCGCTACGCCGATGTGATCGTCCCGCGTGGGGGACACAATCCCGTGGCGATCGAGATGATCGTCGCGAAGATCGCACGACGTGTGCAGCCGGTGGGCGCATGACGCCGACGACCCCGAGCGGCGAACGCGTGCTGGTCGTCGACGACGAACCGGATATCGTCGCGCTCGTCGCGTATCACCTGGCCAGGGCGGGCTATCGCGTCGCGACGGCGAGCTCCGGGACCGACGCGCTGGAGTCGGTGCGCCGCGAGCGTCCGGCCATCATCGTCCTCGACCTGATGCTTCCCGGCATGTCCGGGTACGAGGTGCTCGAGCAGCTGCGGGCGAACGAGGCGACGCGCGACGTGGCCGTGCTGATGCTGACGGCGAGGCGCGAGGAGCAGGACCGCATCAGGGGGCTCTCGCTCGGCGCGGACGATTATCTGACCAAGCCGTTCAGTCCGCAGGAGCTGGTGCTTCGGGTCGGCGCCATCCTCCGTCGGCTCAGCGCGGGGGGCGCAGCGAGCGGCGACCGGCTGCAGATCGGCGCGCTCCAGATCGACCTCGGCGCGCACCAGGTGAAGGTCGACGGCGAGCCGGTCGACCTCACGCCGACGGAGTTCAAGCTGCTCCTCACGCTGGCCGAGCGTCGCGGGCGCGTGCAGGGACGCGCGCACCTGCTCGAGACGGTGTGGGAGGCGGCGCCGGACATCCAGACGCGGACCGTGGACATGCACGTGCAGCGGTTGCGGGCCAAGCTCGGCGCCGCCGGCGACATGATCGAGACAGTCCGCGGCTTCGGCTATCGCCTGCGCGTCCCGCAAGGCCGACCGGCGTGACGCTCGCCCGGCGTCTCCTCGCCGGATCGCTGATCGTCGTCGCCGTGCTCGTCGCCGCGATTGTGCTGATCGCGGGGAGCCGCCTGCGAAACCGCCTGGTCGAGGAGAAGCGTGACGAGCTGACGCGCGTCGGCCGCGCCATCGCGCTCCAGTGGCAGCCAGGCACCGACGCGGAGCTGCTCGCGCACCAGCTCGGCGACGCGCTCGGCTACCGTGTCACACTGATCGACAGCACGGGCGTCGTCGTCGGCGACGCCGAGTTCGGACCGGACGCGCGGCGCCGCCTCGAGAACCACTACAATCGCCCCGAGATCGTCGAGGCGCGAATGCGCGGGCTCGGCGCATCGCGCCGGCACAGCGCGTCCGCCGGCGACGACGAGCTGTACGTCGCACGGCGCCATCCGCTGGGCTACGTGCGCGTGTCGCTCACGACACGCAGCCTCGACGAGATCGTGCGCGGAGCGCAGCGCGACGTGCTGGTGAGCGGGTTGCTCGCCCTGATCGGCGCACTGGCGCTCGCGTCGCTGTTCGCGCGCAGCATCTCGCAGCCGGTGGTAGAGCTGCGCGACGTCGCACGCGCCATCGCATCGGGCGACCTCCACCGCCGGCCGGCGCTGTCGGCGCCAGGCGAGGTGGGCGATCTGGCGACCGCCCTGCACCGCATGGCCGAGCAACTCGCGACGCGCCTCGACGCGCTCGAAGCGGACGACCAGCTCATGACCGCGGTGCTCGAATCGCTGGAGGAAGGAGTGATCGCGCTGGACGAGCGCGGCCTGGTGATCCGGATCAACGAGCGTGCCCGATCACTGCTCGGTACGACGATGCCGCTGCCCTTCCCGCGTGAGCTTCTGCCACGCGACCCATCGCTGCGTGAGGCGATCGAGACGGCGCTCGCCGGGGCGACGACACCGCCGGCGGAAGTCACGCTGCACGAACGGACGGTCGCCGTCGCGTCGCGACCGCTCGGCACGGGCGGTGGCGTGGTGACCGTGTTCGATCTCACGATGCTTCGTCGGCTCGAGACGATACGGCGGGACTTCGTGGCCAACGTGTCGCACGAGCTCAAGACGCCGCTCACGGCGGTCAGCGGCTACGCCGAGACGCTGCTCGACGACGGCATCCCTTCTGAGCAGCGCCGGCGGTTCGTCGAGACGATTCGTGAGAACGCGACGCGGATGCAGCGGATCGTGGACGACCTGCTGGACCTGTCGCGAATCGAGAGCGGCGGCTGGCGCCCGATGGTCACTCAGGTGGACGTCGCCGGCGTGGTGCACGACGTGTTCACCACCATCCAGCCCGCTGCGGCAGCAAAGGCACTCGCCCTCGTCGCCGCTGTCGCGCGCGATGCGGAGCACGTGCGCGTCGACCCGACGGCGTTCCGCCAGATCCTCACCAACCTCGTCGAGAATGCGGTGCGCTACACGCGCGCGGGGAGTGTCACCGTGCGCACGCGCAGGGCCGCCGACGGCGTGTGGGTCGACGTGAGCGACACCGGGATCGGCATCGCCGCCGAGCACCTGCCGCGCATCTTCGAGCGCTTCTACCGCGTCGATGCGGGACGCTCGCGCGCCGAAGGGGGAACGGGACTCGGCCTGGCGATCGTCCGGCATCTCGTCGACGCACACGGGGGTCGCATCGACGCGAAGAGCACGATCGGCCGCGGCACGACGATCAGCGTGCTGCTGCCGGCCTGACGGCCGCGGAATCACCGGCGAACCGTTACACGACTGTCGTTCCGCAATGGCGCGGGTCGTTGCCGCGCCTCACGAGGATTCGAGCACACCTTCAATGGGGCTCGCACTCATGACGACAGGACTCCAGCACTCCCTCGAAGTCAGCGAAGGCTCGGCGACGCTCTACCTCGCGGGCACGCTCGCCGGCCCGGACGCCTTCCCGCTGCGCGGCGTCTGCCGCGAGATCCCGGACCACGTCCGTACGCTGCGACTGGATCTGCACTCGGTGACGCGTCTCGACGCAGGCGCGATGGATACGATCCGCTCGCTCGTGCGGTACTGGCGGGAGACGCGCGGTGGCGGCTTCCGACTCTCGTTCGCGAGCGAGCATCTCGTGGCGACGTACGTCGACACGGGCGCCAGCGCATCGGAGCGCGTGGTCGATCGCATCGGCGAACGGAAGGCGGCGCTGACGGGGATGTTCAATTGACGAGCGGCCGTCGACTGCTGTGGGTGGGTAGTTCGTGCTGAGTGGTGAGTGACTACGTTTGCAGTCACTCACCACTCACCACTCACGACCCACCACATCTCTGACATCAAAAGTTCACGCTGAAGTGCGCGTAGTACCCCTTGCTCTGCCCCGGCGGCGCGGTCGACACGTCGTTGCTCGCCGCGAGCGCCTCCTGATAGTCGAGCGCGAGCTGGGCCCGCTGCGACAGGTCGTAGAACAGGCCGCCGATCAGGAAGTGATACGCGTTCGACGACGACGGCGCCGTGCCAAACCCCGTCGTGCTCACCGTCGGCTTGACGTGGTCGTACCGTCCGACCAGGCCGAAGGGCGACTTGCCCGTCTCGTTGATGAACGCGAACGGGCGGACGACCGTGAAGCCGGAGAGCATCTGCCCCGTCGACGTCAGCTCGACACGCGGTGACAGCGCGGTGTTGAGTCCCGCTTCGGAGCCGTCGTGGCGCTTCGTGAACTCGCCGCCGATGACGAGCCTCGGATCGCGAATGCCGACGAACAGGCCGGCGCGAGTGCGGTCGAGGGCTTCACCAACCGCGCCCACCTGCCCCACGCCGCCGTTCACGAACGTGCTCGCCGTGGCGCCCTTGTAGCCCCACGCCGTGACCGTGAAGGTCTGGAGGAGTGACGACGCCGACGTGTTCATCAGCGGCGTCAGCGTCAGTCGCACGGCGAAGTCCTTGAACCGGTCGCGCTCACGAGCCGTGTAGCCGGGACCGTTCACGACGTTGGCGTAGATCTCACCCCACTTGTTGGGAAGGGTCACCAGACCGGCCAGCCCGACGTCGGCCGAAGAGAAGTAGCCGGCACGCTCCGTCGCCGCCGGCGAGAGATAGCGCGGCCAGAAGGCTTCCAGATGGTCGATCAACACGTTCTGGAGAATGCCGATCCGCCCGGTGACCTGGGCGCCGTCGGCCGTCTTCGGCGCCTCATACTGCAGGTACGCGTACTTGGCGCGCACGGTGTAGGCGTTGCTCGTCGAGTCGGTGCTCTGGAAGACGTCGGTGGTGATACGGATGCTCGTCCGGTCTCCCGCCGCCATGCGGAAGGTCAGATACGCGCGGTCGACGACGAACGAGTTGTTGGTCTGATTCCGGAGCGGCGCAGGAGTGGTCGGCAGCTGATAGTTGTAGCTGCCGAAGATCACGCCGGAGAAGTTGAGCGGCGACGGCGCGGGCGGCGCAGGCTGCGGTGCGGGAGCAGCCGGCTGCGTCCCCCCCGCGCTCGGCGTGGTGTTCTGCGCGCCGAGCGGCGCGGCGACGCCGAGCGCGGCGAGTGCAAGATATCGGCGTACGACGATCATGGGTGAGGGCATGGTCGGTAGTCGGATCGATGATGGGCGTGCGCCGCACGGCGCGCACCACGGCCGAGCGCGGTATGTACCAAACCTCCCCGCGCGCGGTCACGAAGGCAACGCCGAATTGTTGCGATCCTGTAACGGCCCGGAGGGAACCGCTGCCGGTCGCGAGCGCGCTGCACGAGGGCGCCGTGACACGACCGTTACACGCGCCGCATTGAGTCGAGACGCGGGCGGGAGAGCTTCCATCCGAAGATGCCGATCCCTTCGACTCCAGCGCTCGTATCGTCACCGGAGACCAGGCCGATCCCGACGCTCGCCTCCACCGACAGCGGGCCACAGCGGGTGCAGCCCTCTCGCGTGTCGATCGAGGGCGCCGTCATCGCCGATCGCGTGTACCGCTCGGCCATCCTCGCGTTCGCGCTCTGCGTCCCCGTTCTGCTGCTGCTGATCCTGATCGAGGTCGGCGCGGCCGGTTGGCCGGCCCTGCGGCAATTCGGCCTGCAGTTCCTCACCTCGAGCGCGTGGGATCCGGTGGCCGGCCAGTTCGGCGCCGCGCCGGCGATCGCGGGCACGATCATCACGTCGCTCATCGCGCTCGCGCTCGCGACGCCGCTCGCCCTCGGCGGCGCGATCTTCATCTCCGAGTTCTCGCCGGCGTGGCTGCGCCAGCCGCTGTCGTTCTTCGTCGATCTGCTCGCCGCGGTGCCGAGCGTGGTGTACGGACTGTGGGGAGTGTTCTTCCTCCTGCCGGTGCTGCGCGAGCAGCTCATGCCGTTCCTGCGGGACACGCTGCACCTCGGCGCGACGCCGTTCTTCACGGGGCCCGCGTACGGACCCAGCGTGCTCGCGGCCGGTCTGATCCTCTCGATCATGGTGCTGCCGTACATCGCCGCCGTGTCGCGGGAGGTGCTGATGGCCGTGCCGCGCTCGCAGCGCGAAGCTGCGCTCGCGCTGGGCGCGACCCGCTGGGAGACCATCACCGGCGCCGTCGTCCCGTACGCGCAGTCAGGGATCATCGGCGGCGTCATCCTCGGTCTCGGGCGTGCGCTCGGCGAGACGATGGCGGTCACGATGGTGATCGGCAACCGGCACGAGCTGTCGGCGTCGCTGTTCGCGCCGGGCTACACCATGGCGTCGCTCATCGCCAACGAATTCTCCGAAGCCACCTCGGATCTGCATCTCGCGGCGCTGATGGCAGTCGGTTTCGTGCTGTTTCTCGTCACGCTCATCGTCAACGCGCTCGCTCGCTGGCTCGTGTGGCGTACCGGCGGGGGGCGCGCGTGACGGCGGTCGGGCTGCCGGCCGCGGCGGCCCCGCGTCGCCGTGCTCGTGGTCTGGCTCGCCGCCGCGGCACAAGCGTCGTCATGGTCGCGCTCACCTGCGCCGCAGCCGCGCTGGCGATCGTCCCGCTGATCGCGATTCTCGCCTATCTGCTCAAGGAGGGGGCGGGCGCGCTCTCGCTCGACTTCTTCACGAACATGCCGAGGCCAGTCGGTGAAGCGGGGGGCGGGATGGCCAACGCCATCGTCGGTACGCTCATCCTGATCGGCATCGCGTCGGCCGTCGGACTCCCGATCGGCATCGGTGCGGGGCTCTATCTCGCCGAGCGCGGGGGGACCAGACTTGCCAATCTCGTGCGATTTCTCGCCGACGTGCTCAATGGCCTGCCGTCGATCGTGATGGGGATCTTCGCCTGGCAGTTTCTCGTGCGGCCGATCGGACACTTCTCGGCGCTCGCCGGCGGCGCGGCCATCGGCGCGATGATGATCCCGCTCGTCACGCGCACGACGGAGGAGATGGTGCGCACCGTGCCGCAGTCGCTGCGCGAGGCGGCGCTCGCACTCGGGTATCCGCGCTGGCGCACCTCGCTGCAGATCGTGCTGCGCACGGCGCTGGGCGGCATCGTCACCGGCGTGCTGGTGGCGGTGGCGCGCGTCGCCGGCGAGACCGCGCCGCTGCTGTTCACCGCGTTCGGTAACCAGTTCTGGTCGACGCAGGTCACCCAGCCGATCGCCGCCCTGCCGCTGCAGGTGTTCGTGTATGCCATCAGCCCATACGACGAATGGCACGCGCAGGCGTGGGCGGGGGCGCTCGTGCTGATCTCCCTCGTGCTCGTGATCAGCGTGCTCGCGCGATTCGCCGTGCGCTCCCGTCATGGCCGCGCGAATGACTGACGTCGTCGCCCGCGCCGGGGCGACGCCGTCAAATCTCGAACCGGCCACGCCGGCGATGGAGTCGCGCGCGCTGAACGCGTACTTCGGCTCGACGCACGCCGTGCGCGACGTGTCGCTCACCTTCCCCCAGCACGAGGTCACAGCGATCATCGGTCCGTCCGGGTGCGGCAAGTCGACCCTGCTGCGCTGCCTCAACCGGATGCACGAGACCGTACCGCTGGCGTGCGTCGACGGCGCCGTGCTCTTCCACGGCCGGAACATCTACGGACCGGGGGTCGATCCCATCGCGCTGCGGCGCCACGTCGGCATGGTGTTTCAGCGGCCCACACCATTTCCGACGATGTCGATTCGCGACAACGTCGCCGCGGGCCTCCGCGTGCAGCTCGGCGAGCGGCTCGACCGACGACAGGTCGACGAAGTCGTCGAGCGTGCGCTGCGCCAGGCGGCGTTGTGGGACGAGGTGAAGGATCGGCTCAAGAGCAGCGCCACCGGTATCTCCGGAGGGCAGCAGCAGCGGCTGTGCATCGCGCGCGCGCTCGCCACCGCCCCGCACGTGCTCCTCCTCGACGAGCCGACCGCGTCGCTCGACCCGTTGAGCACGCAGAAGGTCGAGGAGCTCGTGTACGAGCTTCGCAGCTCGATGACGGTCATCATCGTCACCCACAACATGCAGCAGGCCGCCCGCGTCTCGGACCGCACCGTGTTCATGCTCTCCGGAGAGATGGTCGAGGCCGCGCCGACGCGTGCGGTGTTCACGACGCCGTCCGATCCGCGCACCGAAGCCTACATCACCGGACGGTTCGGATGAGCGCCGTCGTTCAGCCCGCGCCGGTGTCCACGGTCGCTCCCGACACCACAGGTCGTATCGACGTCGAGCGGTTCGACTTCTGGTACGGCAAGACCCAGGCGCTCTTCGACCTGAATCTCAGTATCGCACCGCGGGCCGTGACCGCCCTGATCGGTCCATCGGGCTGCGGGAAGTCGACGTTCCTCCGCTCGATCAACCGCCTCAACGAGCTCATCCCCGGCGCACGCGGCTCTGGGGAGATCCGGCTCGACGGGGAGAACATCTATCAAAAGGGGATGGACATCGTCACGCTGCGCCAGCGCGTGGGGATGGTCTTCCAGCGGTGGAATCCCTTTCCCAAATCGATCTACGACAACGTCGCCTACGGGCCACGGATCAACGCGAGCCCGAAGCGCGCCGAGCTGGACGAGATCGTCGAGTCGGCGCTGCGTCGCGCCGCGCTCTGGGACGAGGTGAAGGATCGCCTGCGCGACAGCGCGCTTGCGCTCTCCGGCGGCCAGCAGCAACGTCTGTGCATCGCACGTGCGCTGGCGAACGATCCCGAGGTCCTGTTGCTCGACGAGCCGGCATCGGCGCTAGACCCGATCGCGACGCAGAAGGTCGAGGAGCTCGTCTATGAGCTCAAGCGCGAGCTGACGATCGTGATCGTGACGCACAACCTGCAGCAGGCCGCCCGCATCTCGGATCAGACGGCGTTCTTCTACCTCGGCCGCCTCGTCGAGATGGGCGACACGCAGCGGCTGTTCACCAGTCCGCGCGAGCAGCGTACCGAGGCGTACATCACGGGGAGATTCGGATGAGCCCTGATATTCCGTTCCGCCACTTTCACGACCAGCTGGCGGCGCTGAACCGGCGCCTGCTCGCGATGTCCGAGAAGGCCGAAGCGCTGATCGAGCTGTCGGTCGACGCCCTGCTGAGCAAGGATCAGGGCAAGGCCGACGCCGTCATCGCCGGCGACCGGGAGGTCGACGCGATGGAGCTCGAGATCGAGGCGATGGCGCTCGAGCTGCTGGCCCTGCAGCAGCCGATGGCGCGCGACCTCCGCTTCATCGTCGGGGCGATCAAGGTGACGAGCGATCTGGAGCGAATCGGAGACCACGCCGTGAACATCGCTCAGACGGCGCAGCGCCTCGTCGCGCTCCGCTCGGCCATCACGCCCGATCCGGAGATCGAGGACATGGCCCGCCGCGCCCGGGCGATGCTCAGCGACGCGATCGACGCCTTCCTCCGCGCGGACGGCGCGCTG
>JBJMNN010000147.1:0-26397 GCA_045804245.1 Gemmatimonadaceae bacterium | reverse complement strand
GATGCGTCGAACGAGTGTGCCGCGCCCGCGCCGGACACGTGTGTCAGCGGCGGCCCGCGGGCGCCGGCGCCACGGCGGGCGGTCGCATGCTGTCCCGCCGCAACGCCGCCACGGAATCCCACTCCCGGCGAGCGCCGCGCACGGCGATGCTGTGCGCCGCGAAGTTGGTCGTGAACTCGTGGTGACCGTCGGGGTGCGCGACGAAATACGTGTACGGAACGTTGGCCGGGTTCAACGCGGCGACGATCGATGGCTTGCCTGGCGAGGCGATCGGGCCGGGAGGCAGGCCGGTGTGCTTGTACGTGTTGTAGGGCGACTCGACTTCGAGATCCTTGTAGAACACGCGCGCGACGTGCTTGCCGAGCGCGTATTGCACCGTCGGATCGGCCTGCAGCAGCATCCCCGCCTTGAGTCGATTGAGATAGACCGCCGCGATCACCGGCCGCTCCTCCGGCAGGCGCGCCTCCTTCTCCACGATCGAGGCGAGCGCCATCACGTCGTGCCGGCTCATCGCCAGCGCCTGCACGCGCGCGTTCCATTCGGGCTGCCAGACTCGCTCGAATCGCTCCACCATCACCCGGGTCGCGGTGCGCGCCGTCGTTCCGTCCGGAAATACGTACGTGTCGGGAAACAGGTACCCTTCGAGCGTCGGTGTCGGCACATCGAGGCGGTGGAGCAGGGCGGTGTCTCGCACTGCCGCCTGCACCGAGTCGACCGGCACCTCGAGCACACGCGCGAGCTGCGGCACGATCTGGATCAGCGACCAGCCCTCGGGAATCGTGATCGCGTGCTCCAGTCCCTTGCCGCCGCGGAGATCGTCGAGCACGTCACCCCACGACTTGCCACGCTTGAAGACGTACGTGCCGGCGCGGATGGACCGATCGCTGCCGCGCAGCATGCCGTACAGGCGGAACACGGTCGCGTTCTGCACCACCCCGGCCTTGGCGAGCGACTCGGCGGCGACGCGCAGCGTCGCGCCTCGCGGCACGATCACGCGCACCTCGCCGGTGCCCGAGCCCCGGCACGAGAGCATCGTCATCGCGATCACCGCGGCCGCTCCGGCAACCACCCGGCGCGTCGATCGCGCCGCGCTACGGCGCCGCGACATCGGCCTCGGCGCCTGGCGTATCCTCGTCCACGGCGGCGAGCGACGGCATGCGCAGCGCCTGTTGGAGCAGTACCGTGGCCGCCAGCGCATCGACGTCGCCTTTCCGTCCGCGCGTGCTGCCTCCCATGTCGCGGATCGCGCGGAGTGCGGTCGCCGTGGTGAAACGTTCGTCGAGCAGCGCCACGGGAAGCTTCGTCCGGCGCGTGAGCTCGGAGGCGATGCGCCGGCATTCTGTGGCGCGTGGCGTGTCCTCTCCCTCCCCATCGAGCGGGAGACCCATCACGACGGCGCGCGCCTCGAGCGCTTCCGCACGCCGAACCAGCTCGGCGACCGGCGGCCGCTTCCCCGCGCGTCGTACGATGACGCCAGCGGGTGTCGCGATCGTCCCGCTCGGGTCGCTCAGCGCGAGCCCGATCCGCCGCTCGCCCCAGTCCACCGCCAGCCAGCGGCCCCGTTCGGGGGGCATCGTCCGCACGAGCCTCAGCCCTCGCGCATCTGTACGAAGAACTCGCGATTGTTCTTCGAGCGCGACATCTGCTTGAGCAGGAAGTCGATCGCCTCGGTCTCGGGCATGTCGGCCAGGAACGTGCGCAGCAGCGTCACGCGGTTGAGCTCTTCCGAGGTGAACAGCAACTCCTCGCGACGGGTCCCCGACCGATTGATGTCGATCGCCGGATAGATGCGCTTCTCGGCGATCTCGCGCGCGAGCACGAGCTCCATGTTGCCCGTACCCTTGAACTCCTCGAAGATCATCTCGTCGGCGCGCGACCCGGTCTCGATCAGCGCGGTCGCGATGATCGTGAGCGAGCCACCGCCGTCCACGTTGCGCGCCGCGCCGAAGAACTTCTTCGGCTTCTCCATCGCCTTCGCGTCGAGTCCACCGGACATGATCTTGCCGCCGCTCGGAATCACGCTGTTGTGCGCACGCGCCAGACGGGTGATCGAATCGAGAAGAATCACGACGTCCTGTCCCGACTCGACCAGTCGCTTCGCCTTCTCGATGACCATGTCGGCGACCTGCACGTGGCGCGTCGCCTCCTCGTCGAACGTCGAGCTGATGACCTCTCCACGCACCTCGCGGTGCATGTCGGTCACCTCCTCCGGGCGCTCGTCGATCAGCAGCACGATGAGCGTGACCTCCGGGTGATTCTCCGCGATCGCGTTGGCGATCTTCTGGAGCAGGATCGTCTTCCCCGCGCGCGGCGGCGCGACGATCAGCCCGCGCTGGCCCTTGCCGATCGGCGCGATGAGATCCATCACGCGCATGCTCAGATCGCCGTCGCGCGTCTCCAGGCGCAGCCGCCCTTGCGGATATCTCGGCCGCAGGTTGTCGAACCCTGTGCGAGTCTTCGCCGCCTCGGGCTCACCGCCGTTCACGCGCTCCACCTTGAGCAGGGCGAGATAGCGCTCCCACTCCTTCGGCGGGCGTACTTGGCCGCTCACCGTGTCGCCGGTGCGGAGATCGAAGCGCTTGATCTGCGACGGCGAGACGTAGATGTCGTCGGGGCTGTAGAGGTAGTTCCAGTCCTGGCTGCGCAGGAATCCATACCCTTCGGGCAGCACCTCGAGCACACCCTCTCCCATGAGCGTGTGCTCGGCGTCGAGCAGCTTCTGCTCGATCTTGAAGAGGAGATCGTGTCGACCGAGGCCGTCGTGCTCGAGTACGGCCAGAGTGTCCGCCATGTCGTGCAGCTCGGGCATCGACTTCCGCTTGAGCTCAGCGATGTTCACGTGGCGGTCGTGCGCGGGGAGGGAGCGCGACGATCGGCAGGCACGCCAGGCGGGAGCGACGGTGCGATCGACGAGCGGCGGCGGGATCCACGCCGCACCGGGCGGTGGGCATCGAGGACGAGGAGGATCCCGTGCGGCATGGGAAGCTAGGAGTGGCCGGAAAGGGGGTCAAGAGCACCCGAGTCAGAAGGGATTGTAGCGCAGCGGGTGCTTCTTCAGATCGGCGAGCAGCAGCGTCATCTCGCGGTGGGCCTCACCGAGTGCGCTGAATGCCGCGCTGTCGTGCAGGACGCGACCCGCCGTGCCGCGCGAGTCGGCCAGCGCGGCGCGAACGATCGCGAGCTCGTCACGAATATCCGCCACCTGGACGATCAGCGTGCTGTCGCGCTTGAAGCGACCGAGC
Organism: Gemmatimonadaceae bacterium; assembly: GCA_045804245.1. Taxonomy (GTDB): domain Bacteria; phylum Gemmatimonadota; class Gemmatimonadetes; order Gemmatimonadales; family Gemmatimonadaceae; genus AG11. Next base: position 23,155 of record JBJMNN010000147.1, on the reverse strand, counting down.
GAGCCACTCGCCGACCCAATGAGTGTGCGGACCGAGTCGGCACGCGCCATCACCACACGTGCCCGTGTGCCGAGCCCTCCGTCCATGATCCGGCCCAGCGATCCGCGCTCGTTGCCCATCCGTCGCCGGAGGCGCGCCAGCTGCGTCGACGCCGACTGCTGCGCGCCTCCCTCCCCGCGCGGCGATTGCATCAGAGCGCCGACCGTGCCGCGCGTCGACTCAAGCTCCGAGCGAATCGTCTTCATGTTGCCGATGATCGCGGGAAACTCCTGCGTCGCAGCGCCGAACTGGGCCGTCGCCGTCTCGATGTCGACCTGCGGTCTGGCGAACACCGTGTCGCCGTCGCGAATCGTCGGCGCCGAAGCCGAGCCAGAGGTCAGGTACACCACCATCGCTCCGATCATCGAGCCGCCTGGACGGATCTGCGCGACCGCGTCCCGGTGCATCGCCTCGCGGTACTTCTCCAGCACGTCCATCTCGATCAGGACGCGAGTCGACGTGTCGCTCTCGGAGGGCGAGCGGAAGTGGATGTCGGTGATCTTGCCGATCCGCTGGCCCATCAACCACACCTCGGAGCCCTTGAGGGCTCCGCGTGCCGCGCCGACGGCCGCGTACAGGTGGAACCTGTCACCACGCAGCGCGCCCACACGGGCATACTTCAGGGTCGCCACGCAGATGCCGACGATCACGGCGATGGCGACGAGGCCACCGCGGACGTTGGACCAGGCGAGCCGGCGCGCCATGCGAGCTGGGAGGAGTGGAGTGCGAGGCGGGAGACGACGAGCGACCTGTGCAATGGCCGGACCACGCCATTGGCTTACACGCACAGGCCCCGTGAGTGACTGAGCGCTCGCGGGGCCTTTCTGCGGGGGATGCGCGCGGCGGGATTCGAACCCACGACCTCTTGCTCCGGAGGCAAGCGCTCTATCCAGCTGAGCTACGCACGCAGAACACTCGCGCGACGCTGCCGTCGCGGGCACTGCTCCTGAGCCGTATAATTTAACCCTGCGCTGTGGCCGTCACAAGCAACGGCTCCCTCCCTCCACGCGACGATGATCTTCCGCCGCCTCTATCACGACCGGCTCGCGCAGGCGAGTTACCTGATCGCCTGTGAGGCGACGAGGCAGGCGATCGTGATCGATCCGCTGCGCGACCCGACGAGCTACCTGGAGGCGGCCAAGTTCGAGGACGTGCGCATCGCGTTCGTCACGGAGACGCACGTCCACGCCGACTTCCTCTCGGGCGGCGAAGCGCTGGCGCGGCAGGCCGGCGCCGAGCTGCGGCTGTCGGGAGAAGGAGACGACGAGTCCGCGGCGCGCCTTCGACGCGCCGGCGCCAAGGCCCTCCTCGACGGCGACCTGCTCTCGGTCGGCCGAGTGCGGCTCGAGGTTCGGCACACACCGGGACACACGCCGGAGCATCTGATCTTCCTCGTCACCGACGAGGCGACCGGCGAGCTGCCGGTCGGCATCGTGAGCGGCGACTTCCTGTTCGCCGGCGATGTCGGCCGTCCCGATCTGCTCGAGCGCGCCGTCGGGGTCACAGGGTCGATGCACCGCTCCGCGGTGGATCTGTACCGCTCGCTGCAGTCACTGCGTGAGCTGCCCGAATATCTACAGGTGTGGCCGGGCCACGGCGCGGGCTCGGCCTGCGGCAAGTCGCTCGGCGCGGTTCCGCAGAGCACTCTCGGATACGAGCTTCGCACCAACTGGGCATTTCAGATCGACGACGAGGAGGAGTTCGTGCGTGCCGTGCTCGCCGACCAGCCGGAGCCTCCGGCGTACTTCGCTCGGATGAAGCAGCTCAACGCGCTCGGCGTCCCACCGATGCCCACTGTTCAGCGCACGGATGCGTCGGTGCTTCGCGAGCGAGTCCAGCACGGCGCGCTGCTGGTCGACACCCGGCCGTCGGAGGAATTCCTCGCTCTCCATCTCGAAGGGGCCATCAGCCTCCCGCTCGGCCGCTCGTTCCTCACCTGGGCGGGCTCAGTGCTCGACCCGTCGCGCGAGCTCGTGCTCTTCATGCGGCCGGACGAGTTGCACGAAGCTGCCATCGTCGCGCGCGATCTCGCGCTCATCGGCTACGACCGCGTGTTGGGTGCGCTGCCCGCGATCGAGCTCGACTCGTTCGCCCCCAGGCGTGTCACGAGCATCCCATCCACTCGGGTGAGCCAGCTGACGTCCCGCGCCGGCGATGCGACCGTCGTCGACGTGCGCTCCGCCAGCGAGTGGAGCGAGGGGCACATTCCGGGAGCGGTGCACGTGCCGCTGGCGCAGCTGACGTCGCAGCTGTCCGAGCTTCGTGGGCGACAGCCGATCGTCACCTACTGCCAGAGCGGCGCGCGCAGCACGGTGGCCGCCAGCGTGTTGCGCGCGGCCGGCATCGTCGGCGTGAGCAACGCCGAAGGTGGGTTCGACGAATGGTCACGAAGGGGCGCGGCCACTCCCGCGGCCGGGCAAGGCCACTGACCGCATCGAGCGTCGGACCCCGGCTTCGCCGCCTCGTACTTCTCGGGGCAGGGCGCGCGCACCTGTATCTCCTGCGCGCGCTTTCGCGCCCGCTCGTGCGCGGCCTCGAGCTCGTGCTCGTCACGTCCGATCGCATGCAGTACGACCCCGCCATGACGTCGGGCATTCTGCGCGGCGCGTATGATGAATCCGAGGCCCGCATCGACGTCGTCGCCCTCGCGGAGCGCGCGGGTGCGCGCGTCGTGGATGCGCGTGCGGACCGCTTCGAGCTACACACCCACGTCGTCCACGCCGGATCGGAACGCATCGCGTTCGATCTCTGCTCGATCGACGAGGTCGGCGCGCCACTCGGCAGCGAGCTGCCCGGCGTGATCGAGCACGCGATCCCCCTGCGTCCCGCGTCGATCCTGCCCGAGGTTCGCGGTGTCATCGAAGCCCGACTCGCGGATAGTCCGGAGGCCATCCGGTGCACCGTCGTCGGCGGCGGAAGCGTCGGTGTGGAGTGCGCGTTCGCTCTGCAGCGGATCCTGCGCGCGCGCAGGGGCCGTGGCGTGGTGACCATCGTCGACGCGGCACCACACGTGCTCGGCGATCTCGCACCGTGCCGCGAAGCCGCGCATCGCACCCTGGAGAGCCGCGGCGTCTGCTTCGTCCTCGGCACGCGCGCGATCGCCGTGCGCTCGGAGGGGGTGGTTCTCGCCTCCGGTGCCCTCCTCCCGAGCGATCTCGTTGTGTGGGCGACCGGAGGTGCGGCGCCCCGCGTCATCGCCGAGAGCGGGCTCGAACACGATGCGCACGGCCGGTTGCTCGTGGATGCGAGGCTGCGCGCTCGCTCCGGGGCGCCGATCTGGGCGGCCGGCGACTGCGCCTCGGTCGAGGCCTCGGCGGCAGTCGATCCTCGGCGTCATGGTGAGTTCCTCGAGCGCGAGATCAGAGTGTACCTGGGCGCGTCCCATCGCCGCGTCGCGAAGGCCAGCGCTCGGCCGCTGTGCCTGCTCGACACCGGAGATGGAGGCGCCATCGTGCGGTGGGGTCCGCTCCACGCGCGCTCGCGCCTCGCGGGCTGGCTTAAGCGTCGTCTCGACCGGCGATTTGTCGCGAGACTGGGTTCCGAATGACCCGGGGTGGACGCCGAGCACCCGGATGTGACGATCGGGACACGCCGGCTAGTTGTTGGGGTCAGCCATGAGTGATCGCATCATCATCCAGCAGGTGCTCGATGGAGACGTCGAGGCGTTCTCGCACCTCGTCGATCGCCATTACGCGCGCTGTGCGCGGATCGCCGTCCGCATCGTCGGCAATCGCGAGGACGCCGAAGAGGCGATCCAGGACGCGTTCCTGCGCGCCTTCAAGGCGCTCAGCGACTACGAGGACCGTGAACGCTTTTCCGCCTGGCTGACGCGCATCCTGGTCAATCAGTGCCGCACGGTGCTGGCGCGCACGAAGCGTCGCGATGCGCTGTTCGCCGAGCTCGATCCACGACGGCTGGAGTTCACCGTCGCCGCCGAGTTGCACGAGGGAACATGGGCGGAGCTCGAGCACGTGCTCGATCGACTGCCGGCCGACCAGCGCGAGGCGATCGTGCTCAAATACGCAGACGACCTGACCTACGAAGAGATGTCCAAGATCACCGGCGCCGGCGAGTCGGCGCTCAAGATGCGGGTCCAGCGCGCCTTCGCCCGGCTGCGCGCGATGCTGCAGGAGGTGCCGAGTGTCTGACTGGTTCGAGCATCGCGTGGCGCGGGCGCTGCGTGCCGACGTGTCGCTGTGTGACGACGAGCGCGCACGCCATGGCGTGATGGAGCGCGTGCGGAGGGCGGCGGCCGAAGGTCATCCGATTCGCCGGCGCGCCGAGCCGTGGCGCCGCCCGAGTCGGAGCGCCATCGTCGGCCTCTCGCTCGCGGCGGGCGTCGGCGGCATCTCCACACTGTCGGTCATTGCGCCGAATTCGCGTCCCGGCGCGTCCGCCCTCTCCTCGGTGGTCATCGGCGACACGCTCGCGTCGACGCTTCGCGACACGCTGCGACTGGTGCGCCTGATGTTCGATGCGCCCGACGCACGCCGCGTCGCCGTCGCGGGCGACTTCAACCGGTGGGACGCCGACGCGACACCGCTCACGCATGACGAGGCGTCGCGTCGCTGGTCCGTCACGCTCGCGCTCCGCCAGGGCGAGCACCGCTACGCATTCGTCGTCGACGGCACGCGCTGGGTCCCCGATCCCCGTGCCGAGCGTTCGGCACGGGGAGAGAACGGCCGGATCTACTCGCTGCTCAACGTGAGTCGGGCCACCAACTGATCGCCGGACGCGACTCGCGCCCGACACTCTCGCAAGGAAGTCATGCCACGCTCCACACACGTGGCCGGGCCACGCACGATCGCCGTGCGTGTCGCGGCACCGACGCTCATCGCCATCGGCTACGTCGATCTCGCACGCGGCGGCGTTGTCATCGCGCCGCTTGCCCTCATGATCGGCTACCTGGTCCTCGTCCCGTTTGCCCTGTTCACCGACTGACATGACGACGTCCGCCGCTGCTGCCGATCTTCGTCCGTCCTATCGTGCCGCGGGGCTCACCGCGCTCGGCGTGCTCGCGCTCTATGTCGTCACTCTCGCGCCCACGACCGCGATGTGGGACGCGAGCGAATACATCACCGCCGCCTACACGCTCGGGATCCCGCATCCGCCTGGCAATCCGCTCTTCGTGCTGCTCGGACGCGTCGCCTCACTGTTGCCGTTCGGCGGCGTGGCGTACCGGGTGAACCTCCTCGCCGCCGTCTGCAGCGCGCTCGCCGCGGGCATCTGGTTCCTTGTCGCGGAACGCGTGCTGGCGCAGTGGATCACGGTGAAGTGGGTACGCCGCACCGGCTCCGTGCTCGCCGCCGTGCTCAGCGCGACCGCGTTCACGGTGTGGAATCAGAGCGTCGTGAACGAGAAGGTCTACACTGTGTCGCTCGCGTTCTTCGCGGTGGTCTCGTGGCTGACCGTGCTCTGGTGCGACGATCCCGACGGACGCCGCGCCGATCGCATCCTTGTGCTCATCGCGTATCTGATCGGACTGGGCTACACGAATCATCCGGCCGGATTTCTCGTCGGGCCAGCCGTCGCGACCGCGGTGATCGTCCGGCGTCCGCGTACCGTGCTACGCTGGCGACTCATCGCGAGCGCACTGCTGACACTCGCACTCGGCCTCACGCCGTTCGCATTCGAGCCGATCCGTGCGGCACATCATCCCGCGTTGAACGAGGGCGAGCCGACGGGATGCGCCGATCGCATCGGAGTGGCCTGCACCTTCTCGGACACGACGGTGCGCCGGTTGATGGACAACATCAATCGCGTGCAGTACGGCAAGCCGAACCTGTCGGAGCGCCAGGCGCCCTTCTCCGCTCAGCTGGAGATGTGGTGGCTGTACTTCAAGTGGCAATGGCTGCGCGATCCTCACGGCACGCAGGGAGCGCTGCAGCGCGCGCTGGCTGCGCTGTTCCTCGGGTTGGGAATCGCCGGCGGCGTCGTGCATTGGCGACGCGATCGCGCGTCGTTCTGGTTCTTCGGTCCGCTCGTGTTCACCGTCACGTTCGCGCTCGTCTACTACATGAACTTCAAGTACGGCGCGTCACAGGCTCCCGAAGTCGTCGGCGTGGAGCGCGAGGTGCGCGACCGCGACTACTTCTACCTGTGGAGCTTCTCGGCCTGGAGCGTGTGGGCGGCGCTCGGACTGGTTGCGGTGTGGCGCATGGTGGCCGAGCGTGCCGGCCGAGCTCCTCGCTGGGCAGCCACGGCGCCGATTCTCGCGTTCGGTCTTCTGCCCCTCGTCGGCAACTGGCGTGCGGCCTCCCGTGCGGGCGAGTGGGCGACGCGCGAGTGGGCGCGCGACGTCCTCAACTCGGTGGAGCCGTACGGCATCCTCGTCACCGGCGGCGACAACGACACGTTCCCGCTCTGGTATGCCCAGGAGGTGGAAGGGGTGCGGCGCGACGTCACCGTGGCCGTGACGTCGCTGCTCAACACCGACTGGTACGCACGGGGCTTGCTGCGCCGTCCGATCCATCGCTACGACGAGGCTGCGGGCCCGGCCGTCTATCGCGGTCGGAGCTGGCCCGTGCCGATGCGTCCCATCATGAGCCTCAGCAGGTCGCAGCTCGACGCGATCCCGGACTACGTCGAGTTGCGCGAACCGCAGCTCTTCGAGCAGGGGGGCATCCGTGCCGTCATCGACCCGCGGCGACTCGAGTTCGGCGTGCCGCTGCGCGCCGACATCCTCGTCCTGCAGATGCTGAAGGACAATCTCGGTGTCCGGCCGTTCTACATCTCGCGCACGACGGCGTCCTACGCGCAGTCGCTCGGTCTCGCTCCGTACTCGCTCGTACAGGGGCTCGTGACGCGCGTCGCACCGGCCGCGCTCGCTGCCGGCCGCGATACCGTCGAGGTGCCGGGCCTCGGCTTTGTCGATGTGCCACGGACTGCTGCGTTGTGGAGGCATTACGGCGCGCCGGCGGCGATCATCCGTCGCGGCGATTGGGTCGACCGGCCATCGGCGGGAATTCCTGCACTGTATACGTCCACGGCCCTGGTGCTCGCCCAGGCGGCCGAGCTCCAGGGCCGAACCGCCGAGGCCGAGAAGATTCGCGTCCAGGGAATCGACGTCGCTGAGGCCGCTCACATCACGGAATGGTTCCTCGGACCCGCGCCGAGCGCTCCGCCGCCAGCGACCGGGAGCGACGCGCCGCGCGGTACGGCGCTTCCCGCGCGCCCATAGCGCGCCGTGCCGCGCGTTCGTCGGCCGAGAACGTGCGCGGCGTCACATCGCGAGATCGTTACTGAACCTGGCGAAAGCACGCGCGAAAACGCGCGTGCGAACGCGTACCGATGGCACGCAGCATGCGCCCCGGGTGACGGTCCGCCGCGGGGTGCCTCGCCATGTTCTACTTCGTCGCCCACTGACGTGCCCTTGTGCGGACGAACGACGGAAGTTCACCGATCGCTGCCTCGCGTCGCGGCTGAACGATCATCCACTGCAAATGCACGGTCGGCATGGACTCGCTCGCGCGTTCGCGAGGAGATCGTGCGCGTGTGCGTCGGCGAGCCGAGACGGCCGCCTCATCAATAGCCGAGAGCCGTGTCGAAGCAACAACTATCAGTCATCGTACCGTGCTACAACGAGGAAGCGGTATTGGCGGAGACGCATCGCCGCCTGAACGACGTGCTCGGCACGATCGAGGGCGTCGACTACGAGATCATCTACGTCGATGACGGAAGCCGCGACGCCACCGGACAGATCCTCTGCGCGTTGCAGGCGAACGACGAGCGCGTGCGCGTCGTTCGCTTCTCCCGCAACTTCGGCCACCAGACGGCTGTCACGGCCGGGCTGGAGCACGCGACCGGTGACGCCGTCGTCCTGATCGACGCCGACCTGCAGGATCCGCCCGAGCTCATCCTCGAGTTCGTGGCGCGCTGGCGAGAGGGCTATCACGTCGCGTACGGAGTGCGCACGGATCGGCCGGGCGAGACGCAGTTCAAGCTCGCGACGGCCAAGTCGTTCTACCGTCTACTCGGCCGCCTCAGCGAGACGGAGATCCCGCTCGATGCCGGCGATTTCCGCCTGATGGATCGGCGCGTCGTCAACGCGCTGCAGGCGATGCCGGAGCGCGATCGATTCGTGCGTGGAATGGTCGCGTGGGTCGGCTTTCGACAGATCGCGGTGCCCTACAGCCGGGCGCCGCGATTCGCCGGTGAGAGCAAGTATCCGCTCTTCAAGATGTTGCGCTTCGCCCTCGACGGCGTGACGTCGTTCTCCGTCGCGCCGCTCCACCTCGCCACGTGGATCGGGTTCGCCGCGTCGGTGATCGCGATGTTCGCCGTCGTGTACGCACTCGTGCTGAGGCTGTTCACGAACAACTGGGTCACTGGCTGGACAGCGCTCTTCATCGCCGTGCTCTTCGTCGGCGGGACGCAGCTGCTCGCGCTCGGCGTCATCGGCGAGTACGTCGGCCGCATCTACGCGGAGTCCAAGCGCCGGCCGCTGTACGTCGTGCAGGAGCGCCTCGGGTTCGACCGGCCGGAGCCCACGCACTCAGTGCCGCTGCACATCTACCGCGAGCCCGAGCTGACGCGGCGCGAGGCGCAGATCACACCCGTCGGCCGGCGAAGCGTCTGGCCCGATGACCGTCGCGACGGACCGCCCGCCGGAATGACGCCGTCATGACGACTCCGACGGTGCGGAGCGTGGATACCACGCTCGCGGCATCCGGCGGCGAGGACACGACAGGTGGCGATGAGTCTCGCGCACACGTCGTCGTCATCGGCGCCGGATTCACGGGGCTCAGCGCGGCGTGGGAGCTGGCGCGGCGTGGCGTTGCCGTGACGGTGCTCGAGGCCGACCCGGAGGTCGGCGGGTTGGCCGGCACGTTCGACGTGCAGGGAGAGCGCCTCGAGAAGTTCTACCACCACTGGTTCACGAACGACGAGCACGTTGGCGATCTCGTGAAGGAGCTCGGTGTGGGTGATCGAGTCATCTATCGACCCACGCGCACCGGGATGTACTTCGCCAACACCGTGTTCCGCATGAGCTCGCCCGCCGACGTGCTCCGCTTCACGCCGCTCGCCCTGCTCGATCGCCTGCGGCTCGGCATCCTGGCGTTGCGCGCGCGCGGCGTGAAGGACTGGCGCCCACTCGAGGATCTCACCGCGAAGGAGTGGCTCATTCGCCTCGGGGGACGCGAGGTGTACCGCGTCGTCTGGGAGCCGTTGCTCAATGGCAAGTTCGGCCCGTTCGCCTCGAGCATCTCCGCGGTGTGGTTCTGGAACAAGCTCAAGCTTCGTGGCGGCAGCCGCGATCGCACGGGCGCGGAGATGCTCGCGTACTACCGCGGCGGGTTCGCCGCGCTTGCCGACCGACTCGCCGAGGAGGTCGTGCGACTCGGCGGTGTGATCCGGACGGGCCAGGCGGCCGTCGCGCTGCAGGTCCGAGACGGAGCAGTCACCGGCGTGGAGACGACGCGTGGCGTCGTCGAGGGCGACGCGGTGCTCGCCACGACCGCGCTGCCGATCTTCGCCGACCTCGTTGCACCGTACGTTGACGAGTCCTACGTGAAGCGTCTGCGGTCGATCGACTACCTCGCCAACGTCTGCCTCGTGCTCGAGCTCGACCGCAGTCTGTCGAGCACCTACTGGCTCAACGTCAACGATCCCGGCTTTCCCTTCGTCGGCATCATCGAGCACACGAACTTCGAGCCCGCATCCACCTACGGCGGTCGGCACATCGTCTATCTCTCGAAGTATCTCCCGGAGGACGCCGATCTCTTCCGGATGTCCGACGAGGAAGTCGTCGACTATTGCGTGCCGTATCTCGAACGAATGTTCCCGGAGCTCCGGCGCGAATGGATCCTCGGCGCACACGTGTGGCGTGCGCGTTTCTCACAGCCGATCGTCGTGCGGCACTACAGCCGGCTGATCCCCGAGGTCGAGACGCCGATCGCCGGCTTGTTCCTGAGCACGATGGCCCAGGTGTATCCCGAAGATCGCGGAACGAACTACGCCATCCGTGAAGGCCGCCGTGTGGGTGTGCAGATCGGCGAGTCGCTGCGTACAGCACACGTGCACGCGACGGCCACTCCTCGATGACCGATTCCGCCGTGCAAGCGATTCCGGCTCCAGCGTCCACGCCGCGCCGATGGCTTCGCATCGGCGTCGGGTGGGCCGTGGCGCTCGTCTTCATCACCCTCGCCTTTCGCCGTGTCTCGTTCGGCGATGTGATCTCCGCTCTCGCGACGGCGCGCGCAGCGCCACTGCTCATCGCCCTCGTCGCGGTGGCCGCCGGATTCGGCATGCGTATCGTGCGCTGGTGGTGGATGCTGCGCGCGCTGGAGCCCGCGCTGCCGGTGCGCGCCTGCGTGCGACCATTCCTCGTCAGCATCGCGATCAACAACACTGTGCCGCTCCGCGTCGGCGACGTGGTTCGCGCCGTCGGTTTTCGCTCCGCACTCCGCTCCTCGGCGATGGCGGTCGCGGGGACGCTGCTCGTCGAACGCCTGCTCGACGTCGTCGTCCTGCTCGCGCTGCTCTTCGCCGGACTGTTCGCGCTCGGGCACAGTGTGGTGCCACGGCCCTTCGTCGTCGCCGGCACGGTGGTCGGTGTGGTCGCCGGAGCCGGTCTCCTGTCGTTGATCTTCCTTCCATCGCTCGTGCGTCGCTCGATCACGTGGCTGATCGGGCGCGCACCGCTGGTGCCCGAGTCGGTGCGTGCTCGCAGTCTTCGATTGGCCGAGCAGCTCTTTGACTCGCTGCTCATCGTGAGGCCTGTCCGTCGCGCGCTGGCGCTGCTCGCCCTCACCGTCGTGGCCTGGGGGCTCGAGGGGACCGCGTATGTGTGCGTCGCATGGTCGCTCGGCGCCGATGGATCGGCCTTCGCGCCCTGGTTCGCCCTCGCAGCGGGAACGCTCGCGACGATGATCCCGAGCTCACCAGGCTACGTCGGAACCTTCGACTACTTCGCCGTGCAGGGGCTCACCGCGTTCGGCGCGAGTCACGTCGTCGCGTTGACGTTCGCGCTGCTGGTCCACCTGCTGCTCTGGCTCCCCGTCACGGTGGTGGGAGCGTTGTTCCTCGTCGCTCCCACAAAGCGGCCAGCAGCGTCTGCAGAGCGCGCAGTCTCCGCTGAACGCGCCGCGTGATCCGCGCCTGATCGCCGGCGACTATCGCCGCTCGAAGATCGCTGCGCCGGGACCGTCGTAAATGCGGCGGTATCGCGGATCCGACTGCGCGGACGCGATCACCGCGGTGCAGCAGTCAGTACCGGGCAGCCCCTTCTTTCCCATCGTCTTCGTGACGTAGAGGTGAGTGAATGGCTTGCCCGTCGACGCCGCCCACTGCTCGACGCACGCCACATCGCGGGACGCGCACCCCGAAAGCACCTCGGAGGCTTCGAGCCGGCGCGTGAACTCGCCACCGGGCAACCATTCCGATCCCTGTACAGTGGCGACGCTGCGCCGCTGTGCGAGCACCGGAAACCACTCGGCGACCCGGTCGTTCGACCATGTCGCGCCCGTGATCACCAGGACACGACTCTGCGCCGGTGTCGCCGTCGCCACCCACCGCATCGCGGCGCGGTCGCCACCGTCGAGGCTTCCGAGGTAAGAAAGCTCGGATGGGATCGACGGAGTGCGCATCAGCGCGGCGAATGTCGCGTAGACGACTAGCCCCGCCAGCACGCCCGTGGACCATCGGGATCCCGTTGCACCTGCGAAGCTGAATGAACGTGGGCGCGATCCCGCGCCGCGTTCGCGCCAGTACCGCAGAAGTGGCGTCAGTGCCTCCGCGATGGCCACGCCGGCGAGCATCGCGATCGGAATGGCGGCGTAGGTGCCCGGCGCGCGGAGCTCGGCGAGCACGATGAGCAGCCACCAGGCGGGCAACAGCCAGCGACGCCGAGTGAGCTCAACGAGTGCGCCGACCAGCCCGCCCACGAGAATGAGAGGAAAGAGCGGTTCACCCGTGATGCCGAGCGTCAGCTTCGCGAGTGCGAGGCGCACGGCCCAGCGAGCGGTGCTTCCGCTGAGCACCGACCCTCCGCTCGCCTGCGCGGCGCGGAAGGGCGCCATGCCGTGCTCCGCGACCACGACGCCCCACCATGGTGCCGTCAGCATGAGCGTGAGCGCCGCGACAGCGAGCGAAGCGAGAATCCCGTGTCGATGGCGCCCATACGCGACCCACATGAGCGCGATGCTCGCGGCGAGGAACGGCGCCGTTCCGATGTGGCTCAGGACCGTGAGCGACGCGAACACCGCAGTCGCGAACGCGTGCCGCCGCGCTCGCGTCGTGTATAGCAGGTGCGCCTGCCACAGCGCCAACACTGTGAACAGCATCCCGAACGAGCGCGTGAGCCCTCCGCCCATGATCGTCCAGATGAACGCACGCGGAAGCAGCGCGTAGGCGAAGGTCGCGGCGATCACGGTGCGCTGGTTCGGAAGCAGCCGGCGAGCCAGGAGCACGAAGGCCGGAATCCCGAGAATCGTGACGATGACCGGGATCCATCGAACTGCGGCGAGCACCCCCTCGGGCGTGCGGCCCAACAGCGCTGCGACATAGAAGCCGAGCGGCGCGTAGGCGAACGGGATGTGATCGCCGTTGTAACTCGTGACGTCGGGGATCGCGTATCCAGCGCGCTGCAGCTCCAGCGCCATCTGGTAGAACAATCCGCCGTCGTTCAACGGAAAGTCGAACCGGAGCACGGGAAGAAGTCGCACGAGCACACCAAGCGCGACGGCGGTGCCCAGCAGAAGGTGCTCGAAGCGTCGTTCGCCGGTTGCCGCAGAAGGCGCGTTCCGCTCTGGATGCCCCGCGTCGGACGCGGAATCGAGGACGAGCGTTGCGGTCACGGCGCTCGACCGTCGGTGCGATTGATTGCAGTTCGCATGCTGTTCGAGTGGGTGTGGCCGAGCGGCGAAGGTCTGTCGCGCGCTCGCGGTAGGCACGAGTCGGGCGTTGCCGACCTCTCAAGAAAAAGGCCACGCACAAAAGAAAGACCAGCCCGGCTGATTCTCAGCCGGGCTGGTCAATGACACCTGATTTGCAACGACGATGGTCGGGGCGACTGGATTTGAACCAGCGACCTCCTGCTCTCGAAGCGCGAGCCCATCGCCGTCAGCGAACCCGCTGTGTGTTTAGGGCTCTACCGCGAAGGCCGCGTTCCCCAGCAGAACTACGAACCGTCCATCGCGCCAGAGCGCTGTCCCCCACGCCTTCCCGATGCGAACCGGGGGCTCGGAGGGACGGGCGAAGTAGCGCACATCGGCGCTGGTGAATACCACGCTCCCGTCGGGCGCTACGGCTTCGATCGCCGCCGACGAGCCGAAGGTCGATACGACACGTTGCACCCCCGCGGGAGATCGTGTCCAGACCTGTCTGACGATGGATGCGTCGTTCTTGGAGAACGCCGTCCATCCAGCGTTCACCGCGTAGTCGCTTCGCGTCACCTGGGCTGCGGCTGATGACAGCGCGGATAACGACGAGAGCGAGGTGCCGTCGAAGAGCCAGAGCTCGATGACCGCGCTCCCGCTACTGCGGCGCTGGAACACGACATTGCCACCGTCCGTGACGGGGCTCGTGTTGAAGGAGGTCGGGCCGTCGGGCGCAATCAAGCTGTTCACCCCATCGCGGTATCTGGCCACACCGTTGAGACCACGATAGACGACGTCGCCGTTTCGGGCGACATCGAGCTCCGTGTCGATCGGGACAGCATCAGCTACTCGCTCTTCCACACCCGTCTGCACGTTCAATCGGTACACGGACACATCGGCGATGGAGGATTCGACAAAACCCTCGTAGACGACGAAGTCCCCGCTCGCGGCGAGTCCGACGGCGGAGCGATCGATTGGCGACGTGAGCGCTCCGTTGCGCCAGATGTGCAACAGCCTGTCCGGGGCACCGCGAACGGGACCAAAGGTCCGGAACACGGCTCCAGTGGGCGTGAGATAGCCAGCCGACATCACGCCTTCGACGGCCACGGGGAGACTGTCCGAGACCACAGTGTCGAGGTGCCGGATGGATTTGATGGACCGTGTCGCAAAGCCCAGATGGGGCAGGACGCCCTCCAGCAGCAGCCGAGTGTCGCGAACATCCCACGCTCGCTCCGGCACGTCCGTTCGCCCACCCATGCCGATCAGACGCAGCTGCGGCGACGCTTCGACCAGCACCGTCCCCGACGCCGAGGCGCCTTGCCCTCGTGAGTCGACTGCGAGAATGGTGATCGGCACCGGCGTGCCGTCGAGCGCGTCCAGCGCGATGGTCGTCTTCAGCGGCGATGGCGCGGGTCCCGCGAGGAGGTTCGGATCGCGCAGTACCGTGATCGTGCATCCGTTCGGGTCGTCGTCGTCGCACGCAGCGTCGATCGCGAGCCCGGCATGGGCGACGGCGTTGTCGAGCGGAACCGTTAGGATGACCCGGGGCCTCCGATCGTGCGTAAGCAACCGAACGACGTCGGTCGTCGCGCCCTGGATGTCTGTCGCCGTCGCGAGGAGCGTCGCCGTGTCTCGCGCCGTTCCGGTCAGCAGGAGAGTGCCCTGCCACAGGCCCGGCTCGGTCGCCTCGAGCATCGCGATACGTCCCGCCATTGCCACGATGACGCTCGCGACCTCGTAAGTGGAGGTGGTGCGCGCAGTCAATTGCACAGTGTCACCGACGAACGCAGGGTCTGCCGCCGAAGGTTTCTCGAGCGTCAGGCTGATGTTCGGGGAGCGGCGTTCGGCGGTCGCCACGAACAGGACCGGCGATCCGGTCGCCGTCGTGGCGGAGAGGGAGTTGACCGCAGCCGATCGACCGAGGGTCCAGCTGCCGACCCGTGCGACGCCGGACGCATCGGACACCGCGTCCGCGCCCGTGATTGTCCCGCCTCCGCTCGTGACGGCGAACCTCACGGCGATTCCCGACCGCGCGCCTCCGAGGGAGTCGACGACGGTAACCGAAGGCGGAACGGCGACCGGAGCACCCGGTACGCCGCTCTGCTCATCGCCGTCGTGTTTCGACAGCTTGACCGTGGGAGGGCCGTTCATCTCCCCCCCGTGCTCGGTCGGCGAGCGCCCGGAGCACGCGGAGATCGATGCGACGAGGCAGATCCCGATCGTGCATGCGACGCCCCGCGAACGCGGCATCAAGCGAGCGGAACGCGGTCTCATGCCGCAGTATAGGAGTCGTGCTATCGCCGTTCAACGGCGGGCCGAACGTCGCGGCCCCTGTGAGCAGTCGAAAACCGTTTGCGTGTGCGACGGGCGTGCGACAAAAAAACAAGACCGCCCCCGAAGGGGCGGCTTGTAACACGATCGTATGAATGATGGTCGGGGCGACTGGATTTGAACCAGCGACCTCCTGCTCCCGAAGCAGGCGCGCTACCGGGCTACGCTACGCCCCGCCGAACAGCTCACAACTTTAGAGAAGTACTCGAAGTACTCGTGGATGCGCCCGTAGGGATTCGAACCCCAAACCTTCTGATCCGTAGTCAGATGCTCTATCCAGTTGAGCTACGGGCGCTCACGACACGATGCAAGACGGTCGTAGGCGACCGAGTGCAGACACAAAAAATAGACAGCGTGCCGGGCTCGGTCAACCCGACAGATCTGTGCGTCGCCGAGTGTGAGCGCGACGAGATGCGTCGAAAAAAAGCCCCCGGCAGTGCGCCGGGGGCAACCGTATGGGCGGTACAAGACTCGAACTTGTGACCTCCACGATGTCAACGTGGCGCTCTAACCAACTGAGCTAACCGCCCTCGTCACGTACGGCCACGAGCTCCGCCGCACCCGTCCTGCTGTGACCATCACTCCGGAGTCGCGACCATCGCCACGACAGAGCGGGAAACGGGACTCGAACCCGCGACCCCAACCTTGGCAAGGTTGTGCTCTACCAACTGAGCTATTCCCGCACGATTCGCGCTTCGACTCGGCGCGTCGCCCGCATCGTGTTCAGTGCTCGGCCCTCGCACCGACGAAACCAAACATCCGCTTACTGCGCCGGCCCAGTGGAGGCGAGGGGAATCGAACCCCTGACCTCTTGAATGCCATTCAAGCGCTCTCCCAACTGAGCTACGCCCCCGGGGCCCTCTGGAAACGCGAAACGAACGTTCCCATCAGGAACCGCGAAGGATAGCCGAGGGTATATCGGGTGTCAAGAAATCAGGGCTAGCGGAACGTCCTTCGGCCGGTATTTTGCACGCGGCGGGATGACCATCCTGACCGAAACACATCTGGCGTCTGTCGTTCGTGCACGTGCAACACGCGCCGCCCGCTGCGAAACGCCTTCACCAGCAGCAGTGCGACGCCGTCGCTCGACCCGGTTCTTCGAAGCATTCCGTCGTCGTGTGTCTCGGTCGTCGCTGCTCATAGATGCCCTACTCTCACGCGTAGGACCAGTTCGAGGCCATCATGACCGAAGTTAAGAAGCCACGACGCCGCCGCGCGGCACCCGCTGGGATCGCACCCAACGAGCCCGAGCGCGACATCCTGGACCAGTACCTCTACGAGGTCTCCACCTATCCCCTGCTCAAGGGCACGGAGGAGATCGAGCTCGCGAAGAAGATTCGCGCCGGTGACCAGGATGCGCTCCAGGAGCTCGTGAAGCGCAACCTGCGCTTCGTCATCTCGGTGGCCAAGAAATATCAGAACCGCGGACTTCCGCTCATCGATCTCATCGGCGAGGGGAACGTCGGCCTGCTCACCGCCGCGCGGAAGTTCGATCCGGACCAGGGCGTGAAGTTCATCTCCTACGCCGTCTGGTGGATTCGTCAGGCGATCCTCTCCGCGCTCGCGCGGCAGGGGCGCACCGTCCGCGTGCCGCTCAACCGCACCGCCGACCTCTCCCGCATCATCAAGGCGAGCGAGATCCTGCGGCAGAAGCTCAACCGCGAGCCGAGTCCCGAGGAGCTCTCGCAGCTCACCGGGCTGTCGGTCGACGTCGTGCAGTCGCTGGCGGCGCTCAACACGAGCGACGTCCGCCTCGACGCGCCGATGGATCCGGAAGGCGATCGCTCGCTGATCGAGCGCTTCGTCGCCGATGAGATGCCGGACACCGAGGAAGAGGCGATGAATCGCTTCCTCACCGATGAGATCGAGCAGGCGCTCTCGACACTTCCACCGCGGGACGCAAAAGTGCTTCGCCTCTACTTCGGTCTCGAGGGCGGGCGTGAGCACACGCTGGAAGAGATCGGCTCGATGCTCGGCGTCACGCGCGAGCGCGTTCGCCAGCTCCGCGACCGGGCGCTCAAGCGTCTGCGTGAGGGTGATGTCGGACGCGCGCTCGGCAGCTTCGCCGCCTGAGCGATTTTCGATCGACAAGCAGTGAACGGGGCGGCCTTCGGGTCGCCCCGTTCGCGTTGCCGGGCACGTCTGGTATGGGTCTGGCACCGGGAGGGTTTTAGCATCACTTTCCTGATGTTGAGCCGGGGTTGTGCGGCACCTCACACCCCACCCCCACCATAGCCGCTCGATGATCCAGCTCAAGAACGTCCGCAAGGCCTTCGGACCCAAGCGCGTGCTCGATGGCTTCACCCTCGATGTGCCGGAGGGTGAGACCATGGTCATCATCGGCTATTCGGGAACGGGCAAGTCGGTCGCGATCAAGCACATCGTCGGCCTGCTCGAGCCCGATGAGGGCGAGGTGTGGGTGGACGGCGTGAACGTGCCCGAGCTCACCCGGCGCGATCTCTACGCACTGCGCGCACGCATCGGGTACGTCTTTCAGTTCGCCGCTCTGTTCGATTCGTACACCATCGGCGAGAACGTCTCGATGGGGCTTCGGAAGCAGGGCGAGCTCAGCGAGCGCGAGATCGCCCAGCGCGTCGAAGAGGCGCTGGATCTCGTCGATCTCCCAGGCGTGCACGACCGGTTCCCGGCCGAGCTGTCGGGCGGGATGCGGAAGCGCGTCGGCATCGCGCGCGCGATCGCGCTGCGCCCGAAGTACATCCTCTACGACGAGCCGACGACCGGTCTCGATCCGGTCACCAGCGCCGTGATCGACCAGTTGATGGTGCGCATGCGCGAGAAGCTGCACGTCACCGGGATCGTCATCACGCACGACATGCGCAGCGCATTCACCGTGGGTACGCGCATCGCCATGCTGTACCAGGGACGCGTCCGGTGGGAGGGCACCATCGACGCGATCAAGACGACCGACGATCCGGTCGTACGCCAGTTCGTGGAAGGCCGTCCGACCGAGGACGACGGGGGCGTGCCCGGCGGCGCCGTCGCGGCCAGCGTCTGACGGAGCGATCGGTGACTCGCGCGCGCGCCCAGCGGGAGACGTCGGCCGGCGGAGTCGTGTACCGTCTTCACGAAGGGAGCGCGCTGTTCCTGCTCATCAAGGACAGCTATCAGAACTGGGGCTTTCCGAAGGGGCACCTCGAGTCCGGCGAGCGCGCGGAAGATGCCGCGATGCGCGAGGTACGCGAGGAGACCGGGATCGACGAGCTCGCGATGCGCGGACGCATCGAGACGATCGACTGGTACTTCCGCTTCCGGGGCCAGCTGATCCACAAGGTCTGTCACTTCTACCTCATGGAAACGAACCAGGCGACGACCAATCCGCAGCATGCGGAGGGGATCACCGCGTGTCGCTGGGTTTCATTCGACGATGCGCGCGCCGCGATCTCGTACGCGAACGCGCGAAAGGTGCTGGGCCGCGCGCACGAGATGATTGGCGGCCCGGATCAGGTGACTGCGGAGGAGCCGGCGCTGCCTCCATCTCCACAGCGCGAGCTGCAGCTCGGGTTGCCACTCGATATCCCTCGTCGCGGAGATGGGTCATGAGCGCGCCGAAGGTCGCCGACCGGCCGCTTCCACTCCGCGGGAACGCGCCGCCGCCGGCGGTCGTACTCTACTCGGCGCGCGAACGCGCACGGGCCGTTGCCCGCGCCGCATTTCCACGTCGTCGCGCGCGCCTGCTGCTCGCGAAGACACCGGACGAGCTAGAGCAGACGTTCCGCAGCTCGCTGGTGGATGCGACGATCATCGATCTCGCGGGCTCGGGCGAAGATACGTGGCGCGCGGCGAGGCTCGCGCGCGAGTTCCCGAGCATGCCGTTCTTCGGTCTCACGACGCTGCGAGCCTCCGAGTCGCCCGCGCTGGCACAGTGCGCGGCACTCGATTTCGCCGACGTGCTCGTGGAATCGGTCGACGACACGGTGTTGCGCCACCTCGTGCTGCGACAGGCGTTCTCCACACGATTCGCCCTCGCGCTGCACGATCCGCCGGAAGCCCTCGCGCTGTCCACGCCGCTCCAGCAGCAGGCCTGGCGGTGCATCGTCGGCTGGGCGGGACGTCCCGTCCGCACGCAACTCCTCGCCGACGCACTCAAGGTCACGCGCGAGCACCTCAGCCGGACGTTCGCCGCGGAGGGTGCACCGAACCTCAAACGCGTGATCGATCTGGTGCGGCTGATCGCTGCGGCGGAGCTGGCGAAGAACCCGGGCTACGACGTGCGCGACGTGGCCGAGGTGCTCGACTTCGCGAGCTCGTCACATCTGTCGAGCACCGCCCAGCGTATCGTCGGCACCAAGCCGACGTCGCTGGCGCGGCTTCGCGCAGTGGATCTGGTCGAGCGATTCACGCGTGGGCACGGACGGAGTCGCGGGTAGTCGTACCGCTCGCGGTCGGGGGCGGGGCGGATGAAGCGGCCGAATCCCGCTCGGTGATCTGGCGGTCCAGATAGACGAGGTATCCGGTGAGCAGGCGCGCCACCTGACTTCCGCGGGCGGCAATGTCACCGAACGAGCCGGCCGCGACCAGCTCGGCCTGGCGCGCCACGGCCATCTCGGATTCGAGCCGAAGGAGCGCACGCTTGGCCGCCAGGTACGATTCGCGTTGCTCGGCGGCGGAGGGCCTGGCGAAGCCGTCGGCGATGTGGGAGGCGACCGAGATCGCCGTCGTCATCAGGGCGTCGGAGACGATCTTCGTCTCGCGGCGGATGGAGGGGCGCACGGCCCGGACCACGTCGGCGGCGAGGGCGACCGCCTCTTGCCAGACCCTGAGATCACGTAGGCCGGAGGACATGGGAAGGCATTCTAGGCCCGCCAGTTGCGGGCGCGTGACCGCTTCCCGGCGGGGCGGTCCAGAAGTGCGCCGAAGGATCAGTGTTGCTTCCGATCCCGCCTTGTGATAATTTTCACAAGCTACACCCGCCACGTACCCGCCGCTCCTTTCCGACCACTCGTATGGCCACCGAAACCACGCTCCGCCCCGGCGAGATCAAGGACATTCTCCTGAAGGAGATCGAAGCCGCCGACCTCCATGAGCTCGACGTCGAAGAGGTCGGGTCCGTCCTCGAGGTGAAGGACGGGATCGCGCGCATCTACGGTCTGCAGAAGGCCATGGCGGGCGAGATGCTCGAGGTGCTCTCGAGTGAGACGGGCAACACCGTCACCGCCCTCGCGCTGAATCTGGAGGAGGACAACATCGGCGCTGTCATTCTCGGCGACTATCTCCAGCTCAAGGAAGGCGACGAGGTTCGGCGCACCGGTCGCGTGCTCGAGGTGCCGGTCGGCCCCGAGCTCATCGGACGCGTGGTGGACGCGCTTGGCCGCCCGATCGACGGCAAAGGTGACATCAACGCGCGCCACACGCGCAAGGTCGAGAGCGAGGCGCCGGGCATCATCGTTCGTCAGCCGGTGAAGGAGCCGCTGCAGACGGGCATCAAGGCCATCGACTCGATGATCCCGATCGGCCGCGGACAGCGCGAGCTGATCATCGGTGATCGCGGCACCGGTAAGACCGCCATCGCGGTCGATACGATCATCAACCAGAAGGGCCAGGGCGTCACCTGCGTGTACGTGGCGATCGGTCAGAAGGCTTCGACCGTCGCGTCGGTGGTCGAGCGGTTGACCGCCGCGGGCGCGATGGCCTACACGATCGTCGTCGTTGCGTCGGCCTCCGATCCGGCGCCCATGCAGTACATCGCGCCCTACTCGGGCTGCGCGATGGCCGAGTACTTCATGTACAACGAGGGCCAGGCCACGCTGTGCGTGTACGACGACCTCTCGAAGCAGGCCGCCGCGTATCGGCAGCTCTCGCTCGTGCTGCGCCGTCCGCCCGGTCGCGAAGCGTTCCCGGGTGACGTGTTCTATCTCCACTCGCGGCTTCTCGAGCGCGCCGCCAAGCTGTCGGCGGATCCGAAAGTCGTCGATGGGAAGAACATCCTGAAGCCGGGCGGCTCGCTCACCGCGCTTCCGATCATCGAGACCCAAGCCGGCGACGTGTCGGCGTACATCCCGACGAACGTCATCTCGATCACCGACGGCCAGATCTTCCTCGAGGCCGATCTGTTTTACGCGGGTGTGCGACCCGCCGTGAACGTCGGCATCTCGGTGAGCCGCGTCGGCGGCTCGGCACAGGTGAAGGCGATGCGCTCGGTGGCCGGACGTCTCCGGCTCGACCTGGCGCAGTATCGCGAGCTCGAGGCGTTCGCCTCGTTCGCGTCGGATCTCGACGCGGCCACCAAGCGTCAGCTCGAGCGCGGCGCGCGCACGGTCGAGGTCCTGAAGCAGGGCCAGTATGCGCCGATGCCTGTCGAGCAGCAGGTGATGATCATCTACGCGGTGACGAACGGCTTCATCGACGACGTCGAGGTGAGCTCGCTTCGTGAGTGGGAGCGCGGCTTCCACGAGTTCATGGGCGCGCAGTTCCCGCAGGTCGGCGAGCGGCTCCGTGCCGAGAAGGTGCTGTCCAAGGAGATCGAGGCCGACCTCAAGCGCGCCATCGGCGAGTACAAGAAGCTCGCCGTCTCGGGCAAGCCGTCGTTTACGGCCGCGAGCCTCTAGTCACTACCCGGATCACCCTCGAGGAATCATGGCCAAGGGCCGCGAGCTGAAGGGGCGCATCAAGTCCGTCGAGAACACGCGCAAGATCACGCGCACGATGGAGATGGTGGCGACCTCGAAGATGAAGCGGGCACAGGACCGCGTGGTGGCCGCGCGTCCCTACGCGAACGCGCTCACCGAGGTGATCTCGAGTCTCTACTCGTCGGACCTCGCCGAGCGCTTTCCGCTGCTGCGTCAGCCGGCAACACCGCGCCGCGTCGCACTCGTGGTGCTGACGAGCAATCGCGGTCTCGCCGGCGGATTCAACGCCAACCTGATCAAGGAAGCGCGCGCACGCATCGTCGAGCTCGAGCGCGCAGGGCAGCAGGTGGACGTGCACGTCATCGGCAAGAAGGGGCTCGGCTACTTCAAGTACGTCGGCCGCGCGCTGGCGTCGCAGCGCATCGACATCACGGACCGTCCCACGGCGGAGAACGCGGCAGAGATCGTAGATCAGCTGATGAACGACTTCGTCACCGGCGAGATCGACGGCGTGTACGTGACGTACAGCAAGTTCAACTCGGTGCTCAGCACGCCGCCGACGACGGATCGCGTTCTGCCGGTGACGCCGCCGCAGGCGAAGGCGGGCGCGGATGGCCGCGGCGCGGGCGTACAGCGCGACTACCTGCTGTTCCCGAACGCCGAGGCGATCCTCTCCGAGCTGCTTCCCTCCTACGTGCGCAACTCGGTGTACCGCGCGCTCGTGGAGACGGTGGCGGGCGAGCAGTCCGCGCGCCGCACCGCGATGAAGAATGCGACCGACAACGCGGGGGACATCCTCAACGTCCTCCGGCGTACCTACAACCGCGCCAGACAGGCGCAGATCACGCAGGAGATCGCCGAGATCGTCGGCGGCGCTGCGGCTCTCCAGGGCTAATCCATGGCTACAGCGATTGCTTCGCAGCAGATCGGAAAGGTCGTCCAGGTCATCGGACCGGTGCTCGACGTCGAGTTCGAGTCGGGGCATCTGCCCGAGCTCTACAACGCGCTCGAGATCAACGCGACGACGGATTCGGGTCAGGACATCCACGTGACGGTCGAGGTGCAACAGCACATCGGCCGCAACCAGGTTCGCGCGGTGGCGATGAGCTCCACGGACGCCGTCGTGCGCGGGATGGACGTCGTCGACACCGGCGCACCGATCTCGGTGCCCGTCGGATCGACCGCGCTCGGCCGCATCCTCAACGTCCTCGGCGAGCCGGTGGACAACGGTGCGCCGATCCCGAAGGACGCACCGCGCTGGCCGATCCATCGCAAGCGCCCGGACTTCGTGAACCTCGAGCCCAAGACCGAGGTGTTCGAGACGGGCATCAAGGTCGTCGACCTCATCGCGCCGTTCGTGAAGGGCGGAAAGATCGGTCT
>JBJMNN010000146.1:0-6203 GCA_045804245.1 Gemmatimonadaceae bacterium | reverse complement strand
CCTCATCGGGGATGTCGATGTTGAACTCCTTCTCGAACTCCATAACCAGCTCGACGATGTCGAGGCTGTCCGCACCGAGGTCCTCGATGAAGCTGGCCTCGTCGGTCATCTTGTCACGCTCGACGCCGAGCTCCTTCTCGATGATGTCACGGACCTTCTGGGCGTTGTCGGCCATGGGGTAGGCTCCTGTAGGTTTTAACCGCTGAAAGCTAGCGAAAGTTCGTCTGCAATGTCACTTCGGCCCACTCAGTTGCGACGTCACATCACCAGTCCACCGTCGACGACGAAGACCTGGCCGGTGATGTACGACGCGAGGTCGGACGCGAGAAACGCGACGGTCGCCGCCACGTCGTTGGGCGTGCCCAGCCGCTCGAGCGGAATCTGCTCCGAGAGCGTTTCGCGTGCCTCCGGAGTCATCGCCGCCGTCATATCGGTCTCGATGAACCCCGGGGCGACGGCGTTGATGAGGATGTTGCGCGACGCGAGCTCCTTGGCGACGGACTTGGTGAGTCCGATGAGTCCGGCCTTGCTCGCGGCGTAATTGGCCTGACCCTTGTTGCCGATGATCCCGACCACGCTGGCGATGTTGATGATGCGTCCCCAGCGGCGCTTCATCATGCCGCGCGACGCGGCCCGGATGGCGACGAAGGCGCCGCGCAGGTTCGCGTCGAGCACGGTGTCCCAATCCTCGTCCTTGAGTCGAAAGAGGATGTTGTCGCGCGTGAGCCCGGCGTTGTTGACCAGGATGTCGATCCGGCCGAACGCCTTCTCGACGTTTTCGATCAGGGCGGTCATCGAGGCGACGTCGGCCACGTCGCAGGCGAAGCCGGCCGCGTCGTGACCAATGGCGCGCGCGGCGTCTTCCGCGCGGCCAGCGTCGCGCCCCACGATGGCGACGCGCGCTCCCGCTCCGGCGAGCGTCGCGGCGATCGCGCGTCCGATGCCGCGGGTGCTCCCGGTGACGAGCGCCGTGCGCCCGGTGAGATCGATCTTCACGCGTTCACCACGGCGAGGAGTGCGTCGACCTCGGCGGCCGTTCCGCAGCTCAGGACGGTGGCATTCGGGATGATTTTCTTCACGAGGCCCTTGAGCACCGCGCCCGGTCCCATCTCAACGTAGAGCGCGCCGGGATGCCGTAGCGCGATCGACTCGATGGAACGCGTCCACTGCACGGGAGCCGTCAACTGCTCCAGGAGGAGACGACGCGCGAGCGCCGCGTCGTTCACCGGTTGCGCGTTCACGTTCGCGTAGATCGGGAAGCGCGCATCGGCGAAGTGCGCGAGGTCGAGCGCGGTCGAGAGGCCGGCGACGGCGTACTCCATGAGCGGTGAGTGGAACGCGCCGCTCACGTTGAGCTTCTTCGCCTTGCCGCCGGCGAGCTTCACGAGCTCCATGGCGCGATCCACGCCCGCCGACTCGCCGCTGACGACGATCTGGCCCGGACAGTTGTAGTTGGCGGGGACGACGATCCCCGCGTCCTCGGACGCTTCCAGGCAGATCTCCTCGATCGGCGTGGACAACGTCCCGAGCACGGCGGCCATCGCGCCGGGGCGCCGGTTGCCCGCGCCGAGCATCAACTCCCCACGACGACGGACGAGCCGCACCGCTTCGGCGAACGGCAGCGCATCCGAGGCGTGATACGCGGTGAACTCGCCGAGCGAGTGACCCGCCGCGGCGACGACCATGTCGCCGATGGCATCGCGCACGGCGGCCCACGCCGCCGCACCATGGGTGAGCAGCGCCGGCTGCGCGTTGTGCGTCAGCGTGAGGTCATCGGACGGCCCCTCGAACGCGAGGAGCGACAGGGGAACGCCGAGCGCCGCGTTGGCGGCGTCGAACACCTCGCGTGCCGCGGGGAAACGCGCCGCGAGATCCTTCCCCATCCCCGGTGCTTGCGAGCCCTGACCGGGAAAGAGCAGTACGACGTTCGGCATGGCGCTAGAAGCGGATGACCATCGAGCCCCAGGTGAAGCCGGCGCCGAAGGCACAGAGCAGCGCCGTGCTTCCCGGCCTCAGGCGCCCCTTCTCGATCGCTTCGTCGATCGCGATGGGGATGGAGGCGGAGGAGGTGTTCCCGAAGCGGTCGACGTTGACGTAGACCTTCTCCATCGAGATGCCGGCGTGCTTCGCCGTCGCCTCGATGATGCGGTTGTTCGCCTGATGCGGGATCAGGATGTCGATGTCGCTGCCGGTGAGCTTCGCCCCGTCGAGCGCGCGATCACACGCCTCGCTCATCTGGCGAACGGCGTGCTTGAACACCTCGCGTCCGGCCATCTTCACGTACGAGGTGCGATCCTGGAGGACGGCATCACTGAACGGCACGGCCGCGCCGCCTGCGGGACGCCAGAGCAGCTCGGCGAGCGTGCCGTCGCTGCGCATGAACGTGCTGAGGATGCCGCGGTTGCCGCCGTTCTGGGTGCGCTTCAGCACCACGGCGCCCGCGCCGTCGCCGAACAGCACGCACGTCGAGCGGTCCTGCCAGTCGGTAATGGCGCTCATCTTCTCCGCGCCGACGACGAGCGCCGTCTCGATCGCACCGGAGTGCATCATCCCCTCGGCGACGGTCATCGCGTAGAGCCATCCGGTGCACGCAGCCGACAGGTCGAACGCGGCGGCGCGGGTGGCGCCGAGCTGCGCCTGGAGATCGACCGCCGTCGACGGCAGGAGCCGGTCGGGGGTGGCGGTGCTGAGCACGATCGCGTCGAGCTCTCCGGCGTGCACGCCCGCGCGCGCCATCGCCTGCTTCGATGCCGTCACGGCCATGCTGCACGTGGTCTCGTCGGGCGCGGCGATGCGCCGCTCGACGATCCCGGTGCGCTCGAAGATCCACTCGTGCGACGTGTCGAGGCCGAGCGCGGCGAAATCGTGATTCGTCATCACCTTCGCCGGGATCCCGCGGCCGGTGCCGGCGACGTACGCGACGGGGCGCTTCACGCGGCGTGCTCCGCGGCGGCGGCGAGGCGCGCGCCGATCTGATCGTTCATCCGGCTCACGACGGCCTGCGCCGCGGCCTTCACGGCGTTCTTGATCGCGCGCGGCGACGACTTGCCATGCGAGATGATGCTGACCCCCTTCACGCCGAGCAGCGGCGCGCCGCCGTATTCGGAGTAGTCGAGGTGCTTGAGGCTCGCCTGCAGCTGCTCGGCGCTCACGCCCGCGCTGCGCAGCGTGCCGATCATGAGCGGGGCGATCGCCTCGTAGAACTTGAGGACCACGTTGCCGACGAAGCCGTCGCAGACGACGACGTCGACCGCGTCGCGCTCGGTGCCGCCCGCCGGCAGATCACGCCCTTCGACGTTGCCGATGAAGTTGAGCCCCGCGCTCTGGAGGAGCTGGTGCGCTTCCTTCGTGACGGCGTTGCCCTTCTCCGGCTCCTCGCCGATGCTCAGCAGGCCAACCGCGGGATTGTGCCGGCCGAGCACGCACTCGACGTACGTGGCGCCGAGTCGCGCGAACTGCACGAGCTCCTCCGCCCCGCAGTCGACGTTGGCGCCGGAGTCGAGCACGGCGACGGGCTTCCGCGCCGAGGGAAAGAGCGTGACGATCGCCGGCCGCTCCAGCCCCGCGTGCATGCGCAGGATCATCATCGACGCCACCATCTGCGCGCCAGTGCTGCCGGCGGAGACGAAGGCGTCCGACTGGCCGTCGGCCTGTAATCGCAGCCCAACGGCCATCGAGCTGTTCGGCTTGCCCCGCACCACAGCGCTGGGCTTGTCCGTCATCTCGATGACGTCGGGCGCTTCGACGATCGTGAGGCGGTCGCGCTGGGCGGTGTGCGCCGCCAGCTCGCCGTCGAGGAGGGTGCGCAGCTGCGCTTCCACGACGGGAGTGCTGCCGACGAGCTGAATGCAATGGGCGGGATCGAGCTCGGCGAGCGCGAGGAGCGCGCCGGCTACGGTCGCCTGGGGCGCGAGATCGCCCCCCATGGCGTCCAACGCGATCCGCGCCAAGGTCAGGCTTCCCTGGCGGCTACTCGCTGCTCACCGGCGTAGTAGCCGCACTCGGCGCACACGTGGTGCGGCCGCTTCATCGCCTGGCAGCGCGGGCACTTCTGGATGGCGATGGCGGGCGCGGTCTTGTGCGTGTTGCGCGCGCGCTTCTTTCTCTTGGAGGTTCTGCGCTTCGGGACGGCCATGGGTCGGGACGAAAACGGAAAAGGATAGAGACCGGACGATTCAGCGTGGCTCGCCGCGCAGCTTCCGCAGCCCTTCCCAGCGAGGATCCACCGAGGTAGGGGCACAGTCGCAGGGGCCGAGGTTGAGCTCGGCCCCACACGTCGGGCACAGACCCTGACAATCGTCCCGGCACAACGCGTAGCCAGGGACGTGCAACAGCCACTGCTCACGAAGCGCGGGACGGAGGTCGAGCTCCGTCGCGCGATCGTCGATCAGGAAGACATCGGGATCGTCCTCGACGCCCTCGGTCCCCGCTTCCGCGAAGATGAGATGCGCGTCTTCGGACACGTGCGCCGAAGCGTCGCCCAGACAGCGGCGGCACTCCATTGCCACGTCTCCCTCGATGGTGCCGTGCCAGTAGAACTGGCCAGGCCCGGCCGCCGACAACCGTCCCCTGACGCGGATCGGCGACGACGGCTTCGGGTCCCCCTCTGCCCACACCGGATCGTCGGGCGACAACGTGTCGTCGACGGTCACGGCCCGCTCAGCCAGGGACCGAATGTCAAAGGACAGCATAGCCATGAAAACTACTTGTCGCAGTTACACTTATCAAGTCAGCGGGAGCGAGCGCCGCTCGCCTCCCGCCCTCGGCCGCGACCCGACTCAGCCCCAGAGCAGATCGGTCTCCGCGAAGAAGAAACGAGCCTCGCGCAGGGCGTTCTCGTCCGAGTCCGAGGCGTGAATCGCGTTCCGCCCCTTCGACTCCGCGTAGAGCTTGCGCACCGTGCCTGCCGCGGCCTCGGCCGGATCCGTTGCTCCAATCGCGTCGCGGAGGGCCGAGACCGCCCCAGCCTTCTCGAGCACGAGCGGCATGCACGGTCCGGAGGTCATGAACTGCACCAGCTCGGTGTAGAAGGGACGCTCGCGATGGATCGCGTAGAACTCCCCCGCCTGCGCCTGGGTCATCTGCATGACCCGTGCGGCCTTGATGGTGAAGCCCTTCTCCTCCAGCAGGGCGATGATCTTTCCCGCCTTGTTGGCGCCGAATGCGTCGGGCTTGATGATCGTGAGCGTGGAGTTGCCAGCCATGAATTCCTCGTTGGGGTGCGCCGGGCCTCGCCCGTTCAGTTGCCGATCAACTTGCGAACGATGTCCCCACGCGTGAGGAAGCCGACCAGTTGGCCCTCGCGGACCACGGGGACGCGGTCGACATCCTTGTTGCTCATGAGCGATGCGACTTCGGCGATCGGCTGCTCGGGTGCGACGCACATCACCTGCCGCGACATGACGTCGCGCACGGTCTTCGGCCCTGAGAGCGGAGACAGTGTCGATCGGACGTCGGCGCCGGAGAACACCTGGGTGGTGAGCAGGTGCCGGATGACCTCGCGCTCGCTCACCATGCCGACGACGCGCTGCTCGCCATCGATCACCGGCAGGGCGCCGAGGCCCGCGCGGACCATGGTGCGCGCCGCCTCCTTGAGTGGCGTCTCCGCGAGGACCGTGCGTGGATTGTCGGTCATGACGTCGCGCACCGTGAGCTGCTCGGGGAGCTGATATCCCGCGAACGCCTCGAGCTCCACGAGCGCCCGCGGCGACGTCGCAGCGTGGACGGCGTCGAGGACGTCCTGCTGCCGGAGCAGCCGCGCGAAGCCGCCGACGATCTGGAGATACCGCGCCGCATGGCGAGGCGGTGCGGCAATCAGCAGCACCACCCGCGCGCACTCCTCGCCGCCTTCGGCGGTCGGGCGGCAGATCGGCGTCGGCGAGACGCCGACGGCCACGAGAAGTCGCCCGACGGCGTCCGTGCGAGAGTGCAGCAGGAAGGCGCGGTCGCCCATGGCGACGACGTCCTCCGGTCGCGCTTCGCTGGCGCGGCGCCGGAGCTTGTACGCGTCCAGTACCTCGCGCGCGTCGAGCACGCGCTCGAGGAGCTCGGCGCCCGCCTCATCGAGCGTGCGCGCCTCGAGCGGGATGATCACCCGCTCGGGGGCGAGAAACTCGCGCAGCTTCATGAGGCGGTCGTGCCGAACTTCACATGCGGGCTTTGAGGAGCTTTTATATGTAGATCGTTGTGTTGGGAAAGAGTTT
>JBJMNN010000145.1:0-13976 GCA_045804245.1 Gemmatimonadaceae bacterium | reverse complement strand
TTTGGCTGCTCACCGACGGTCGCGACGAGCTGGCCCGTGCGATCGACGAGCAGCGCGCAGCGCGCGTTGCTCTCGTAGAGGAACCGCTGCAGCGATTGCGTGATCGCGCCGAAGTCCTCTTCGGTGAACGACCAGCTCGCGCGGCTGATCGGCGAGACCGACTTCAACTCCCTGTTCCACCAGGGGGAGAAAGAGTCGATGTACCTTGCCGACGTCGCGCGACGCGTGATCCTCGTCGTGCTGTTCGACAACCGAACCACGCTCGGCCTCGTGCGACTCAAGATGAAGCAGTCGGTGGATGAGCTGACCGCGATCTTCAAGGCGGTGTTCGATCGCCCGCAGGCGGGGCACGGCGAAGGAGGGGGGCTCCTCTCCGGTGCCGAAGACGAAATCGACAAGCTGTTCCAGTAAGAGAGGAGAAAGACAGCCATGTCGATGATCAACTACGCCTCGCGCGAGATCAACTGCAAGATCGTATACTACGGTCCGGGCCTCGGCGGGAAGACGACGAACCTCGAGCACGTGTACGGCAAGGTCCAGCCGGACACCCGGGGCAAGCTCATCTCGCTGGCGACGGAGACCGAGCGGACGCTCTTCTTCGACTTCCTTCCCGTCGACCTCGGGACGATCCGCGGCTTCAAGACGCGCTTCCACCTCTACACCGTGCCCGGCCAGGTCTACTACAACGCCAGCCGGAAGCTCATCCTCAAGGGCGTCGACGGCATCGTGTTCGTCGCCGACTCGCAGGTCGAGCGCATGGAGGCGAATCAGGAGGCGATGCAGAACCTGTACGACAACATGGCCGAGTACGGATACGACCTCACGAAGATGCCGTTCGTGATCCAGTACAATAAGCGTGACCTTCCGAACGCTGCCCCGGTCCGCGAGCTACAGGCCGCGCTCAACCCCGGATGGGAGATCGCGGACGCGGCGAAGCAGCGGGTCACCCCCGACGCCTATCATGCGGGGGAGAATCTGGTCGAGCAGCTGCCGACCGGGGAATGGATCGAGCGCGCGACGTATTTTGAAGCAGTCGCCGTCACGGGCGACGGCGTGTTCGAGACGCTGCGCGCCGTCAGCAAGCTCGTGCTCAAGTCGCTCGCGTGATCCTTCGCCTCACGACGTGAACCTTCCGAACGCATTCACCGCCGGTCGTATCGCCATCACGCCGCTGATCGCGTGGCTCCCTCTCGCCCCGTCGTCAGCCCTCCGGTTCACCGCGTTCGTGTTGTTCATCGTCGCCGCCGTCAGCGACTACGTCGACGGGCATCTCGCCCGCTCGCGCAAGCAGGAGACGGATCTCGGACGGCTGCTCGATCCGCTCGCCGACAAGCTGCTGCTCCTCGGCACGTTCGTGCCGATGTTCCTGCTCATGCGGCCGTCGGCGCACGCCGAGGAGGACATGACGTCGCGCGTGGCGGCGAACGTCTTCCCCTTCCTCACGCCGGTGGGCGAGATCCCGCTGACGTGGTGGGTGCTCGCCATCGTGCTGGGGCGCGAAGTGTTCATGACGCTTTTCCGCCAGGCGGCGGCGCGGCGCGGGGTCGTGATCGCCGCGATCGGGCCCGCGAAGTGGAAGACGGCCTTTCAGTGGATCTGGGTGGGTGCGGCCTACTTCTGGTTCTTCGCCGCGACGCTGGCCGTCTCACGGCATTGGGAGCTCTTCGCGCCGTGGCGAGCATGGGCGAACATCAACGGCGTCGTCGGCGTTCTTGCGATGCTCGGCGCCATCGCGCTCACGCTCTACTCGCTCGCGCTGTATCTGCGCAGCTACGGCCGCGTCTTCACCGGCGCGCCGGTCCGCGGCCGGAGCTGAGACGCGCGGGCACCGCCCGCTCACTCCATCCGCCTCATGCACATCGAAGTCGTCACGATCGGTGACGAGCTGCTGCTCGGCTACACGATCGACACCAACGCCGCGCACCTCGCCCGCACCCTCGCGGCCGAAGGCGTGGAGATCTCGCGACGGACGACG
This sequence comes from Gemmatimonadaceae bacterium, assembly GCA_045804245.1. Taxonomy (GTDB): domain Bacteria; phylum Gemmatimonadota; class Gemmatimonadetes; order Gemmatimonadales; family Gemmatimonadaceae; genus AG11. The sequence continues at coordinate 12,001 of JBJMNN010000145.1, read as the reverse complement.
GTGGGCGACGCGGCCGATGCGATCGCGAGCGCCGTACGCGAGGGGCTCGACCGCGCCGGCGCGGTGATCACGACCGGCGGTCTCGGCCCGACGAGCGACGATCTCACGAAGCCCTCGATCGCCGCACTGTTCGGGCGCGGCATGGTGCTCGACGAGGAGCATCTCGCCTGGATGGAGGAGCGGTTCGCGCGGCTGTTCCAGCGTCCGATGCCCGTCGCGAACCGGCAGCAGGCAATGCTGCCCGAAGGCGCGCGCAAGCTGCACAACAACCACGGGTCGGCGCCAGGCATCTGGCTTGAGGATGAGCGGGGGCGCTGGGTCGCGATGCTGCCCGGCGTGCCGCGCGAGATGCGCGGGATGCTGGCCGACACGCTCCTTCCCCTGATTCGCGAGCGCCTGGGCGATGACAGGCGCGTCGTGCGCTCGCTGACGCTGCGCACGACCGGAGTCGGAGAGTCGTTCATCGCCGACCGTGTCGCGTCGCTCGAGCCGGGAGTCGGCGACGTCGACCTCGCCTACCTGCCCAACGCGGAGGGGACCGACCTGCGGCTGACGGTTCGTCGTGCGCTGCCCGAGGATGCGGCGCGTCGGCTCGCCGCCGCCGCTGAACGTTTGCGCACGGTGGTTGGCGACGCCGTGTACGGAGAGGACGCCACCGATCTCGCCGCGGTGGTGCTCGATCTCTGCCGCGACAAGAGGCTGACGATCGGTGTCGCGGAGAGCTGCACGGGTGGATTGCTCGGCGCGCGGCTCACGGCCATCGCGGGATCCTCCGACGTGGTGTTGGGCGGCGTGATCGCCTATTCGAACGAGCTGAAGTCAGCGTTGCTCGATGTTCCGCCGGGGCTGCTCGCCCATCAAGGCGCGGTGAGCGAGCCCGTGGTGCGGGCGATGGCCTCGGGCGCGCGAGCGGCGACGGGTGCGTCGGTCGGCGTGGGCATCACCGGGATCGCCGGTCCGGGGGGTGGAACCGAGGAGAAACCGGTCGGAACGGTGTGGATCGCGTCGGATCTCGAGGGCGTCGTGGAATCGCGCCGGCTGCGATTGATCGGAGACCGCGCGGAGGTGCGCCAGCGCGCGGCACAAGCGGCGCTGGAGATGGTGCGGCGACGCATGCTGTTCGGCACCGCGCTCACGGAGCCGACACCGCTGGCCGCCAGACGCTGAGCCGGCTCGACTCCGGCGGAACGGCAGGTCGACAATTGGGCTAGACTTGTATCCGTCTGCCCATTCGACACCCACCGGCCCGCACGTCCCGCGGCCCGTTGCATGCCGCATCGCCGAACGACGACATTTCCGCCACTCCCGAATTACCGCACATGTCAGACGCAGAGCAGTTCCCGACCGACACCACGAGTCCCGAAGACGACGCCGTGCTCGACGACCCCGAGTCGCTCGCCGGCGTCGAACCGGCGGGCATTCAGCGCGAGCTGGACGAACAGCGCGACAAATACCTCCGCCTGGCGGCCGAATACGACAACTTCCGCAAGCGCACGGCGCGCGAGCGGCAGGAAGCGCACTGGCGGGGGCAGGCGGACATGCTCAAGGGGATGATAGACGCGCTCGACGACCTGGGCCGGTTCGCGCACGTCGACCCTGCCACGACGGATGCGAAGACGGTCGTGGACGGGGCCGAGATGGTGGAGAAGAAGCTCCAGAAGACCCTGGCGGGGCACGGGATGGAGATCATCAACCCGATCGGTCACCCGTTCGACCCGGCGATTCACGAAGCCGTGATGACCGAGGCCGCGTCGTCCAGGGACGAGGACCACCTCGTCGCGCGCGTCTTCCAGGTCGGCTATCTGTTCAACGGGCAGCTGCTGCGTCCCGCGCGGGTCGTGGTGAAGCAGTGGAACGGCTGACCCCGTAAGGCCAGACATGGCGCAGCAAGACTATTACGCCGTCCTGGGCGTCCCCGCCTCCGCGACCCAGGACGAGATCAAGAAGCAGTACCGGAAGCTCGCGGCGAAGCACCACCCGGACAAAAATCCGAACGACCCGAAGGCAGCCGACACGTTCAAGGCGATCTCCGAGGCGTATCAGACGCTCGGCGACGCGGAGAAGCGGAAGCAGTACGACCAGATGCGCCAGCTGGGCGCCTTCGGCGGCTTCGGTGGTGGGGCGAGAGGCGCAGGGACGCGGGGTGCGGGCGCCCCACCTCCGGGAGGCCCGAACGTACGGTTCGACGAGTTCGATATCGGCGGCCTGGGCGGGCTGGGCGACATCTTCAGCTCGATGTTCGGCGGCGGAGGCGCGCGCCCGGGAGCCACGGGCGCCCGTGCACGAGGCCCGCAGCGAGGTCAGGACGTCGAGTCGACGCTCGAGATCCCGTTCCGCACGGCAGCGATGGGCGGAAAGGTTCCAGTCGAGCTCGACCTCAACGAGGAGTGCCCAACCTGCCACGGCACGGGCGCCGCGCCGGGCGCCAAGCTCGTCACGTGCGAGGAGTGCAAGGGCCGCGGGACGATCAGCTTCGGCCAGGGCGGCTTCGCCGTGAACCGTCCATGCCCCGTCTGCCTCGGGCGCGGTCAAGTCCCGACCGAGCGCTGTCCGACATGTGCCGGGGCCGGCGAGGTCCGCACGCGCCGCAAGGTCTCGATCAGCGTGCCTGCCGGCGTCGACACAGGGACGAAGATCCGGCTCAAGGGGCAGGGGGGAAAAGGGACGAAGAACGGTCCCCCGGGCGACTTGCTGATCACCTTCGCCGTGACCCCCGACCGCTTCTACAAGCGCGAGGGTCTCGACCTGATCGCCCCGGTGCCGATCAACATCGCGCAGGCGACGCTGGGCTCACGCGTGAGTGTGAAGACGCTCGACGGGACGAAGGTGGCGATCAGGATCCCGCCGGGCACGGCATCGGGGAAGCGGTTCCGGGTGCGCGGTCAGGGGATCGAGAAGGAGGGGACGAAGGGCGATCTGATCGTGCAGGTCGAGGTGGCGGTGCCGGAGAAGCTGACGCCGGAGCAGGCGGAGGCGATGAAGGCGTTCGCCGAGGCGGGGGGGATGAAGTACTAGGCGTAGAGTTGGTACTCGTACGCGGTACGATCCACCGATGACCGAAGCGCTCCGTCCCTACGCCGCCCGCACCGGCAGCTCGCGCCGACCGCGCTCGATCACTCCGCCCCCCAGCACCCGCGGGCCGTCGTAGAACACACACGACTGCCCCGGGCTGATCGCGCTCGCCCGGTCCTCGAGCGCCACCTCCACCTCGGAATCCGAAACGCGAACGAGACTGCCGAGAGGAGCGCGCGCCCGGTGCCGGATCTGCACCGCGACTTCGTCTCCGACCGACGGCGGAGGATCCACCAGCCAGTTCACCTCGCGCACCACCACGCCGCGGCCGAGCAGCTCGTCGCGCGGCCCGATGACCACGGCCCGCGTCGCCGGCTCGATGGCAACGACGAACATCGGTTCCGGGAACCCGCCCGGCAGGCCGCGGCGCTGACCGACGGTGTACCGCGCGTACCCCGCGTGCTCTCCGACCACCGTGCCGTCGCGCAGCATGAGCGGTCCGGGCGCCAGCGACGGCGTGTCCGCGCCGAGGGTGCGCGCGATCACGCGCGTGTGATCGCCGTCCGGCACGAAGCAGATGTCCTGACTCTCGCGCTTCTCGGCGATCAGCTCCAGTCCGAGCTCGTGCGCGATCGCGCGCGTCTCGGCCTTCGTCTGCGCGCCCACCGGGAGGAGCATGCGCGTCAGCACACGCTGGTCGATTCCCCACAGGAAGTACGACTGGTCCTTCGCCGGGTCGAGCCCGCGATGGAGCGTTCCGTCGATCACGCGTGCGTAGTGGCCGGTCGCGATCCAGCGAGCGTCCATCGCGTCGGCTCGGCGGACGAGGTCGCGGAACTTCGTGAACGTGTTGCAACGCACGCACGGGATCGGCGTCCGGCCGCGTGCGTACTCGTCCACGAAGTCCTGCACGACGTCGCGGCCGAACGCGCTCTCGAGGTTGAGCACGTAGTGCGGGATCCCGAGCTGCTCGCAGACGCGGCGCGCGTCGTTCACGCTGTCGAGCGAACAGCAGGGACGATCGGGGACGTCGTCGCCGTGACAGAACAGCTTCATCGTCGCGCCGACGACGTCGTAGCCCTGACGGACGAGGAGAGCGGCGGCGACCGACGAGTCCACGCCACCGCTCATCGCGACGAGCACCCGTTCGCGCATCAGACGCTCACACAGGCGCGAGACGGCGCGCCTTCTCCACGAGCATCGGGAACACCTCGGCGACGCGGTCGACGCTCGCTTCGGTGCTGAGCGCGCCGAGACTGAACCGGATCGCCGCCTTCTTCACATCGGCCGAGGCGCCGATCGCTTCGAGCACGTGCGACGGCGTGATGCTCCCGCTCTGACACGCGGAACCGGCGGAGCAGGCGATGCCGCGCAGATCGAGCGCGATGAGCATCGACTCGCTCTCCGTTCCCGGCACGGAGATGTTCGAGATGTGCGGTGCGCGCGTCGCGTCGCGGCCGTGGATCACGGCATCCGGAACCCTCGCGAGGATTGCCGCCTCGAGCCGGCCGCGCAGGGCCTCCAGGCGACGGCATTCCGCGTCGCGCTCAGCGACGGCGAGTTCGGCCGCGCATGCGAGGCCGACGGCCATCGCGACGTTCTCCGTGCCCGGTCGACGGCCGCGGTCCTGCGAGCCGCCGAACAGCAGGGGCTCCATCGGAGTGCCACGGCGGATGAACAGCGCGCCGATTCCCTTCGGCGCGCCGATCTTGTGACCGGAGATCGAGAGCAGGTCGAACGCCGTGCGACGCGCGTCGATGTCGACCTTGCCGAAGGCCTGCACCGCGTCGGTATGGAACACCACGCCGCGGCTCCGTGCCCGTTCGGCCATCGCCGCGACGTCGTGCAGCGTGCCGATCTCGTTGTTCACCCACATCACCGAGCAGACTGCGGCGTCCTCACGCACCAGCGCATCGAACGACGACGTGTCGACGCGACCCGCCGAGTCCACGGCGAGTAACCGCTCCTCGCCCCCCTCCTTCGCGATCTCGTGCAGCGCGCCGAGCACGGCTTTGTGCTCGATCGGTGTCGACACGGCGGCCCTGCGGCTTCCTTCGCCGCGCCGCGCGCGCCAGACGCCGATGAGTGCCATGTTGTCCGCTTCGGTGCCGCACGAGGTGAACACGATCTCGTCCGGAGACGCGCCCAGACATCGACCGACGCGCTCGCGCGCCTCGTCGAGCGCGGTGCGCGCCTCGCGCCCCCACCGGTGCATGCTGGACGGGTTGCCGAAACGCGGCCCGAAGAAAGGCTGCATCGCGGCGAACACCTCCGCCCGGACGGGAGTGGTGGCGGCGTGGTCGAGGTAGACTGGCTCGGGCATACGCCCGAAAGCTAACGGCGAAGCGAGCTGCCGCGCGAGGCCGAATCACGCCCTGCGCAGCACCGCTCGCACCGGAGCGGCGTCGAGCCCGATGAGCCGCTGCGGCAGTGCGATGAGCTCGTATCGGCCCTCGAGAACGGCGCGCAGATCGAGGTTCTCGAGCACGAAGGCGCCGCCGCCGAACAGCCCACGGTGGACGTCGAGCGTCTTGCTCTCCCGCTCGTCCACCGACGGCGCATCCACTCCGATCAGTCGGAGCCCGCGCGCGGCGAGCGTGCTCGCGGTCTCGACCGAGAGCACCGGCCACGCCGTCGGGAACGTTCCCTCGGCGATCGTGCGCCCGGTGCGAAGGAGCAGCCGCTCGACGCCAGCGAGACGCGGATCGTCCGGAGCGAGGGGCAGTGGTCCCGCCGCGAATGCACTGACGTCGAGCACGAGCGCCTCGCCGACGAACGCGGCGAGGGGCAGGAGATCGCTGGCCGGCCAGCCATCGTGCACGTGGAGCGGCGCGTCGGCGTGCGTGCCGACGTGCGGACTTCCCGAGATGCTCGACAGGTTCACGGTCGCGCCGTCGGCGATGCGCGTCGTCCACCCGCACCCGAACGGCGCGTCGCCGGGCCATTCCGGCGTGCCGACGCCGACGGCGACGGAGACGTCGTACAGCACGCTATGGCTTCGTGCCGTAGAACTTGCCGCGCACCGCCCACAGCTCGGGGAAGAACTTCTGGTCGATCGTGCGCGCGAGATACTTCGCCCCGAGCGTACCGCCCGTGCCACCGGTGAGCGGGCCGAGCACGCGCTCGACGAGCTGCACGTGGTGGAATCGCCAGAGCCCGAACTGCTGTTCGTATTCGAGCAGCGCTTCGGCGAGGAAGAACAGCGTGGTGGGACGCTCGCCGACGTAGAGTGCCTCGAGCTCGACATCGCGCGCGCGCAGTAACCCGAGGAAGAGCTCCTGCAGCGTCGGACGAGCGAGCGCCTGTCGGACGAGCGGCGGGATCTCTCCGTGCTCGGCCAGCACGTGCATGAAATGCGGCTCACGCAGCCCGGACGCGGCCTCGATCGCCCGGAACTGGACGCTCTGCGATCCGCTGGAGCTGCCCAGGTACCGGCGAAACTCCGCGAAGTGCTGAGGTGGGAGTGTCTCGAGCGCGGAGAGCTGCGCGGAGACGATGCGCATGAGGGCATTGATGCGCCCCATGCGGAAGAGCGCGAACTCCGCCTCGCCGCGCGACAGCACCTCGATCAGCGCATCGAGCTCGTGGAGGATCTCCTTGAACCACAGCTCGCTCGCCTGATGCACGACGATGAACAACAGCTCGTCGGAGTGCTCGGGTACGGAGCGCGGGTGCTGGAGCGTCAGCAGCTGATCGAGCGCGAGGTAGGATCCGTACGTGACCTCGGTGTCGTCGCCGCGTGGCGCGTCCGTCAAAAGGTCGCCACCTCGAGCGAGCCGACGTCGTCGACGCGCATCATCTCCGTGGTGAAGAACGGCTCGCCGTAGCGCGTGCGAATCAGCGCGCCGTACGTCGCCGCATAGTGCGTGGCGATGTCGTACAGCGGCTCCCCGTTGGGGTAGATCTCACCGGCCTGGATCTCTCCCTCGAACTGCGATTCGTAGCATCGCACCGCCGCCATCTTCCGTTCGAACTCGTCGGTGATGTCCACGACGAACGTGGGGCGGATGAAGTCCTGCCGATACGCGAGCGAGTGCACGATCTTGTGCGGCCGGTGCTTGGGCACATCGGGCGCGAGCTTGGCGAGCCCCGCGAGAAAGCACGCGTCGCGGATGAGCTGTGCCGAGACACGGTGATCGGGATGCCGGCCCTCGAGGGGCGGCGCGATCACGACGCGCGGCCGGTAGCGGCGGATGACCCGCGCGAGCGCGGTGCGCGTGCGCGGCGTGTTCTCGATCGCGGCGTCGGGCAGTTCCAGATTCTCCCGCGCACTGCAGCCGATGATCTCGGCGGCGCGGTCGGCCTCCTGTCGTCGCAGCTCGGCCGAGCCACGCGTCCCCATCTCGCCCTGGGTCAGATCGAGGATCGCGGTCCGCTGTCCGAGCTTCGCCGCCTTGATGAGCGTGCCGCCGCAGGTGAGCTCGACGTCGTCACGGTGCGCCGCGATGGCGAGGATGGTGACGGGGGCATGCGCCTCTGAGATCGTACGTTCCGCTGGCATCGCGGGGAATATACGGTGGCGCGGTGGGACGGGCATCTCGCGGCCGCTTCGCCGCCGCTCTATTCGTACCTCAACGCCGTCACCGGATCCAGCCGCGCCGCCTTGATCGCCGGAAGCATCCCGAACAGGATCCCCGTCACCGCGCTGATGGCGAGGGCGGCGGCGACCGTGCTCCACGAGGTCGCGGCCGGCACGGCGGGCCAGGCGGTGCGCACGCCGATCGCCACGGCGATACCGAGCGCGAGGCCGACCGAGGCACCGATCCCCGTCAGCGTCACCGCTTCGACGAGGAACTGCCAGAGGATCGTCCACCGCGTCGCGCCGAGCGCCTTGCGGACGCCGATCTCGCGCGTGCGCTCCGTGACGGAGATCATCATGATCGCCACGACGCCGACGCCGCCTACCATCAGGCCGACCGAGGAGAGCGCGAGGCCGACGATGAAGAACGTGCCGAACAACTTCGTGTAGATCGACCAGAGCCGGTCCTGCGTGATGATCTCGAAGTTGTTCGGCTGGCTGGGGCGCAGCGCGCGGTAGCCGCGCAGCGCGGCGGTCACGTCGTCCACCGCTTCCTGCGTCGACACGCCGCTACGCGGCTTCACGATGAGGTCCGTGCCGCGCAGCCACATGTTGAGGTGGCGTTTGCCCGTCTCGTACGGGATGATCGCCTTCGGCGAATCGCCCTGCCCACCCGATGTGGGTGTGCCCATCGGGCTGGCTGTGTAGTGGTAGAGGCCGATCACCTTGAAGTCGACGTCGTCGATCTTGATGATCTTGTCGAGCGGCTCGGACTCACCGAAGAGCTGCGCCGCGAGCTTGTCGTTCACGAGCGCGACTTTCGCGCCCTTGGCATTCTCCGCGTAAGTGAAGCTTCGCCCCGGATAGATGTCGCCGCCGTCGACGTCGACCCAGTTTGGGGTGTAGACCTCCATCCCGGCGCGCGGAATGTTCTTGTCCCGGTAGCGGAATCCGGCGCCCATCCCGACGTGCGCCGTTACGGCGCGGATCGTCGGGATCCGCTCCAGCATGCGCACCTCGTCGAGCGTGATGCCGGGATTGCTGCGCGTCCATTCGGGCGGACGGGAGAAGCCGCCGATCGGACGACGATAGATGAAGAACGAAGTGGGGCCCGACGCCTCGAGGTCGCGCCGGAACGACTCATTGATGCCCTTCACGACGGATGACATTGCGACGACGACGAACACCCCGAGCGCGACGCCCATGATCGTGAGTGCGGCGCGGACCTTGTTGGAGCGGAGCGAGTCGAAGGCGATGCCGACGCCTTCGAACGCCTGACTGGCGGATGTGAGGAGGCGCATGGTCACTCCGCGCGCAGCGCGTCGATGGGGTCGAGGCGGGACGCGCGGCGCGCCGGGTACACGCCGGAGGTGATGCCGACCACCGTCCCCAGCAGCGTCGCCGCGACGAGCGACCAGGGCGCGACGGCGGCGGGAAGGGGTGTGGTCCACGAGATGATCTTGGCACCCAGCAATCCGAGCCCGATCCCGAGCATGGCGCCCAGCGTGCTGAGCGTGGCGCTCTCCACGAGGAACTGGCGAAGGATGTCCTTGCGTCGTGCGCCGAGCGACTTCCGCACGCCGATCTCACGCGTCCGCTCGGCGACGGCGACGAGCATGATGTTCATGATCACGAGACCGCCGACGACGAGGCTGATCGCCGGGAGCGCCGTGCCCGCGATGGTCATGATGGTCTTCGTCTTCTGGAAAGAGGCGAGAGCGGTCTCCGACGTCTCCATCACGAAGTTGTCGGGCGTACCGGGCCGCAGGTGCCGCATGCCGCGCAGCACCTCGCGGGTGATCTCCATCGCCTCGTCCATCATGACCGCGTTCGGCGCCTGAACCATCAAGCCGTCGATGTCACCGCGCGGGTTGGTCAGCCGGTGCAGAGGGGAGCCGAACGGCGCGTACGCGGTTGCGTCCATCGAGTGGCCGAACAAGCTGCCCTGGTGCTCGATGACGCCGATCACGGTGTACGGCATCCCCCCGATTCGCAGCTCGCGCCCAATGGGATTGAGCCCTTCGAAGTAGTAGCCCGCGATCTCGTCACCGATGACGACCACCGGGGCGCCAAGCTCCGCTTCCTGCTGTGAGAAGACGCGTCCGTCCTTCAGGTCGAGCTTCTTGATCGTGAAGTAGTCGCCCTCGACGGCATGCGCTTCGAGCTGGCGTGCCCGCGCATACTTGCTGGTGGCCGACAGGTTCTCCTGGCTCTCGACGGCGTAGTTGGTGCCGGCCGGCAGCGCCTCACGGATGACGGCAACGTCGCTGTGATAGACGCGGGGCCTGCGCTGCCACTCGCGCCACATGTCCTCGGTGACGTTGTTCCCGAACCAGGGGAAGCGTCGCAGCGTGAACGTGTTCGCGCCGAGCACGCGACCCGCGAAGTCCTCCTCGACGTACTTGCTCATGCCCGTCACGATGGACACGACGGCGATGAGGAACATGACCCCGATCATCACGCCCAGCAAAGTGAAGAAGCTCTTCAGCTTCTGCACGCGGATCTGCTGCAGCGCGAGCCGGACGGCCTCGTGGAAGGGCATGCGTACCTTGAGGAAGAAGGTACTCGGCCTACGGTGCGGGGAGCGGGGAAGTGTCAGCGCGTCCGACGCTTCGGTACAGAGTGCAGCCGTGCTCTCCCCGGATCCGTCCCTACTCGTATCTCAGAGCGACCACCGGATCCAGCTTCGCCGCCTTCGCCGCCGGCAGCATCCCGAACAGCACTCCCGTCACGCAGCTCGTCGCGAGCGCGGCCACGACGGCGATCGGCGGGACGCTGGCCGCGACCGGGGTCACACTCTTGATCAGGAGCGCGGCGCCGGTGCCAAGGACGAGACCGATGATCGCTCCGATTCCGGTGAGCGTCACCGCCTCCACGAGGAACTGCCAGAGGATCGTGGCGCGCGTCGCGCCGAGCGCCTTGCGGACGCCGATCTCGCGCGTGCGTTCCGTGACCGAGATCATCATGATCGCGATCACGCCCACGCCGCCGACGATCAGGCCGACGGCCGACAGCACGAGCATCACAAGGAAGAAGGCCCCGAAGATCTTGTTGTAGACCTCGAACAGCTGGTCCTGGGTGATGATCGCGAAGTCGTTCTCCGTGCCGGGCCGCAGCGCGTGGCGGCCACGCATCGCGGCGATGACGTCGTCGATCGCTTCGGCACGCGTCACCCCAGCCAGGGGGATCACGGCAATGCCGATGTCGTTCCAGTTCACCTTCAGATGCTTGCGGGCCGACTCGATCGGAACGATGGCGCGAGGCTTGTTGCCGCCGGAGAGGAAGCTCGCCTGGTAGTGATAGATGCCGAGCACCTTGAACGGCACGTCGCCGATCTCGATCGTCTTGTCGAGCGGGTCCGAGTCACCGAACGCCTGCTTCGCCAGCTCGTCGTTGATCACGACGACGCGCTCACCGGTCGTCGCTTCGTTCTGCGTGAAGTTGCGCCCCGGATAGATGTCGCCGCCGCCGTCGATCTGCTGCCAGTTGCCGGTGAAGCCATTCACGTCGACCGTGCGCAGTCGACGATCCTTGTACGCGATGTTGCGCTGGGTATCGAGACGCGCGCCTGCCGTACGGATGCTCGGGAGACGCTGGAGTGCGTCGACGTCCGCCAGCGTGAGCCGCGGATTGCGGAAGAACTTGCAGGTCTCGTCCGTGCCGTCGCATGCCTCGAAGCTGATCGGGAAGCGCGACACGAAGAACGTCGTCGGACCGGTGCTCTCGAGGTCCTTGGCGACGCTGGCGTTGATGCCGTGGATGGCCGCCGAGATCACCACCACCACGAACACGCCGACAGCGATGCCGAGGATCGTCAGTCCTGCGCGCACCTTGTTGGCGCGAATCGAGTCGATGGCGATCGTCACGCCCTCGCGGAGGACGTGGATCCGCTGCTGCAGGTTGGCCATATCCTACTCCGCCCGCAGCGCCGTGATGGGATCGAGCCGCGACGCGCGGCTCGCGGGGTAGACTCCCGCCACGATCCCCACGCCCGCCCCGATGCCGATGCCGACCAACACCGACCAGAGCTCTACCGCCGCCGGCAATGGCGTGACGGCGGCGATCAGCTTCGCGAACGCGAACCCAGTCGCTACGCCGAACGCAGCGCCCACGGTGCTCAGCGTCGCACTCTCGACGAGGAACTGGCTCATGATGTCGCGCCGCCGCGCGCCGAGCGACTTCCGGATCCCGATCTCCCGGGTCCGCTCCGCCACGGCGACGAGCATGATGTTCATGATGACGATGGCGCCGACGACGAGCCCGATCGCCGGCAGCGCGACGCCGGCGATCACCAGATAGCTCTTGATCTTGTTCCAGAACTCCAGCGCGGAGTCGGATGTCTCGAGCTCGAAGTTGTCCGACTGGTTGGGACGTAGATGGCGGCGGATGCGCATCACCTCCCGGACCCGCTGCATCTGCACCAGCATCCCTTCGCGGCTCGGCGCCTGCACCATGATGGAGTTGAGCACG
>JBJMNN010000144.1:0-20468 GCA_045804245.1 Gemmatimonadaceae bacterium | reverse complement strand
GTTCGCCGTCTGGAACCACGGCCGCCAGGGCTATGACGGGACGGAAGGCAACAACTCGTTCCAGGGCGACGTGAAGGATCTGTTCAAGCTGCATCCGTCGAACACGTTTCTGATCAAGATGTCGTATTGGCTGAACAGATAGGCGCGCTCTGCGCGATGCGCACTGCGCGACGGCCTCGGGAAGCAATTGCTTCCCGAGGCCGTTGTCTTTCCGGGCGCTCGCGCCACCTATTTCGGAGGACTGCGCTCGGCGTCGAGGTGCATGCTCGCCAGCGCGTCTGCCTCCAGCCGCGACTGCACACTCTTTGATGGTCCGGGCCAAGATCCGTGCGCCCGGCATCCGGCACTTTCCGTCAAATCGCCCTCGAAGACCCGCGTTCCGTCGTTCGTCGCCCCGCATGATACGCTGCGATCTCGCGGCCGACTGACGTCCACTCCATATTGGCCCGGCACATCGTAGTGCGTTGCCAACGCCGAGACCGAAAATGAAACGCTCCGCTCGTCGCCCCTTCTCACGCGCGATCGCCCTCGCCTCCCTGCTCCTGCTCGCGACCTCGGCGCGCAGGCCCGCGCCTGCGGAGCGACATCTGCTGTACGTCGCCAGTCCGGGGATCCGCAATTACGTCGAGCATGGCGGTGTCGGGCTGCTCGTGTTCGACATCGATGATGGGTACAAGTTCGTGCGGCGCATCCCCACGTGGAGCACGCCCGCCGGGAAGCCGGTCGAGAACGTGAAGGGGATCGCGGCGAGCGCGCAGACGGGACGTGTCTACATCGCGTCGCTCACGCGGGTGATCGCGATCGACGCCGTGAGCGGCGCGACGATCTGGGATCGTGCGTACGACGGGGGCGCCGACCGGCTGGCCATCTCGCCCGACGGGCGGACGTTGTTCGTGCCGCAACTCGAGGGGCCGGCGTGGCACGTCGTCGACGCGGCGACTGGCGACGTCCTCGGCACGATCGAGACGCGCTCCGGCTCGCACAACACCATCGCGTCGGCGGATGGCCGGCTCGTGTATCTCGCCGGGCTCAAGTCCGCCACGCTCTCGATCGCCGATGCGCGCGAGCGTCGTCTCGTCGGCGCGGTCGGCCCGTTCGGCAACGTCGTGCGCCCCTTCACCGTGAACGGCGCCGGTACGCTGGCGTTCGTCAACGTCAACGACCTGCTCGGCTTCGAGGTCGGCGACCTCCGCACCGGCAAGGTGCTGCACCGCGTGGAGGTCGCGGGCTATCAGAAAGGCACGGTGAAGCGCCACGGGTGCCCGAGTCATGGCATCGCTCTCACGCCGGACGAGCGCGAGCTCTGGCTGGCCGACTGCGCGAACAGCGCGATCCACATCTTCGACGCGACGTCGATGCCGCCGAAGCAGGTGACGAGCCTGCCGATGCGCGACTGCGTCGGCTGGGTGAGCTTCAGCATGGACGGGAAGGTCGCATACTCGTCGACCGGTGAGATGACCGACGTGGCGACACGGAAGGTGATCGCCACCCTCACCGACGAGGCGGGCCGCGCCGTGCAGAGCGAGAAGATGCTCGACCTGGTGATCGCCGACGGGAAAGTCGTGCGCGCCGGAAACCAGTTCGGCGTGGGGGCACGGAGGTGAGTTAGTGGTGGAATCGTGAGTTGGTGAGATCTCACGAACCCACGATCCCACGAACCAGCTCACCGTCCCGGATACACCTTGATCCAGTGTGTCCGCACGACGGGGCGCTCCTGTCGTCCTTCGTGGCCGGAGATGATCGTGTTCGACCGCTGCAGGGGCATGTGGCAGTCGACGCAGCGTCCGACGATGGCCTCTCCGCGCGTCGGATAGAGGCCGCAGCTCTGCGGCGTGTGGCAGGTGAGGCATCGGCCCGCGAGTTGTCCGATGTCGCGCTGCGTACGATGCACGTCGTGGCAGGTCGAGCAGGTCATCTCCGAGGCACGGAAGCAGCGGCTGCGCGCGAGTAGGGCGACCTGGTTGCCGTGGACGTCCACCTCGTTGGGCGCGGCAGGCCGGATCTCGAGGTGCTCGCGCAGCGGTGTGCCCGGTACGTACGTGAACGATGCCGCCTTCGGCTCGCCGACGCCGCCGTGACAGAGCGCGCACCCCTCGATCCGGCGCTGGCGTGAGAGCCGTGCCGGGTTGACGATCGCGCGGGACATCAGCGCACGGAGCACGGAGCGCTCGCGCTCCACGTGCTCGCGTCCGGCGGCGTGACACTTCTCGCAGGTGAGCCCAAGCACTGGTGCCGGCGCGCGCGCGAACCGATTGACGCGATGTGCGTCGGCGACGGGGGTGAAGCCGGTGGCGTGGCACTCGAGGCAGCGCGGCGTGATCGTGCGGTCGAAGTTCGCGACGCCGTCGGTGAATCCCGGGCTGTTCGTCCAGCCGAGCCCTGTCCACTGCGAGACGGGAAGCTGGAAGAGCTGATCGTGGTCCCGGCGATAGATGTACGATTGTCCCTTTCGCCCCGAGCCCACCACGTAGGCGAAGCGCTCGGTACGCCAGGTGGTGTCAGGCGGCGCGCCGAACACGGCGGTCTGGGTGAACCCGTCCGCCGTCGAATCCATCCGATAGTGCAGATAGGGATTCGTCGTGCGCAGCTCGTTCGCGCCTCGATCGAAGCGGCCGGCGATCGCTCCACGCGTCGGCGGCCGTGACGTCATGCGGTGCGCGGTTCCCTCGTAGGTCGCCTGCTCGGCGTGGCACGAGAGACACGTCGCGTCGGGCACCGCCGTGGCCGTGCGCACTGGCTCGGGCCTGTAACGGAGCGCGAGCAGCGCCGCGACGCCGGCGATCACCACGACGCCGAGCAGACCCCAGCCGATCCGGCGACGCATTGTCGCTCGCGTCTCGATGACGGGAACGGCGCTCAGGCGCCGCTGCGCGAGGTGCGCGCCGCGCCCGTCACACCACGCCGACCTGCAGCTCGGTGACGTTGTCGGGCGACTCGTAGCCGATCCACTTCTTGTAGATCTCGCGCGATTCCGGGCTGCGCTTCCGGCCGCTGCTGCTGATCGCGTCGAGGATCTCGTTGTACGCGATCTGGATGTCGGGCATCGGGCCCACGTAGTCGGCCGCCATGCAGCGGAACGCCGGAAGCTCGGCGATCTCGTAGTCCTCGATCGGCGCGTCGGGCCGTTTGGCGATCGGGAAGGCGATCGTGAGCCGGAACCTCGTCGTCAGCGAGCCGTCGGCGCCATGGTAGATGAAGTGCACCGGCGCGAGCGGCATCACGCCATGCGCGTGCAGGTCCGAGATCATGTCGTCGACGACTCCACGGGAGACGGCGGAGATCTCGGGGATCGTCACTCCGTCGTGCGACGACATGACGAAGGTGGTGGGGGGCACGGTCTTCAGCGTGACGGCCATTCGATTGTCGGAGCGAGGGCAGAGGTGTTGCGCGGCGGCTGACGAAAGATGCGCGATTTCCCGCGGGGCGGCACCCTCACCAGATTGCGGTCATGTCGAGCGTCTTCCGCCCGTGCGTGCCGGCCAGTCCGTGGCTGGCCGTCGCCACCACACTGTTGCTCTGTGCGACGTCGGTCACGGCGAACGCCCAGCGCACGCTCCCGGCACCCAGTTCCGCTCCAACGCAGCGTCCCACGAAGCCGCGCCGCGTGGCGCCGTCACTCGGGATCTTTCAAGGAACGACCGACGTCGGCCGCCCCTCCGCCATTGGCGCCGGCGCCATCCGGTACGACCCACGCGCTCGCACGTACGAGGTGACCGGCGGCGGCGCGAATATGTGGGGGACGGCGGACCACTTCCGATATGTGTGGCTGAAGCTCTCCGGCGACGTCGCCCTCGAGGCGGGCGTCCGATTCACCGACAGCCAGCCCGACAGTGGCGAGGCGCAGCCGCATCGCAAGGCGTGTCTCATGATTCGCCAGACGCTCGATTCGAGCGCTGCGTACGCCGACGCAGCGCTGCACGCCGACGGGCTCACCTCGCTGCAGTGGCGCGACGCGCCTGGGGCGGCGACGCACGAGATCCAGTCGGCAGCGATCGGGCCAACGCGCCTGCGCATCGAGAAGCGCGGGGACTACGTGTCGATGTACGTCGCCGAGGGAGCGGAACCGCTGCGGCCGGCGGGTGGCGCGGCGAAAGTCGCGCTCGGCGCGTCGTTCTACGTCGGGCTCGCCGTGTCGGCGCACGACACGACGCGACTGGAAACGGCGACGTTCTCGGACCTGCGTGTCGAGCGGCTCGCACCCCTCGCTGCTGCGAGCGCAGTGATCAGCACGATCGAGACGATCAGTCTTCGGTCGAAGGATCGGCGCGTCGCCGTGGTGGAGACGCAGCCCGCGCCCGCGTTCGGCGTGTGGTGGTATCCGGACAGCTCGCGCACGCTCTACTATCACGGATCGACGGGCGCGCTCACTCGCGTGCAGGCGGATCTGCCCGGACGGCCTGCCTCGCCATCCCGTCGCTCGGCTCCGCAGCGCGTGAGCGCCGGGCTCGCGAGCTGCGCGGACTGCGCGACGGCCGACACCGGACGTCGCTGGTCGATTCAGGAGGAGGACGCCGCGCACGCGAATCCCGTCCTCCTGCTCTCCTGGATCGAGGCGACGTCCGGTGCCTTCGTGGCTGGCAACGCCGATCCCGAGCTCGGCATCATCGCGCGATGGTCGCGAGACGGATCCGCGCTGAGCTTCTCGAGCCTGAAGGACAACCAGATCTACGTCGTGCGGGCGCGCTCCCGCGAGCCGATCAGGATCACTTCGCGCGGGCGTAACGCCGATCCTGTGTTCTCCCCCGACGGACGGCACATCTACTTCAGCTCCGACCGCTCGGGCCGGTGGCAGCTGTGGCGCATGAATCTCGACGGCTCCGCGTCCGAGCAGCTCACACGAGACGATTTGGACAACACACATCCCTACCTGTCGCCCGACGGCCAGTCGGTCGCATTCCTGTCGTTCGACGCCGCGACCAGCAGCCGCGCCGCGCTGCGCGACGCGCGATTGCGGCTGCTCACGCTCGCCGACGGCAGGATCGAGGAGCTCGCGAAGCTGATCGGCGGCAATTCCAGTCTCGCGGCGTATCCATGGTCGCCCGACGGGCAGTACCTCGCGTACGTGAGCTACCAGCGAGTGGCGCGCTGAACGAACGGCAGGCGTCATTCGTTCGCGGCAGGCGTCAATTTGAAAATCGTCCCCGATGTGCCGGTTGGACCGAGCGCCTTCGACGCGGCGACGTAGACGTTCCCCTCGGCGTCGTTGCCGAAGCCTTTCACCACGTAGTTGAGCCGGTCCGTTCCGCCGATCAGGAGCTCCTGGATGGACCACAGCCCGGAGCCCTGCTGCTGTGAGGCGAAGATCCGGCCGTCCGGCGCCGTGAACGATGACGTCGCACCAGCGTACACGTACATCCCGACCAACGACTGGATTGCGCGGCCGCGATACACGACGCCACCGACCACGGTGAGCGACAGACCGCCCGCCTGCTTCGCGTTCGCGAACTCGATCACCGGATCGCGCAGCGATTCCCCTGTCGTCGGATCTTCGCTCGGACAGGTCGCGGGCGAGACTGTCGGGTTTGCGGCGTCGAAGCAGTGCGTACCCTCCTTCACGTTCCATCCGTAGTTTCCGCGTCGCTCGACGCGGCTCACCTCCTCCCACAGCTCCTGTCCCGCGTCGTCGACGAGCAGCGAGTGGCTGCCGCCCATGTCGAACGCGAAGCGATACGGGTTGCGGAAGCCGTACGCCCAGATCTCGTCGAGGCCCGGCTCACCGACGAAGGGATTGTCGCTCGGAATTGCGTACGGCGAGCCGCCATCGACGTCGATGCGCAGGATGTTGCCGAGGAGATTGCTCGTGATGTCCTGACCATTGCCGCCCGCATTGAACTCGTACCAGTCCGGCACGTGGCCGAGCGGCGTGTCGTTCGCACCACCGCCATCGCCGATCGAGATGTACAAGTAGCCGTCGGGACCGAAGGCGATCGTTCCGCCGTTGTGGTTCGACTGCGGGTGCTCGACCTGCAGGACGATGCGCTCGCTCGACGGATCGGCGTGGATCGTCTGGCTACCCTGCGCGCGATACTCGGCGATGGTCGTCCGGTTGTTGTAGCCGGCGGGGGTGTTCGGTCCCGGTGGCGCGGTGTAGAACACGAAGAAGCGTCCGTTGCGCTCGAAACCCGGATGGAATGCGAGCCCGAGCAGACCGCGCTCGTCGTAGCGCGGTGGCGGGTGTCGACGTGACGCCGGGATCGCTGCAGGCGATGGCGGCGGTGAGGGCGAGCGTGGACGCGGTGAGCGGTCGTTGCATCGAGCACCTCCTGCGGTTGCGCGCGTGAGCGCGTTGACGCGCGAGAGCGCTCGCTCCCGCACGAGCGCGTGGACGGAGCGGCGCGGGATATTCCGTGATGAGGCCGGCTTGGCGGTTTGTCTTGCGTCGGGCCCTACGCGCAACGAGCATTGTCGTCGAGCGCCCCCAACCGCATCCGATCCAAATGAGAGAACACCGCATCGCTTCGTTCACCGACAGCGGGGCGCTCCGCGCGCGCTGGGGTCGCTCGGCGCTCGGCACGTTCGCCGTCGCCATGCTGCTCGCCAGCCCACTGTGGGCGCAGCGGACGGCGCCCGCCACGCCGACGTCGAATACGTCGAATACGAGCTCGACGGGCGACACGAAGGACTGGACGACGGCGGACGATCATCGGCAGATGATGCAGCAGCTCGGCATCACGGCGCTGCGTCCGGGGCCGAGCGGGAACGAGCAGGCGCCCAATCACGCGAACTACGACGAGGCGAAGGCCAACCCGTTCTCGAGCCTGCCGCCTCTGCTCACGCTGAAGAACGGGCAGCGCGTCGCGAGTGCACGGATCTGGACGCACCGGCGCGCCGAGATCATCGAGGACTTCGAGCGTGAGGTGATCGGCCGCGTTCCGAGGAACGTGCCTCGCGTGACGTGGAGCGTGACCGCGACGGACACGGGGACGATCGGCCGCCGGCACGTCGTGGGAACTCAGCTCACCGGGCACGTCGACAACTCGACGTATCCCACCATCAGCGTCGACATCCCGTTGACCGTTGTGCTCCCGGCCGACTCGAAGGGACCGGTGCCGGTGATGATCATGTTCCGCCCCGGCTCGCTGGCGGGCGCACTCGGCAGGCCGCTGCCGCCGCCGCCCGCTGGCGCGCGGCCGGGCTTCACGCCGCCGCCGCCCGCACCGGGGAGCGACGCACCGGCGACGGAGCAGCTCATCACCGATGGCTGGGGCTTCGTCTTCCTCAACCCGACGAGCGTACAGGCCGACAACGGCGCGGGGCTCACGAAGGGGATCATCGGATTGGCGAACAAGGGCCAGCCGCGCAAACCCGACGACTGGGGTGCGCTGCGCGCGTGGGCGTGGGGCGCGTCGCGCGCGCTCGACTATCTAGAGACGCATCGTGCCGTGAATGCGAAGGCCGTCGGCATCGAAGGCGTGTCGCGCTACGGCAAGGCGGCGCTCGTCACGATGGCGTTCGATCCGCGCTTCGCCATGGTGCTCATCGGCTCGTCGGGCGAGGGCGGCGCGAAGCTGCACCGCCGCAACTTCGGCGAAGCGGTCGAGAGTCTTACGGGCTCCGGTGAGTATCACTGGATGGCCGGCAACTTCCTCAAGTACGGCGCCGCCGAGGCGACCTTCGGCTCGAAGAACGCGAACGACCTTCCCGTCGACGCACATGAGCTCATCGCGCTGTGCGCGCCGCGGCTCACCTTCGTGAGCTATGGCGTCCCCGAGAAGGGCGACGCGAAGTGGCTCGACCAGCAGGGCAGCTACATGGCGACGGTCGCCGCACAGCCGGCGTTCCGACTGCTCGGCGCGAAGACGCTCGGCGTCTCCGACGACTACATGAACGAGCGCATGCCGCCGGTGAACGTCGGTCTGCTCGACGGTCAGCTCGCCTGGCGGCAGCACGACGGCGGCCACACCGATGCGCCGAACTGGAAGTACTTCCTCTCATGGGCCGACTACTTCCTCGGTCGCCGTTACACGCCCGCGCCACCGGTGCCGGTGCCCCCCGCGCAACCCGCCGCGCAACCGTAGCGCGCGTCCCGCCGAGAGCGGAGGAGCCGTCATGTTCGGGTCGAGGATTCTCGAAGTCGCCATCGGGATCATCTTCGTCTTCCTGCTCGTCAGCATGATCTGTTCGGCGATCCGCGAAGGGATCGAGAGCTGGCTCAAGGCGCGAGCGGCCTTCCTCGAGCACGGGATCCGCGAGCTGCTGCACGACCGGCACGCGGTCGGCATCGCGCGGAGCCTGTACACGCATCCGCTCGTCTTCGGCCTATACGCGAACGATTACCGGCCGCGGAGCTCGACGCGTCCGCTGACGGCGTTCGCGCGCGGCGGCGATCTGCCGTCGTACATCCCGTCGAGGAACTTCGCGCTCGCGCTGCTGGACATCGCGGCGCGAGGCAACGGCACACGTGGCGCAGCGAATGGTCCCGCCGCCCCGGAGCTCTCGCTCGCGCTCGCACGCGCGAACGTGCTCAACCTCGAGAACGGCGCCGTGCAGCGCGTCATGCTCGGCGCGATCGACACGGCGCAGGGCGACTTGGAGCTGGCGATCGCCAACCTCGGCGCATGGTACGACAGCGCGATGGACCGCGTGTCGGGCGCCTACAAGCGGGCGACGCAGAAGCTCCTGCTCGGCATCGGGCTCACGGTGGCGGTGCTGCTCAACGTGAACATCATCGCGATCGCGCATCACCTCTTCCGCGACGACGTCGAGCGGGCGACGCTCGTCGCGCACGCCGAAGCGGTGGCGCGCGACTCGTCGTTCGTCGGCGGCGACGCGCAGGTGCGGTACGCGCGTGCGCGTGCCGCGCTCGATTCGCTCCGGCTGCCGATCGGCTGGGACGGCATGCGCCTCACTGCGCCGTGGGACACCCGCCTCGTGCGCGACGCATGAGGGTCGGTGCGCACGGTGCGCGAGCTGCGGCTCTGGGCGTACGTCTTCGAGCCGCTCGTCGGCTGGACGCTCGCCGCGCTCGCCGCGATGCTCGGCGCGCCCTTCTGGTTCGACCTGCTGAACAAGGTGATGGTCGTCCGGTCCACTGTGAAGCCGCACGAGAAGAGCCCGGAGGAATCGTCGGAGGATCGACAGACGGTGAACGATCGACGGACGCAGAACGATCGTACGCTGGTCGTGTCGCCGAGCCCGCACCCATTCGTTCCGCAGCCGGCGACGTCCGCCGTCGTCGAGCCACCGCCCGACCCCGACGCCGACGTCGACGCATGCGACGTCGAGCCCGACGCCGCGACGAAGCTCACCGACGACGAAGAGCTGCCAGCCGCGCGCGGGGGCGTCGCCTAGCGTGAGTCCGCGCCTCACGTGGCTGCCAGACGTGCTGTACGGCGCCGGCCTCAAAGTCTCGCTCGTTCCCGGCTGGGAGACGCGCGGCCAGGACAGCCTCGGTCGCATCCTCGGCGTGATCTGCCACTACACGGCCACGCCCGACGCATCGCGCAACATGCCGACGCTCGATCTCCTGTTGCGCGGCCGGCCCGACCTCCCCGGTCCTCTCTGCCAGCTCGGGCTCGGGCGCGACGGCACGTACTACGTCGTCGCATCGGGTCGCGCGAATCATGCGGGCCGCGGCGAGTGGAACGGCATCACGACCGGCAACACGAACTTCGTCGGCATCGAGGCGGAGAACTCGGGCCGGTCCAACGATCCGTGGCCCGACGTGCAGCTCGACGCCTACCACCGCGGCGTCGCGGCGATCCTTCGCGAAGTGGGACGCACCGCCGCGTCGTGCTGCGGCCACCGCGAGTATGCGCTGCCGAACGGTCGCAAGAGCGATCCCAACATCGAGATGGATCGCTTCCGGCACTCCGTCGCCACGATCCTCAGCGGTATCGCGCCGCCGGTGTTGATCCCCGCGGTGGAGAACGGCGGCCGCTCGCGTCCGACGCTTCGGCGTGGCGACACCGGACGGCTCGTCACCGAGCTGCAGCAACGACTCGGCATCCCCGACGGTCAGGCCGTGTTCGGACCGAAGACCGAGGCCGCGGTGCGCGCGTTCCAGCGGCAGCGCGACATCGTGCCCGACGGGATCGTCGGCCCAAAGACGTGGGCGGCGATCGACGAGGCGCGCGCCGTGTGAGCTGCTGACGCGCATCGCGCATCGCGCCATCCACGCTAGATTCATCGTACGCCGATCGACACCCGCCCCCTCTCCGAGTCTCCGCGTGAGCCATCCGAATCGTGAGTCCTCGCTCTCCCGTCGCGCGTTCTGCGCGTCCGCCGGCGTGAGCGCCGCCGCAGTGGTCGCCGGCACACTGTCCGGCGGACTGCTCGGGTCTCCGCTTGAGGCGGCCGTGCCGTCGGGCGTGCGCCCGCGCGCACTGAAGACGTATCCGATCGGCATCGAGCTGTACGCCGTACGTCGCGAGCTCGCGCGCGACCTGCCGGCGACGTTGAGCGCCGTCTCGAAGATGGGCTACCAGGTCGTCGAGTTCTACGCGCCGTATTTGGGATGGACCATCCCGTACGCCAAGGACGTTCGCACCCAGCTCGACGACCTCGGGCTGCGATGCTACTCCACGCACAATCCGTCCTCTGCGCTCCTGAGCGCCGAGACGATGGCGAAGGCGATCGAGATCAATCAGGTGCTGGGGGCGCGCCACATCATCATGGCGTCGCCGCCACCGAACACCGCGACGATCGAGCATTGGACTCGCGTGAGCGGCCAGCTCTCGGCGGCGTCCGAGCAGCTGAAGCCGCATGGGCTGCTCGCCGGCTTCCACAACCACAAGATCGAGTGGCTCCCGCTCGCCGGAGGGCAGCGCATCATGGATGTCCTGGCGACAAATACGCCCGCGGAGTTCGTCCTGCAGTTCGACGTCGGCACCTGCGTCGAGGCGGGCGCGGACCCGATCGCGTGGATCAAGGCGCATCCCGGCCGCATCAGGAGCGTACACCTGAAGGACTGGGCGCCCGGACCGGAGACCCAGGAGAAGGGCTACCGCGTCCTGTTCGGCGAGGGCGTCGCCCCCTGGAAGCAGATTCTCGACGCGGTGGAGTCGGTCGGCGGCGTAGAGTTCTACCTGATGGAGCAGGAGGGCAGCCGGTTCTCCGAGCTGGAGACGGCGCAGCGATGCCTCGCAACGTGGCGAAAGATGCGGGGTACCGCGTAGGACTTCGCGGCACTCCGTCCACGGCCGAGGCCGCCGATGCAGTGCCGATATCCGACGGCATCATTCGCGCATGTAGTTCGGTCTGGCACTACTTTCGACGGCTCCGGAGCCAGCCATGCCTGACTCGACCCATACGAGCGATCTCGATCTCACGAACCTCACCGGCGATTTCGACATCGTCGGGGAGCTCGGTGGGCGGCCGCGCACGCAGTACCTGATTGCGACGCGAAAGACGCCGGCCGGCAAGCGGCGCGACGACATGGATCGCGTGCTGGTCGAGGTCGTCCGTCCGCCTGACGGCGACGAGTCGCACGCACTCGACCATCTCGCGTCGGACACGAAGCTCCTGAGCGGTCTGCGTCATCGGCGCCTCGTGTCGATCATCGAGGGTCGCTGGCTCGGCCCGGACGCGTTCGCCGTCATCCGCGAGTACGTCGACGATCCGAGTGTTGCCGACCTCCTCGCCCGCGGCGATTCGTTCACGAACACGCGCATCGCCGCCATCCTGCGCGAAGTGCACGGCGTGCTCCAGTGGGCGCGCGAGCAGAACGTAGTGCACCGGCACGTGACGCCCGACCGGCTGTTCCTCGAGCCGACGAGCGATCGCGTCCGCGTCAGCTTCGGCGCGGGACCACTCCAGCGCGTGCGCACGACGGATGCGACGACGGAAGATGTCGTCACCGTCGTGCGGCTCGCCGTCGCGATGCTCAGCGGCGGCATCAGCGCCGAAGAAGTGGAGGGGCGAAGCTTTGCCGAGCTGCGCCCCGATCTCCCGGAGCGGCTGTTCGACGAGACGGAGCGGCTGCTCGCCGAGCCGGCCACCGACGCCGATCTGACGCTCTATCTCGCGCTCATCGGCATGGCGGATCCGGTCGCCGAGGGAGAGACGGAGCGCGACCGCATCCGCGCCGAGGTGCTCGAGGAGCAGCGCGTCGAGCGGGAGAAGCTCGCCGCCGAGCGCGCGGACCTGGACCGGCTCGTCGCGGACGAGCGCCGGAAGCTGGCCGACGAAGGCGAGGAGCTGCGCACCGCCTTCGCGCAGGAGAAAGCGAGGCTTGAGCGCGAGTTCGCGGCCGAGCGACGTCTGCTCGAGGCGGAACGCACCGAGATGCAGCGCATCATCGCCGCCGAGCGCGCCGAGCTTCTCGCGAAGCGAAACGCGATGGAGCGCGAGCTCGGCCAGCGGCTCGCCGAGATCGAACGTGCGGCGGCGGCGGACCGCGCGAGGATCGAGACGCTGCGCGAGCAGATCCAAAAAGCCGGCGAGATGGAGCTGGAGCGCATCCGCGCGATGGCCGTCGAGGACATGGACGACTCGGAGATCCGGCTGCACACGGGGAACTACGCGACGCCCGTGTTCATGGCGCCCAAGATCCCGCCCTTCCCCGAGCTCGTGTTCCGGCGCGACGAGCATCTCAGAAAGCCGGAGCAGATCGCGGACCCGACACTCCCCGGCGAGCCGGTGTCCGTGCTGAAGGTCGTGCGCAAGCTGCGTTCGCCGCGGCGCCGGCCGATCGCGTGGAAGCGCTGGGCGATCCGCGGCGGAATCGCCGCCGCCGTCCTGATCACGGCGGGGACCGCCGTCATGATCGAAAGCCGCACACCGGTGAGCGCGGACACCGTCGGTGCCGCAGCACGCGCGCGACGCTCCGTCCAGGCGGCTCCATCGGCGACGCCTCCGGCAGTCACGGAATCGAGCGCGGGAGGACTTGGCGCCACGGCAACGGACAGCTCGCGCGCGACGTCGATCGACAGCGCGACGTCGACGTTCGGCGCGAGCGGGGAACCGGTGACCGGTGTGACGGCGATGCCGGGAATCATCACCGACTCCGCGCGGGCGAGAGCACGCCGCGATTCGATTCGGCGCGCCAATGCGGCGGCCGGGCTCGCGCGATCCGATTCCGTCGCGCGAGGGCTCACGCCGCGAACTCCCGGCTCATCCGTCGTGCGGCGCGCCCCGCGAGCCGATCCTCAGGATCTGATGGAGCTGAACGACTCGCTGTCGAGCGGCAAGGTCGAGCCGGCGCCCGAGCCTCCGACGCTGCCGCAGCCGAACCCCGGACCGTGACGAGAGGGTAAGCGCCACGTTCGAACCGCCTCCGCTGTGGCAGCGCGTCGAGTCGTTCTGCCAGCGCTTCGGCATCGAGCTCCCCGTCCTCGAGGCGCCGATGGCGGGCGCCTGCCCTCCGGAGCGCGCCGCGGCAATCGCTGGAGCGGGCGGCATGGGCGCCCTCGGAGCGCTGCTCTTCACTCCAGATGAGATCGAGAGCTGGGTGCAGCGCTTTCGCGAACTCGGCGGCGGCGCGCTTCAGATCAATCTGTGGGTGCCGGACCCCGCGCCTCCACGCGACCATGACGCCGAGGCACGCCTCGCGGGTTTTCTCGAGCGCTGGGGGCCACCGGCGGCATCGAATGCCGGTAATGCAGTTGCGCCGGATTTCGCGGCGCAGTGTGATGCGGTTATCGCCGCGTCGCCCACGGTCGTCTCGTCGATCATGGGCCTCTTTCCCGCGCCGTTCGTCGAACGGCTGAAGGCGAGCGGGATCGCTTGGCTCGCGACAGCGACGACGGCGGCGGAAGCGCGCGCGGCAGAAGCAGCAGGGGCCGACGCGATCGTGGCGCAGGGGATGGAGGCGGGCGGGCATCGCGGCTCGTTCGACGCCGCCGATGCGGAGCGTGCGCTCGTCGGACTGTTCGCGCTCGTGCCGCGCATCGTCGATACGGTCTCGGTGCCGGTCGTCGCGGCGGGTAGCATCGGTGACGGGCGCACCGTCGCCGCGGCACTCGCGCTCGGAGCGAGCGCGGTCACGATTGGCACGGCGCTTCTCCGCTGTCCCGAGACGCGGCTTCCCGCGGCGTGGAGTGCTGCGCTCGAGGGGCTCGATCCGGAACGAACGATGCTCACGCGCGCGTACTCTGGTCGCGCCGGCCGCGCGATCGAGACCGATTATCTGCGCGCTGCGGCGATGCGCGACGCACCGTCACCTGCGCCGTATCCCGTGCAGCGTGGCCTCACCGCTGCGATGCGCGCCGACGCCATTCGTCGCAACGACCTGAACGGCATGCAGACGTGGGCCGGCCAGGGGGCAGCGCTCGCACGAGTGGAGCCCGCCGCACAGGTGGTGCAGCGCCTCTGGCGCGACGCGCGCGAACACCTGCCGCGTGAGTGACACGCGCGCTCGTGACAGCAGAGTCAGTATCCCTCGTCCCTACCCAGGCAGCGTCAGCACGAACGTGCTCCCTCCCTCCCCCGTCGCCGCGAGCTCGAGCCGCCCCGCGTGCGCCTCGGCGATCCATCGCGCGATGGCCAGACCCAGCCCCGCGCCCGGTGCGTCCGCCCCTGCCCGACGCGCCCGCGTCGCGCGAAAGAACCGATCGAACAGACGGTCTCGCGCTTCCGGCGGCACCCCCGCGCCGGTGTCCGTCACCGACACCGTGTAACCGGCCGCCGCGCGCGCCGTGCGCACGCACACCGCACCGCCAGCCGGCGTGTACTTGATCGCGTTGTCGAGGAGATTGAGCAGCAGGCGCCTGAGCAGCGATGGATCGCCGCGGCACGGGAGATCGCGCTCCCCCGCCATGTCGAGCCCGATGCTCTTCCTCGCCGCCAGCGCCTGCATCGCGTGCACGCACTCCGCCGCCAGATCGTCGACGTAGAGCTCCTCCATCGCGACCAACCGCTCGCCCGCGTTCGCGCGTGCGAGCAGGAAGAGATCCTCCACGACGTGCTGCAGCCGGAGCGCTTCCTCGCGCACGGCGGTGAGGGCGGCGCGGAGCTCGTCGGGGCTCCGCTCGCGCGCGAGGGCGAGCTCCGCTTCGCTGCTGAGGATCGCCACGGGCGTGCGCAGCTCGTGCGACGCGTCGGCGATGAGCTGCTTCTGCTGCTCGAACGCGGTCGCCACGCGACCGAGCAGCTCATTGACCACGACGGCGAGCCGGCCCAGCTCGTCCGGCGGATGCGTGACGGGCAGCCGCTCGTGCAGGTTCTCGGCGCCGATCCGTGCGGCGCGCTCCGTCATGACCGCGACCGGTTGGAGGCTCTTCCGCGCGAGCAGATATCCGCCCGCAGTCGCGAGCAGCAGCAGGACCGGCACGCCCGCCGCGAGCGCGAGCTCCACCTCGCGCAGAAAGCGATGCTGCGCGCGCAGCGAGTGCGCCGCGCCGATCACCAGCGGTCGTCCGCCCAGCGTGCGCGGAAGCGCGAAGACGCGCACCGGATCGCGGTCGCCTTCGACGGTGACGTACACGCCACGGCGGGCGCCGGCCCGCGCGAGCGCACGCGCCAGCGCGGCGTCGGTCACGTGCACGGAGTCGATCGGCACTTCGACGACGGGCGCGAGAGCGCCGCTGTCGGCGGCGACGTCGGCGGTGTCTGCCGGCGACGTGCCGACGAGCATGCCGCGCTGCCGGTCGAGTACCGCGATGGTGAGATCGCGGAAGTAGACCTGGTCGAGCACCGCGGGTACCGCGGCGTCCACGTCGTGGCCCTGCGCGATCAGCAGCGCGATCGCTTCCCCCACCGCGGTCGACGCCTCGGCGAGCGTCTCGTCGAGCGCCGACACCGCGCCGCGGCGCACGAAGGCGTATCCGCCCAGTGCGAACGTGACCATGAAGAGGGCCAGCACTCCCGCGTACCACAGCGCGAGCCGCGCGCGGATCGGCAGCGCGCCGATCATCGGCGCGCCAGCGTCTCGAGTCCCAACCGGTATCCCGCGCCGCGGTGGGTGTGGATGAGCGGTGCCTCGCCCGGCGCGTCGACCTTCCGGCGCAGCCGGTTGACGTACACCTCGATCGCGTTCGACATCGGATCGTGGTTCTCGTCCCACACGTGCTCCGTCAGCTCGGCGCGTCCCACCACGCGGTCGGCGTTGCGCGCGAGGTACTCGAGCATCGCGTATTCCTTCGACGTGAGGCGGATCTCGCGCTCGGCGCGGGCCGCCGTGCGCCGCTGGGTGTCGACGATCAGATCGGCGATGCAGAGCAACGAGGGCAGCAGCTCGGGCAGCCGGCGGAGCAGCGCGCGCAGCCGCGCGTATAGCTCCTCGAGGGCGAACGGCTTGGTGAGGTAGTCGTCGGCACCGGCGTCGAGCCCGGCGACGCGATCCGGGACGCCATCGCGCGCCGTGAGCATGAGGATCGGCATGCGCCGGCCCCGGCGTCGCAGCTCGCGACTCACCGCGAGGCCGTCGCCACGAGGCAGACCGACGTCCAGCACGAGGGCGTCGTATTCGTTCACCGCCGCCAGATACAGCGCGCGCGCTCCCTCGGCGCACACGTCCACGGCGTACCCCTGCTCGCGCAGGCTGCGCTCGAGCAGGTCCGCCAGTCGCGCATCGTCCTCGGCTACGAGCAGTCGCATGGAGATCCCGGATCCGCTGTAATGCTGTGTTAAGGTGGGGCCGTCTAGCCTCTACACCGTGGCCGGTACGCCGTTCGGCGCCACCAGGCCGCGCAGGTAGATCACTCACATCTGACCGGAGAGCTCCCAATGCGGTCTCGCACCATCCTCACCTCGCTCGCGCTGGTCGCGATCGCCGGCGTCGCCGGCGCCCAGGGAACCACGAAGAAGGCGCCGACGAGTGCATCCGCCGTCCCGACGGCCGGAAAGATGTCGGCCCCGGCCGACACCGCCGCACACGCCGTCAAGAAGAAGAGCCGGCGGCGGCATCGCAATGCCACGAAGGCGGCGGCGACGGATACCGCTGCTGCGCACGCCGCGGCCCCTGCTGCTGCCGCCAAGCCGAAAGCCACCACCAAGAAGCCGTGAGCGCGCGCGCCGGGCGCGGGAACACACCGCGCCCGGCCGCCCGGCTCCCGATTCTCACATGATCGCCCCCACCGTTCTCGCGCTGCGTCGTTTCCTGTCGACGCTGCGCTGCACCATCCGCGCGGCGATCGATCGCGTCCTGCCCGCGACGCCGGACCTGCTCGCGATCGTCGTCTTTGGCGCGGGAGTCATCCTGCTCGTCTCCGGCGCGACGCCGGGGATCGGCTGGCGCCTCCGCTGGCTCGACGACGCCCTCCCACTCGCGCTGATCGAGCTGTCGCACTTCTCGGCGAGCGTCGCCGGCGTCGCGCTCGTCATCCTCGCACGGGCGCTGCACCAGCGGCTCGACACTGCGCGACATCTGGCGATCGTCGCGCTTCTCGTCGGCATCGCGGGCTCGCTGCTGAAGGGGCTCGACTACGAGGAAGCGCTGGTGCTCACCCTCGTCCTCGGAGCCGTCGTCCGCGCGAGGTCCCAGTTCTGGCGCCGCTCCTCGATCACGGCTGAGCCGCTCACCACCGGCTGGACGGTGGCGGTGATCGCCGCCCTCGTCGGGACGACCTGGCTCGGCTTCTTCTCCTACCGCCACATCGCGTACGACAACGAGCTGTGGTGGCAGTTCGCCACCAGTGGCGACGCACCGCGCTTTCTGCGCGCGACGGTCGGTGTGACCGTCGTGGCGATCGGCTTCGCGCTCGCCAGGCTGATGCGACCCGCCGTGCATCTGCCGCCGCCTCCGCGTGACGACGAGCTCCTTACCGTGCGCCAGATCCTTCGTGGGAGCGGCCGCTCGGAGTCGAACCTCGCCCTGCTCGGCGACAAGGCGATCCTCTTCGGCGGTGACAGCGACAGCTTCCTCATGTACGCCGTGCGCGGCCACAGCTGGGTGGCGTTGGGAGATCCCGTCGGCCCACCCAACGCGCAGCGCGCCCTCGTCGCACGGTTCCGTGCGCTCGCACGACGACACGGCGGCCGGCCGGTGTTCTACGGAGTCTCGTCGGAGCATCTCGCGCTGTACGCCGAACAGGGGCTCGGCCTCTACAAGCTCGGTGAGGAGGCGCGCGTCTCGCTGCGGGGGTGGACGCTGGACGTTCCGGAGCGGAGGCGCCTCCGCGCGATCGTCCGACAGCTCGAGCGGCTCGGCTGCCGATTCGAAGTGCTCGCGCCCGACGAGGCACGCCCGCTCCTTCCCGAGCTGCGGCGCGTCTCCGACGCGTGGCTGGCGCACAAGCGCACGCGAGAGAAAGGCTTCTCGCTCGGCCGGTTCGACGAGCGGTACCTCGCGCACTTCCCCGTCGCTGTGGTACGCCAGAACGATTCGGTGATCGCCTTCGCGAACCTGTGGAGCGCCGGCGATCGGCGCGAGCTGTCGGTCGATCTGATGCGGTATCTCCCGGACGCCGTACCGGGGCTGATGGACTACCTGTTCGCGCAGATCATGTCGTGGGGCGCACGAGACGGTTACCGCTGGTTCAACCTAGGCATGGCGCCGCTCTCCGGGTTTCACATCGATGCCTCCGCGACGGGGTGGTCGCGCGTCGCGGCGCTCGTGTACGAGCATGGCGAGGCGTTCTACAACTTCCGCGGATTGCGCAGCTACAAGGAGAAGTTTCGTCCCGAGTGGCGTCCGCGGTTCCTCGCGTCACCTGGCGGTCTCTCGCTGACCGGCGACGTCGCGAGCATCACCGCGCTCGTCTCGGGTGGTCTCGACGGCGTGCTGCGGAAGTGATCGGGCAAGCACTTCGTCGCCTCGGCGCGTGCACGGTACTCGCGGCGGCGATGTCGGCGAGCGCGATCGTCGCGTGCGATGCGCAGTCGGTTCTGCGCGCAGCCGAGCTGCCGTTCCCCGTCGTGGAAGTGGCGGCGGATTCCGGCCACTCCATCGCTCTGCTATTGACCGGCGACGGTGGGTGGGCGCGTGGCGACCGCGCGCTGGCGCAGACTCTCGCGCGTGGTGGCGTCGCGGTCCTCGGCCTGGATTCGCGAGCGTATCTGCGCGCCGCGCACCGGACGCCGGAGAGCGCTTCGAGCGACGTCGCACGGATCCTCGATCGGTACGCGGCACTCTGGCATCGCGATCGGCTCGTCCTGGTGGGCTACTCGCGCGGCGCCGATCTCGCGCCGTTCATCGTCAGTCGCTGGCCCGCCGAGCTGCGAGCGCGACTCGCGCTGGTCGCATTGGTCGGTCTCGCCGATCACGCCAACTTCGAGTTCCACTGGCAGGACGTCGTGCACGACACGCGGCATGCGAGCGACCTTCCGACGCGCCCCGAGCTTGAGCGGATCCGCGGCATACGCGTGCTCTGCGTCTTCGGTGCGGAGGAGAAGGGCTCGCTCTGTCCGTCGCTCGACCGGTCGCTGGCACGCCTGGAACGAATTCCCGGCGGCCACGTGCTCGACGAGTCGTCGGCCGCCGCGGCCGGCGCGCTGGTGCTGGGCGCCCTTCGTTAGCGGAAGCATCGCTTCACCCGTAGCGCGGTGGCTGAAGGGTAGAAGTGATGCACGCTACGATCAGATCGTGATCTGCATCACCGATTGCACGGCTCTTGCTGTTTACGGACCTGATCGCTCCTCCGCCGAGCCGACCATGGCCACTCCGCTGCCTTTTCCCAGCGACGTTCCACAGGTCTTCGCCTTCACCGACGCCGAAATGCGCGGCTGGGAAGTCCGAGCGATCCGGAATCCGCTGCTTCCGGAGCGCCGCACGCGATTCCTCCATCCAGCCTACGCGGACGGCTGGCTCCTCTTCACGTCCGGCGTCGAGCGACGCCGGTACGCGCCCCTGCCCCCCGACTGGGACAGTGCCGACGAGGCCAAGCTGCGGGAGTGGTGCGCGAGAGCGATCCTGGTCTCGACACTTCCCGAGAACCGCTGAACTGTGGTCCGCGCGCCACGGAGCCTGTCTTCCGCCCGGCGCACGTGCCCTTTTCCCGAAGCGTTATCGGCACTGGAATCGCGCGACGTGCCAGGAGCCAGCGACGAGCGACGGCACGGGTCTGGCAAGGTCAACGGTCGCCGGCGGAGTGCACTGCCCGGCGGAGTGCACTGCCCGGCGTGAGGGATCCCGACCACATTTCATCGGAGAGACGGGCATGACCTACCAGAAGCCAGCTGTTCAGCGCTTCGGATCGCTGCGCGAGCTGACGCTCGGCGGCGGCGGTACGCCGAGCGGCGACGCGACGAACCTGTATCACCGTTCGTAAGTCGCTCGCTGCACCGCGTTCGACTGAGAAGCTCCGGGGATTGTCCTCTCGGGGCTTCTCTCATTGAATGGGTTAGAATTTCTCAGTTTCCCGGGATGAGACCATTGGCCTTCACGCGCGAGTCGACGCGAACCATTCGAGGCAGGCGGCGCCGGACCCTGGCGGCGCTGGTGTTCGTGCTCGCCGCGATGGCGCGAGTGCCCGCGCTCGGAGCACAGGTGCTCGCCGGCACGGTGCGCGACAGCGCCAGCCAGCAGCCGATCCCCAACACGCGGGTGCTCACGCTCGACCCGGCCGGCCGGGCGACCGCCTCGGTCATGACCGATCAGCAGGGCCGGTTCCGGATCTCCCCGTGGACATCGCGGGCGGCGGCCAGGGCCG
>JBJMNN010000143.1:0-10861 GCA_045804245.1 Gemmatimonadaceae bacterium | reverse complement strand
TCGAGCGCATCTCGGCGCGTTATCCGCGCTGGGTCGTCGGCCCGATGGACGAGATCGAGCGCATCGCCCGCGACCGCGGACGGATGCTGCTGTTCGACGCGAAGGGCCATCCGCTGCTGTTGTTCGAGGACGCGTGGGGGCTGAGATGGGTGTTGGAGCGTGAGAGCTCGGTCACCTTTCATGAGGTGGCGCCCTAACCGTTGCTCGCTACTGCAGTACTCGGTACGACCAACGTAGCAAGTACGCAGTACCGGATAGAGTCTCGCGGAAGGTGGCGAGCCCTTCGCAGTGAAGGACTCTGACGGTCGAGATCTCGGGGACATTCCGGGAGCTGCTCACTGGTACCGGGTACGTGCTACGTCCGTCGTACTCGGTACTGCAGTTGCAGTGGCGAAGAGGCATGCCCGACCTCTCGAGACTCCAACGCCTCAGCCGCTCTCTCTCCACCTCCGACGGCTCGAATCCCCACGACCTCGACGCGATCGTCGACGCGATCGGCGATGCGCGGATCGTGCTGCTCGGTGAGGCCTCACACGGGACGCACGAGTTCTACGCGACGCGCGCTGCCGTCACGCGGCGGCTGATCGAGGCGCGCGGCTTCCGCGCCGTGACGATCGAGGGCGACTGGCCGGATGCGCGGCGCATCGACCGGTTCGTGCGCGCCGTTTCATCGGACGCGGATGCCGACATGGCGCTCGCCGGATTCCGGCGCTTTCCGCAGTGGATGTGGCGCAACGGCGTCGTGCGCGACTTCGTCGGTTGGCTGCGCCGCTGGAACGACGACCGCCAGCCCGATGCGCGCAGCGGCTTCTACGGCCTCGACCTGTACAGCCTTCACGCGTCGATCGACGCCGTGCTGCGGTACCTCGATCGCGTCGATCCCGGTGCAGCACGGCGTGCACGCGAGCGATACAGCTGCTTCGAAAACGTCGGCAGCGACGATCCGCAGGCGTACGGCTTCGCCGCGTCCCGCTCGATCATCGAGATCTGTGAGGACGACGTCGTGCGCCAGCTCGCCGAGCTGCGTCATTGCGCCGACGAGTACGCGTCGAGCGGCGGTCCATTCGGCGCGGACGACTTCTTCTCCGCCGAGCAGAACGCGCGACTGGTCTTGAACGCCGAGCGATACTATCGGTCGATGTTCCACGAGCGCGTCTCCTCGTGGAATCTGCGCGACACCCACATGGTCGAGACGCTGGACGCAGTGGTCGAGCATCTCGAGCGCGACGGAGAGCCGGCGAAGCTCTGCGTGTGGGCGCACAACTCCCACCTCGGCGATGCACGAGCGACGCAGATGGGGCGGAGCGGGGAGCTCAACGTCGGTCAGCTCGTGCGCGAACGATTCGGCGACGCGGCGTGCCTCGTCGGCTTCACGACCTACGGCGGCACGGTCACCGCGGCGCACGATTGGGACGAGCCAGCCGGTCGTCGCATGGTACGACCCGGGCTCGCCGGCAGCACCGAAGCCCTCTTCCATCGCGTCGGCGACGCGCGCTTCCTGCTCGATCTGCGACGCCCGGCCGTGCGCGATGAGCTCACGGGCTCACGCCTCGAGCGCGCCATCGGCGTGATCTATCGCCCTGAGACCGAGCGCCAGAGCCACTACTTTCACGTCGACCTGCCGCGCCAGTTCGACCTCGTCATCCACTACGACGAGACGCGCGCCCTGGAGCCTCTCGAGCGCTCCGAGGGCTGGGTGCGAGGGGAGCCGCCCGAGACGTATCCGTTTGCGGTGTAGCGCGCGATGCGCTTTGCGCTTAGAACGGACTGAATCCCACCTCCACTCCGCCATCCGGCGCCCTCGACACCGATACGTCCAAAAGCTTTCGATCGAACCAGTTCGTCGGATGATCGTGACTGTATTTCGTCACCTTGTAGCCGGCGAAGACGCCCATGAACGCTCCGGCGAAGATGTCGGTCGCCCAGTGCTGGTTGAGCTGGATCCGTGAGAGGCCCGGCAGGAGCGCAGCAGTGAACAGCAGCGGGGCGACGAACGGCGTGGCGCGCGGATGCCGGCGATTCGTCTCCATCGTCAACACCGTCGCCACCGCCATGCTCGACGACGTGTGGATCGACGGGAACGCGCGGTTGTCGAAGCTCCGGAACCCCTTGAACGCCTCGAAGTCGTATGCGTTCGAGTCGGCGGTCACCCACGGCCGCGTGCGGCCGAGCGGTCCGCGGATGAGCTGACTTGCGAGGCTCGCGAGCACGACCGACTCCGTCGCGTGCAGCGCGATGTCCGCCGTCGCCTTCGACCTCGTCAGCCGGCCGATGCCGTAGACCACGATCCCGCCGACGGTCAGCGTCGTCTCCTGCACCTTGCTCACCTTGTTCGCGAAGCTCGTCAGTGAACTGTTCTGATACCGCGACTCCCGCGACGCCAGCGCGATGTCGTCGTCCCAGAGCGAGAGCAGCGCCGTCGCGCCGAGCGCCACGCCGGAGATCGCCAGGTCGCGCTTCGTCAGGAACGTCTTGTCGCCGCGCGACACGGTGTCCGCGACCTGTGCACCGAGCGGCGAACTGACCAGCAGGAGCGTGATGACGAGGCGGACGACGTGGCGCACGAGAGCTCCGAGCGTGAGTGAGTGAGGCCGCTCGACAATGCACTCGGTGTGCCGATGTGCTTCCGCTCGCCAGTCACGCCAGATATGCTTTTGTTGGCACCGGCTGTGCGCTAAGACACAGTCAGCCCCAACCTAGCGGGCGCGGCCGTCGGTCAGAGGCAAGGCGACAACGGGAGGCGGATCACCATGGGATATCGCGTCTTCAGGGATTCGCAGGGCACGGAGTGGCAGGCGTGGGACGTCGTCCCACAGCTCACCGAGCGGCGCGAGATCGAGCGGCGCGTGCGGAGGGACCCCGTCGAGCACGCGGACCGGCGGCGAGCGCCCGATCGGCGCATCATCAAGGGCCGTCGTCCGATCATGACCGCGGGGCTCGACAGCGGCTGGTTGTGCTTCGAGAATGCAGTCGAGAAGCGCCGGCTCACACCGATCCCTGAGCACTGGTCGCGCTCCACCGCTGCGGAGCTCGAGCGCTACCTCCAGGAGGCAAAGCGGGCGCCGCGTCCGTCGACGGCGGCCGAGCTGAGCGATCTCGCGCGCTCGCATCAGTAGCGCGCCAGGGCGGAGCGGGGCGCAGGAGTCCCCTCGCGACCGAGCGAGTCGTCGACTTCAGCCGCGGGTGGCTCCAGCCGAGACTTCGCAGCATGCCTGCCACGTCCACCGCCATCCCCGCCCGCACCGCGCTCGTCGTCGACGACGAGCCGGTGGTGCGCCTCGTCCTGGAACGGTTCCTGGCGCGCGTCGGGTGGAACGTCGTCCAGGCAGAGACGGCGGAGCAGGCGCTCGCGCTGCTGGATGCCGCGGCGACACCCGACCTCGTCATCTGCGATCTCATCCTGCCGGGGCTCTCGGGGGCCGCGCTGTGCCGCCGCATCGCCGAGCACTATCCAGCGCTCGCGTCGCGACTCGTGCTGACGAGCGGCAATCTCGCCTTGGCGGCGCGCGAGCTCCAGCGCGCCGCGCTCGACTGCCCGATCCTCGGCAAGCCGTTCTCGCTGGTCGATCTGGAGCGCCTCGTCGACGCCGCGACATCGGACGGCTGAGTCGCTCGCGACGGGCTCGCGCGCGGCTCGCGCGCATGCACGACACCGGTCATCTTTGATCGACGATGACCGACGCCAGCACCATGCGCACGCCCGCCGAACGGTCGCGCGCCCATCCGCCCGAGACCACCGAGGGCTGGTACGCCTTCCATCAGATCCTCGCCTTCGACCG
This sequence comes from Gemmatimonadaceae bacterium, assembly GCA_045804245.1. Lineage (GTDB taxonomy): Bacteria > Gemmatimonadota > Gemmatimonadetes > Gemmatimonadales > Gemmatimonadaceae > AG11. Next base: position 7,082 of record JBJMNN010000143.1, on the reverse strand, counting down.
CGCGGCGCTGCGGGGCATCGCCGCGCACGATCGCCATCGGATCCGCATCGAGGCGGAGAGCGCGCTCGAAGCGGCGTCCGTTCCCGCGGCGGGCGGGTGGAGCGAGGTGATCCCGCTCGTCGGCTCGCGCGCCGACGTGATGCTCGTGCACTTCCGTCCGACGTTCGACGGCATCGGCGACGTCCAGCGCTCGCTCGTTCGCGTCGAGCTGCTCGACTATCTGCGTCCGGTCTACACCTTCCTCAGCGTGACGGAAGCAGGCCTCTATCATGCGAGCGCGCAGCTCGCAGCGGACGCGGAAGCCCGCGGCGGTGCGGTCGGCGACGCGACGCATCGCGAGGCGATGAACGCGCGCGTCGAGGCGGAGCGGGCGAGCGCGCACGTACAGCGCCGGCTCTTCCCGGCGATCCCTCCCGAGATGCCGTACGTCTGCTTCTACCCGATGTCGAAGCGGCGCGTCCCAGGGCAGAACTGGTACGCGCTCCCGCTCGAGGAACGCAGCCGCCTCATGATGGCCCACGGCATGACGGGCCGCGGCTACGCCGGCCGCGTGGTGCAGGTGATCACCGGCGCGCTCGGCCTCGATGCATGGGAATGGGGGGTGACGCTGTTCGCGTCGGATCCGCTCGCATTCAAGAAGATCGTGACGGACATGCGGTTCGACGAAGTAAGCGCGCAGTACGCGGAGTTCGGCGACTTCTACGTCGGACGTGTCAGCACGGCGCGCGAGTGGCTCGCTGAGGTGCTGTAGGCGCACGCGTGCGTTGCGTTGGGTGGGGCATTGTCGCGCGGCGTTCGGTCGCGAGCATCCGCTTCGGGGCGGAGAGACTCGTTTGGCCAGGCTATCGCCTGGCCAAACTCCGGACTCCGCCCTCAGCGGACGCTCACGCCCTCACGCGTGATGGCATCCAACACGGGACGGTGTCGCGCCACGCGCCTGCGGAGCCCCGCGCGTCCGAGAACCGCGAACGGTCGACGCTGGAGGACCGCGTCCCCATCGGGCAACGCCGTCGAACCGGAGGGATATGCGGTCCGACGGCGTTTGGGGTGGGTTGAATCGCGCGGTCGCGATCGATGTCCTACGAACGTCGTGCGCTAGGAAGGATGCGGCGGTAGCGGGCGTCCCTGGAGGCGGGGTCCGGAGTTTGGCTGGCCGTAGGCCGGCCAAACGAGTCTCCCCGCCGCAAGGGATGCTCGCGGACGCCCGTCCACGGAGCCCTACGCACGGCGCGAACGCATCGCGCATCGCGCATCGCGCATCGCGCATCGCGCATCGCGCAGAGCGCAGAGCGCAGAGCGCAGAGCGCAGAGCGCATCGCGCCCTACCGATCCGTCGGCGTCTCCGGCGCGAGGTTGCCTGACTCGAGCGCGCGCTCGGCGATCGCCTTCGTTCGTGCGTCTTGATTCGTCCGCAGCGCGCGCAGCTGCCGGCGTGCGCGGCGCATCGCGGCGGGGATGAACACGCGCGCGCAGTCGAGCTCCGCGGCCGCGCCGTCCGCGCCGGCGCGCTCGAGCTCCCACGTCGTGCGCGAGAGCACCGCGACCGACATGTAGACCTCGATCGCGACGTTCGCGAGACGCTGCTGGTGGAACTGGCGCTCGATGATCGCCTTTCCGTGGCGGCGCAGCAGCGAGTCGACGCGCAAGCTGAGCGCGTTGACGTTCGTCGCGACCATGGCGGCCTCCGCGGCGAGCGCCGGATGCACGCGTGTGAACTGCGGCTTCGTCACCTGGCGCTTCGCGCGGCCCGCCACGTAGGAGCCGATGGCACCGATGGAGTGCAGCGGATCCCTGAACGCCTTGCCGAGCTCGCGCAGCCGCTCGCCGGGCTGCTGCAGCGCCGAGAGCGCGATGAGCGCGCGGAGGATCTCGTTCGTCCCCTCGAAGATCAGGTTGATCCGCGCGTCGCGGACCGCCTGCTCGTACGGATACTCTTTCGAGTAGCCGATCCCGCCGGCGATCTGCAGCGCGTCGTTCGCCGCGCGGTAGGCCAGCTCGCTCGCGAAGACCTTGCAGGCCGCCGTCTCCAGCGAGAAGTCGACGCCGCCGCGATCGACCATGCCGGCGGTGAGCATCCAGGCGGAATCGGCGGCGTAGGTCTCCGCTGCGTTCACGGCGACCTTGTGCTGGATCATCTCGAACGAGCCGATGGGACGGCCGAACTGCTCACGTTGCTTCGCGTGCGCGAGCGCGACGGCCATCACCGAGCGCGCGCCGCGCGACGACGCCGCGGCGAGCCCGAGGCGGCCCGAGTTGAGGATCTCGAGCGCGATCTTGAACCCCTGGCCGATGCCGCCCAGCCGATCCTCGACCGGCACGCGCACGTTGTCGAACGTCACCGTCCGCGTGTCGCTCGCCTTGATCCCCATCTTCTGCTCGGGCTGGCCGAGCGAGATTCCGGACGCATGCGCATCGACGATGAACGCGGTCACGCGCTGCTTCCTCGCGCCGTCGATCTCCACGGGAACCTTGGCGAACACGGTGAACACGCCGGCCCACCCCGCGTTCGAGATCCAGATCTTCGTGCCGTTGAGCACGTAGTGCGTCCCGGCGCTGTCGGGGACGGCCGTTGTCGCCATCGCCTGGGCATCCGAACCCGAGCCGGGCTCGGTGAGACAGAACGCGGCGATCGTCTCGCCGCTCGCGCACCGTGGCAGCCACCGCTGCTTCTGGTCCTCGCTCCCGAAGAGGGAGATGCCCTTGCACCCGATGGACTGGTGCGCGCCGAAGTACACGCACAGCGCCGGATCGGTCGCGCCGATCTCGCCGAACACCCGGTTGAACACCTTCGACGACGCGCCGAATCCCCCGTACGCCTCCGGGATGTTGAGCCCCATCAGCCCGAGCTCGGCCATGCCGGCGCGGATGTCGTCCGAGAACTGGCCCTCCCGGTCGAGGCGCTTCGAGTCCACGTGATCCTCGGCGAAGGCGCGGAAGGAATCGACGATCATCCGGAGCGACTCGCGCTCGTCGTCGACCAGGGCGGGGAAGGGAAAGACGAGATCCTCGCGGATCTCACCCAGGAACACACCCTTGGTGAACGACGGGTTGAGATCCGGGTTCGCGAGGTGTGGAGCGTCCGTAACGGACGTGGCAGCGGTGGTCACTGATGGCTTCCGCGATGGGTGAAGTGGAGATAACATCGCCGGTCGAGGCAGCGCTAGCTCGGCATGGCCATTGCGCACGGAGCAATGATCCCTACCCCGATGACACTCCAGACGATGGACGCCAGGACGCTCCGCCTGATGCTGGGCGGCTTGAAGAGCTATTTCCCCGTTCTTCATGCCGGCTACAAGGGCGCCGTCGGGCACACCACGGGTGCCTACTGCTATTCGGTGTGGCTGCGGCATCTGTCGATCATCGCGCGGGCGGTGCCGGCGTTCGCGCCCAAGGTGGTGGTGGAGCTCGGGCCCGGCGACTCGCTCGGATTGGGCTGCGCCGCGCTGCTGAGCGGCGCCGAGCAGTACATCGCCCTCGACGTCGTCGCGCACGCGAATCCGGAGAACGACCTCAAGGTGCTCGACGAGCTGGTCGAGCTGTTCGAGCACCACGCGCCGATCCCCGATGGCCGCGTGTTCCCCAACATGCTGCCGGAGCTCCAGAACTATCGCTTTCCCACGCGGCTGTTCTCCGACGATGCGCCGCGCCGGATCCGGCTCGATCGCGAACGCCTGAAGTCCATCCGCGAAGCGCTCGTCGATCGGCAGGACGTGCTGTACGACAACATGCCGATCGGCTACGCGGCGCCGTGGGGTCCGCGCACGCTCGATCGGCAGTCGGTGGACCTCGTGATCACCCAGGCGGTCCTGCAGGACATGGGGCACGAGCCGGCGAAGAGCGAGCTCGCCGGCGCCTTCCAGGCGATGTCGCGCTGGCTCCGGAAGGGGGGCGTGATGTCGCACCAGATCAACTTCGCCTTCCCTGGCAACGCGGAGTGGAACCACCACTGGCGCTACTCGGACGCCGCCTGGCGGCTCGTCCGCGGCAACCGCCCGTTCTTCGAGAACCGGGTCCCGCTCTCGGCCTACCTCGCGCTCTGCGACGAGAACGACTTCGAGGTCGTGTCGGTGAAGCGGGTGGAGCAGGATGGGCTCCCGCGCGAGAAGGTGGCGCCGCGGTTCAGGGACCTGCCGGAGGACGACTTCCGGACGTCGTCGGCGCATGTCGTGGCGGTGCGCCGCTAGCGCGCATCGCCGCGGGCCGCTCCCGAGTCCGAAACCATGCGCCTCCGTCTCCGCCCACTCGTTGCTCTCGCCGCGCTCTGCGTCGCGTCGCGCAGCGAAGCACAGGTTCCCACTCGCCTCGCCGACAGCACCTTCTGGCGGCTGATGAACGAGTACTCGGAGCCGTGGGGGACCTTCCGCTCCGAGAACTTCGTCTCCAACGAGACGTCACTTCAGTGGGTCATCCCCGAGCTGACGCGACGGATCGCGCCAGGTGGCGTCTACCTCGGCGTCGCGCCCGATCAGAACTTCACCTACATCGCGGCGGTACGGCCGAGCATTGCGTTCATCGTCGACATCCGGCACCAGAACGCGATGGAGCACCTGCTGTACAAGGCGCTGTTCGAGACGTCGAGCACGCGCGCTGAATTTCTCGCCAGGCTGTTCTCGCGCGCGCCGCTGCAGGGAGTCGATACGGCGTCGACCGCCGCGCAGCTGTTCGACGCGCTCGCGAAGCAGCCGGCCGACAGCGCGCGCTACCGCGACAACTTTCGCGCCATTCTCGGGCGCCTCACCGACGTCCACCACTTCGCCTTGATCGACAGCGAGCGCGTCTCGCTCGGCTGCGTGTATTCGGCGTTCTTCTCGCAGGGTCCGGAGCTCACCTACAACTTCGCCTCCGAGTGCCGGAACCCCGGTCCGTTCGGTTACGGCATCGGCGGCGGACCGATGGGCCCCGGTCCCGGCGGCGGCATGGGCCGGTTCGGCTTCCGCATGCCGACGTATCAGTTGATGGTCACCGAGACCGACAGCGCCGGCACGAACTGGAGCTACCTCGGCAGCGAAGCGCGTTTTCGCGCGGTCAAGGCGATGGAGGAGCGCAACCTCATCGTGCCGCTCACGGGCAACTTCGCCGGGCCGCGCGCGTTGCGGGCCGTCGGCGACTGGGTGCGCGCGCACAATGCGAAGGTGACGACGTTCTACGTGTCGAACGTCGAGCAGTACCTCTTCCAGCAGAGCGACGAAGCGCAGCGGTTCTACGAGAACGTCGCGACCCTGCCGATCGACTCGACGAGCACGTTCATTCGATCGTTCGCCGGCGGCCGGTTCCTGAGTGCCGACACGCTGCTGATGTTGCGTCCACAAAGCCCGAACGGCCGCTCGCTGCAGCTCACGAGCCCGATCGCCGAGACGCTGCGCGCGTTTCGCGGCGGACAACTCAACTCATGGACGTCGGTGATCGGCGTGTCGCGGCAGTAGGGGTTCGGAGGCTCGGGGGTTCGGAGAATTGCCCATGATTCGATTCCCATCTCGCGTTCGACGTGGACTGTCGATAGCGCTCATCGCTACGAGCGCGATTGCGTGCCGAGCGTCCTCGGCGCAGAGCGTGCCCTCGCGTCTCGCCGACAGCACGTTCTGGCGCCTGATGAACGAGTACTCGGAGCCATGGGGCACCTTTCGCTCGGAGAACTTCGTTTCCAACGAGACCGGTCTGCAGTGGGTGATCCCGAAGCTCGTGCGACGCGTGTCGCCAGGAGGCGTCTACCTCGGCGTTGCCCCCGATCAGAACTTCACGCTCGTCACCGCGCTCCGGCCGAGCATCGCCTTCATCGTCGACATCCGGCATCAGAACGCGGTCGAGCATCTGATGTACAAGGCGCTGATCGAGATGTCGAACGACCGCGCGGACTTCCTCGCGAAGCTGTTCGCGCGCGCGCCGCTCTCCGGGGTCGACAGCACGTCGTCGGCGGCCGCTCTGTTCGAGGCGCTCGCGAAGCAGCCACCGGACAGTGCGCGGTATCGCGACAACCTGCGAGCGATCGTCGCGCGGCTCAGCGAACGGCATCGGTTCGCCCTCAGCGACAGCGAGCGCGTCTCGCTCCGATGCGTGTACGGCGCCTTCTTCTCGCAGGGGCCCGACCTGACGTACGGGTATGGGTCCGAGTGCCGGAATCCCGGTCCGTCTGGCAACATGGGCTTCGGCGGTGGGGGGATGGGACCTGGCCGGTTCAGAGAGCCGACGTATCACTCGATCATGACCGAGACCGACAGCGCCGGCGTGAACTGGAGCTATCTCGGCAGCGAGAAGGCGTTTCGCGCGCTCAAGGACATGCAGGAGCGCAATCTGATCGTGCCGCTGACGGGCGATTTCGCCGGGCCGAAGGCGCTGCGCGCCGTCGGGCAGTGGGCACGCGCGCACCGTACGAGGGTGACGACGTTCTACATCTCGAACGTCGAGCAGTACCTCTTCGAGCAGGGGGACGCCGCGCAGCGCTTCTTCGAGAACGTCGCGACGCTGCCGGTCGATGGGACGAGCGTGTTCGTGCGCTCGTTCCAGGGCGGGCGATTCTTTCCGTCGGACACCACCGTGAGGTTCACGCCGCAGAGTCCCGCGGGACGATCGATGGAGGTGTACGGCTCGATCGAGGAAACGGTGCGCGCATTTCGCGCCGGGCGGATCAAGTCGTGGGGGGACGTGCTGTCGCTGTCGCGGCAGTAGCGCGGGTGCGCGGGCGTGAGCCCTTCCTGGTCGTCGCGGTCGTGGCGAACTCGGCGTTGACGCTTCGCTGACACGGCGACATCTTGGTAGCCCCTCCCCGGGCATTCGTCCGCCCGCCACCCCACCAAGATGCGCCCATCCCATCACTGGGCGTCGCGACGCACCTTCGCGTCGCTTCGCCTTGCACTGTGTGCCGTCGCGGTCACCGTCGCGCCGATGGTCGCGCGCGCGCAATCCGCCATGGACTCGGCCTCCGTCGGTCCCGGCGTTCGCGCACCTGCGCGGTTCGTCGGTGCCTCGCGCGCCGTGATCGATTCGCTCGACGTCCAGCGCTCCTCGGCGACGACGTTCTCCGAGCTGCTCCAGGCGCGCGCCGCCTCGGTCGGTGTGATGATGAGCGGCGGCACGCTCACCGACGG
>JBJMNN010000142.1:0-17151 GCA_045804245.1 Gemmatimonadaceae bacterium | reverse complement strand
GGGGGGTGGCCTGGTGTGGCCCCCCCCCCACTTCTCATTCCGGTGACGGCGCGACCACGTATCGCGCGCGGTCACGCGGAATGAGCTCGGGCGTCCTCGTTGGTGGCTGCACGGACGCGTGTAAGCCTCGAGGGTCGACCGGCATCAGGATGGCATGCCCCCACTCGGTGCGCGTGACGCGACCGCTGAAATTCTCGATCCCGACGAGGCGCTCGCGACGTCGCGTCGTCGCCAGCTCGACGCCGTCGCCGCTGGCGACCGCGACGCGCTCGCGCAGCTCGTCGGCGAGTTCGGAGACCTCGTCTACGGGACGATCCATCGGCTGACCGCCAACGGTGCGGACGCCGAGGATGCGACGCAGGACGTCTTCATCCGGCTTCCTGGTGTCGTGTCGGGATTCGCCGGCACGTCGGATCAGTTTCCGGGCTGGCTGCGCCGGATCGCCGTGCGCGCGGCGCTGATGCGCATGCGAAGCGGCCGGCGGCGACACGAGGTGAGCGTCGACGCGATCGTCGCGCTGGTCTCGCGACCGGACGACGTCCTCGCAAGGCTGACGATCGAGCACGCGCTGGCGCGCCTGAGCGACGAGCACCGCACGGTGTTCCTCCTCAAGGAGGTCGAGGGCTACGACCACGCCGAGATCGCCGAGCTGCTCGGCATCTCGGTCGCCAACTCCGAGGTGCGGCTCCATCGCGCCAGGCGGCAACTCCGCGATCTGCTGCGAGACTCTAGATGAGGACAGTTCCGATGACCGTGCATCCAACGTTCGACACGCTCTCCAGCTTCGCCGACGCCGCAGCGGATGATCCGAAGCAGGCGCGCGTGCGTCGTCACGTGCGGGAGTGCGATGTGTGCGGTGAAATCGTGGCGGAGATCAGGGCGATGGGAGCGGCGGCGCGCGTGATGCCCGCGCCGCACGCGCCGTCTGATCTCTGGACGAAGATCGAGACCGCTCGAGCGGACTCCGAGCTACGGCCCGCGATCGCCGACGAACGGTACGCGGCGCGAACACCCTCGCCGACGCGCGGACGACTCGCCAAAGGTATCGCGCTCGCAGGTGCCGGAATCGTGCTCGCTCTGGCTGCGGGCGTGCTGTACCCGTCGCGCCGATCGCTGCAGGCGTCCGCGTTGAGTCGCCTCACGGTGCGCCCCGCGCGGCCTGCCCCGGGAGAGCAGCTCATCGTTCGGTACGATCCTGCGCCGTACTTCCGCCACGAGCGACGGTTGATCCTCGCGGGCTGGTTCTCTGGACCGGCGGGAACCGAGACCATGATGCCGCGCTCCACGGGATACGATCTCGACTCACTGGGTACACTGGTGCGTCGATCGGATGGCAGCTTCGAAGGTCGCGTCGCGCTGCCGCGCGACTTTCGATCGATGCACGTCGCGGTCCTGGACAGCGCGGGGGAGCGCATGGATCGCGATGGTCGGCAGATGTGGCGCATCGTCGGTGGTACGGTCGATCACTCGCCCTCACTGACGTCGTTGCTTGCGGCCGAAGAGGGGCAGCGCCACACGGGCTCATTCGACAATCAGCTTCCGAGCGGACCTGCGTTCGACGTCGCGGATACCATCCGGCGGTACTTCCCGGGTCACCCTGCGGGTTGGGCGTTCTACCGCCGCTTCGGCGTCCAGCAGGGCGTGTGGGACATTCTCGGTTTCTTCCAGTCGGCCGAGCGGAAGTATCTGGCGCTCGACGAGCAGCTCTCGGAGCGAACGGCACTCGACGTCGAGTCGCTGCACGCGATGTTCGTTCTCGCGATGCGCATCGAGGAGCCGGGAGAAGCGCTGAAGTGGGCATCGCGTCTGGCACGAGCGTACCCCTCGGATGCGCACGCGTTCGGGGATCTGTATGGCGCGATCCGCGAGCTCGAGCTACGCTCCACGCCTGGACTTCGCGACTCGATGCGGACCTGGCTGCCGTTGCTCGCCGACACCTATCATCGCGGACCGCAGGCCGAGCGCCGCTACGACGAGGTTGCCGCGCTCGTGCAGCGCAATGGCGACGCCGGGATGCGTGATGCGTGGCCGCTGGTGCGCGAGCCCGAGCCGAAGCACGGCACGCCGGCGTCGCATCGCAAGTCGGTGGTGTCCGACGGCGGACAACGTGCGCGGGAACAGCTGTCTGCATCGTGCGACCGCCCTGCCGGACGCTTCTCGCTCTACATGAGTACGGCGCGGACGGTCTCCTTCTGTCTGCTGCAGAAATCTCAACTCTTCGTGGGCCTCGGCGAGGCGGCGCTCGAGCGGCGAGACCTGCGCGGCGCGATCGCTCTCGCCGATTCGGCCATCGCGATCGCCGGCGCGAGCCGGTGGACCTGCTGGCCGGCGAGCGACGCGCGCACGGTGCGTGCGCGAGCGAGTCTCGCGCTCGGCGACACCACCGACGCGCTGATCGATCTCGCGGAGTCGGCAGGACGGAACGGGGGAGCGGCCGATCGCGACGAGATTCTCGCGCGATACCCGGCGATCGCCATGCACCGGACGGAGTACGACCGACTCGCCGATTCGACGCGCCGAGCGTTCGTGGACTGCTGGGCGCGCGAGAAGGTGAAGCAGAAGGCGCACGCCGACAGCATGCGACTCGGGGTACGGTAAGGTCGAAGCTGCCTTGGTGCGCCAAGTCACACCAAACAGCCCCGTCCGTTTCGCCACTCGTCGCCGATCGTCCTCTGAGCAGCCTCCCGCCGCCGCCGGCGGCGACCCTTCGCTATTCCCTCCGCGCCTGTCAGTCCGGCGCCGCACCCCTCGAGCGCGTGATGACCTCTCGTCTCGGACGGTCGCTGACCGTCGCCGCCCTCCTCTCCGCCACCGCCGCTACGCCGATCATCGCGCAGGGTGCGCGGACCGATGCCAGCACGCACACCGTCAAGCGCGGCGACACGCTCTGGGACATCGCGCGGCGCTACCTCGGCGATCCGTATCTCTGGCCGGAGATCTACCGCATCAATACCGAGCAGATCGAGGATCCGCACTGGATCTATCCCGGTGAGGTTCTGCGGCTGACGTCCCGAACGGTGGCTTCCACGGCTCCGGCGCCCGCACCTTCCCAGGCGCCGGCGCCGGTCATGAGCGAAGCCGCCCCGCCACGTGTCACGGAGCCGACGAATTTCACCTCCCAGACGGTACAGTTCGCGCAGAGCCGCAGCGTGACCCGCCCCTACGTCGCGTCGCGCGTGCTGCGGGGCGACGTGGTGCGGGCTCCGTATTACGACCGCCTCGGCGGTCCGGCGAACTCCGGCCGCGTCGTGTTCGGGACCGATCTTCCGGGCGTCGACAAGCCGCGTTCGAACCACAACTTCCAGCTCTACGACCGGCTGCTCGTCGTCCCGCCCGAGGGCAGCGCCGCGGCGGTGCGCGACCGGTTCATCGCCTACGAGCTGGGGAACAGCAACGAGGACGTCGGCACCGTGGTGATCCCGATCGCGCTGCTGCAGGTGGTTCGTGCGCCGCAGAATGGCGAGCCGGCGGTCGTCGAAGTGCGCGAGCTGTACGCGTCGCTCGACGCGGGTACGCGCGTCATCCCGCTCGACACGACGGGTGTCGGCGTGCAGGGTCGTCCGGTCGCCGTGCCCGCCGGCGCAGGCCGCAACGCACACGTGCTCGACATCCAGCGCCCGGCGGTGCTCCCGTCGCTCAACAGCTTCGTGCTGTTCGATCTCACATCGGCGGATGGCATGAAGGTCGGCGACGAGGTGTCGATCTATCGGCCGCGCGTCGAGCCGAAGGGCGACGACGGTCCGACGCTGCCCGAGGTCGAGATCGCGACGGCGCGAGTGGTGCGCGTGACGCGGTACGGCACCACGGCGCGAGTGACGTCGCAGGACCAGCCGGCGATCCGCGCTGGGGAGAGCGTCCGAGTGGTGGCGCGCATGCCGTGACGGCCGGTGGCCACGCGTGCGGCTGAATGCCGTAACGCGTGGCCACGCATTACATTAGGGCGATAGCCATGACCGCGCTCGCCCACTTCGTCGCCATCTCCTGTTATGTCGGCGCCGCGGCGCTTGCCGCGACGCCGTTCGCGCGTCCGGTCGGCGCGCCGGTGCGCGGCGTCGTCGCGCTGCTCTGCGCAGGTGTGCTCGCGCATCTGACGGGCTTGATCGTCTACGCGCGCGCCGTCGGACAGCTGCCTCTGACGGGACTCGGCCCCTCGCTCTCTTTCGCGGGGTTGGTTCTCGCCGCGACGCTGCTCGTCGTCGAGCTCATCGCACGCGACGTGAGCCTCACGCTGGTCACGGCCCCGCTCGCCGCGGTCCCGACGATCTGTGCCAACCTCATCGGCTTCACACCCGGCGTCGAGCAGCCGGGAGCGCGCGGCGCGTGGCTGTTCGCGCACATCGCGTTGAGCTTCGTCGGCATCGCCGCCTTCGGCACGGCGGCCGCTGCAGGGTGCATGTATCTCGTCGAGCGGCGCGAGCTGAAATCGCGGCGGTTCGGCGCGATCTATCGGTTCTTCCCGCCACTGGCGACGCTCGACCGCGTGAACCACGTCGCCGCCATCGCGGGATGGCTCGGCCTCACGCTCGGTGTCGTGCTCGCCGTGACGTATTCCGTCGCGTACCGCGAGTTGAGCTTTCCGAAGGTGATCTGGGCAACGGGCGCGTGGCTCGCGGTGTCGGCGATCGCGCTGGGCCGCATCGTCGGAGGATGGCAGGCACGTCGCGCCGCGATCTACTCGAGCCTCTCGTTCGCCGCCGTCGTCGCGCTCTACGTGGCGTTCCGCGTCGCCGAGACGAACGGAGGGGGACGCTTCCTGTGAGCGGCATCCCGATCCTCGTCGAAGGCGCGGCGCTCACCGTGCTCGTCGTGGGCGGCGGCCCGGTCGCGGTGCGGAAGGCCGCGGCGTTCGTTGCCGCTGGCGCGTCGGTGCGCATCGTGGCGCGCGAGCCATCGCCCACGATGCGCGAGCTCGCCCGCGCGACCGGCGTCTCGCTGGTCGAGCGCGCATACGAGCCGGGCGACATCGGCGACGCATCGCTCGTGATCGCCGCGACGAGCGATCGCGCGACCAACGCGGCGATCGCGACCGACGCGCGCGACGCGGCGCGGCTCGTCAACGTGGTCGACGCACCAGGCGAAGGATCGTTCGCGACGATGGCCATCCATCGCGCCGGCGCGCTCGTCGTGGGCGTGAGCGCCGGAGGAGTGCCCGGCGCAGCGGCGCGCGTGCGCGATGCGATCGCTCACCGCTTCGACGAGCGCTATGCGGGTGCGCTCGCCGGACTCGCGACGCTTCGCCGCGCGATGCTGGACCGTGGCGCGTCGAGCGAGTGGCGCGCGCTCACCGCCGAAGTGATCGACGACGAGTTCTGCGAGACGGTCGAGTCGGACAGGCTCGACGCGCGGGTGGCGGCGTGGCGGTGATCGTCGTCGGCCTGAGCCACCATGGCGCACCGCTCGATGTGCGCGAGCGGCTGGCGTATCGCACCAGCGAGGTGCACGGAGTGCTGGACCGCGTGCGCGCGATGGCCGAGGTGCGCGAGGCGGTGCTCCTCTCCACGTGCAACCGCACGGAGCTCTACGTGGTCGAGGGCGAGCAGCCGGCCGCGCCCGCGGTCTGGTCACTCTACGCCGAACGCCTCGGCGGCGACGCCAGCGGCTTCGGCTACGTGCGCCGCGATCGCGACGCGATCGCCCATCTCTTCCGCGTCGTGTCGGGAATGGACTCGATGGTCGTCGGCGAGGCGCAGATCCACGGCCAGGTCCGTGACGCATGGGAGTCGAGCCGCTCGGCATCCGGCGCGGTGCTCAACCGGCTCTTCCAGTCGGCGCTGCTCGTCGGCGGTCGCGTGCGGAGCGAGACCGCGCTCGGCCACGGCGCGATGAGCGTGAGCTCGGCCGCGGTGCAGCTGGCAAAGAAGATCTTCGGGTCACTCGTCGGAAAGCGCGCGATGGTGCTCGGTGCGGGAGAGATGGCCGAGCTGGCGCTCGCCTCCCTGCAGTCGGAGGGCGTGCGCGCCGCGGTCGTGGCCAATCGCACGTTCGAGCGCGCGCAGGCGCTCGCGGCGCTCTACGGCGCGACGGCGGTGCACTACGAGGAAGCGTGGGCCGCGCTCGCCGACGTGGATGTGCTCCTGAGCTCCACGGCGTCGCCGCACGTCGTCGTCAGTGCCGACCGCGTGCGCGATGGACTGGCGCGCCGCGGCGATCGTCCGCTGTGCATCCTCGACATCGCGCTGCCGCGCGACGTGGATCCGGCCGTCGCCGAGATGGACAATGTCTTCCTCTATGACCTCGATGACCTGCGCGCGATCGTGAGCGCGAATGTCGAGCGCCGGCACCACGAGCTGCCGGCGGCGGAGCAGGTGATCGCCGAGGAAGTGGAAAGGTACTGGCAATGGGTTGCTGGTCTCGCCGCCGTACCCGTCGTGACGCAGTTCCGAAACGAGATGAACCGGGTGCGCGAGCGCGAGCTGGAAGCGGCGCTGCGGCGACTCGGCGACCTCACTCCCGAGCAACGTGCTGCAGTCGAACATTTCTCCCAATCGCTCATGAACAAGTTCCTCCACGAGCCGACGGTGCGACTCCGTGCGGCCGCGGCGAACGGTCGCGGGCTCGGCGTCGTCGACGCCGCGCGCTATCTCTTCGCCCTCGACGAGCGCCGCACGCCCGACGACGCCGCCACGCCACCCGCGGAGGATGAGCGCTGATGCCGACGGCCATCGTCACCGGCGGAGCTGGATTCATCGGCTCGCACCTCGCCGAGCGCTTTCTGCGCGAGGGCTGGACGGTGCACATCATCGACAACCTGGTCACCGGGAAGCGCGACAATCTTCCCGCGAACGCCACGTTCCACGAGGTCGACATCCGCGACCCGAAGGCAGCGGAGCTGATCGCGTCGACGAAGCCCGCCGTGTTGGCGCATCTCGCGGCGCAGATGGACGTGCGCCGCAGCGTCGAGGATCCGGTGTATGACGCGAGCGTGAACATTCTCGGCTCGCTCAATCTCCTCGAGGCCGTGCGCAAGCAGTCGCCGAAGACGCGCGTGGTGTTCGCGTCCACCGGTGGCGCGCTCTACGGCGACAACACCACACCGCCGAACTTCGAGGACTTCAAGAAGGATCCCGAGTCGCCGTACGCGGTGTCGAAGCTCACGGTGGAGCACTACTTCGGCTATTACGGCCGCGTGCACAAGCTCGACGCCGTCGCGATGCGCTTCGGCAACGTGTACGGTCCGCGACAGGACCCGCACGGCGAAGCCGGAGTCGTGGCGATCTTCTGCGGACGTATTCTGCAGGGGCGGCCGCTGACGATCTTCGGCGACGGCCAGCAGACGCGCGACTACGTGTACGTGGGCGACGTCGCGGAGGCGATGTGGTACGGTGCGACCAAGCCGCTGCCACCGGTCGGACTGCTCGACGCGCGTGCCTTCAACGTCGGCACGGGCATCGGCACCTCCGTGGTCGACATGGCCAACATCCTGCTCGAGGAAGCGGCGACGAACGTCCCACTCGAGTTCGCGCCGAAGCGCCCGGGTGAGGCGCAGGAGTCGTTCGTCGACGTCGGCAAGGCCGAGCGTCTGCTCGGCTGGAAGCCGCGCGTGACGCTGCGAGAGGGACTCGCGCAGAGCTTCCGCTGGGCGGCCGAGCGGAACGCACCGACGGCGGGCGCGCGCGCATGACCGCACTCCTCCAGGCGGCGGGGGCGGTCCCCACGTCGCCGAAGGAGCTGATCCTCAACGCGAGCACCGAGACGCAGGTCGTGCTTGGGATCCTCGTCGTGCTCTCGCTCGTGAGCTGGGCGATCATGCTCGGCGTTGGGCGTGAGCTCACGAAGGCGCTGCGCGACGCGAGCGCATTCGCCCGGGAGGTGGAGCGCGCGCCGCGGGTGGAGTCTGCGTCGCTGGCGGCGAAGCATGCGCGACCCAACGCGGCGCGACGGCTGCTCGTACGCGCGCTGCAGTATCTGGGTGAAACGCCGCCGATGCCGCCGTATGGCGACAGCGCGGGCGCCGTGCTGCAGGCGACGCACGCCGCCACGCGAGTCGAGACGCTGCGCCTCGTGCTCGACGCCGAGGCACTCTCGGAGCGCGACCGGCTCGGCCGCTTTCTGCCGTGGCTCGCCACCATCGGCTCGGCGAGCCCGCTCATCGGACTGCTCGGCACCGTGCTCGGCGTGATCAGCGCATTCGTCGGCATCGCCACGCGCGGCTCGGGGAACCTCGCGGCCGTCGCGCCGGGCGTCGCCGAGGCACTGGTTGCGACGGCGGCGGCGCTGAGCGTCGCCATTCCCGCGACCTTCGGCTACAACATCCTCGCCAACCGGCTGAACCGGCTCGACAATCTGCTCGAGGGGTTCGGCACGACGTTGATCGCGATGCTCGGTCGCGAGGGGCGTCTCTAGATGGCCAGGCGTCGGCGCGACGGTCTGCCGCTCAACGCCGAGATCAACGTCGTCAGCCTGATCGACGTGATGCTGCTGCTGCTCGTGATCTTCATGATCACCGCGCCGATGATGCAGGGCGGCGTGGACGTCGCGCTGCCGAAGGCGGAGGCGCGACCGCTCGACCCGAAGAGCGGTCTCGTCGTGTCCGTCGATCGCGCCGGTTGGGTGTACGTCGACGAGACGCGCATGTCGCTCGCCGAGTTCCGTTCGGCGTTCCGCGCACTGGCCGGCAAGCGCGCGGCGGAGGGCGTCTACCTGCGCGGCGACGCGGGCGTGCCGTACGGCGTCGTGACGCAGGTGATGGCGACGATGCGCGCGGCGGGCGTGAACGACATCGGCCTCGTGACCGATCCGGAATCGGCGAGGTGACGACGCTCGCGCCGCGCGGTGAGCTCAAGCTGCGCGCATCGCTCGTGTGGTCCGCGCTGCTGCATCTGCTCGTCGTCGCCGCGTTTCTGTTCGGCCGCACGCACGCGGCGGTGCCGACGCCGCCGACCTATCGCGTCACGCTCATCGCGGCGCCGGCCGGTCCGCGACAGGTGGGTGTCGTGACGCCGGAACCCGCGCCGACGCCGGCGCCCTCCACGCCCTCACCTCCCACGCCGGCGCCTGCCACGCCTGCACCACGCGCGCCCGCCACGCCTGAGCCCGAGCGCATGAAGGCGCCGCCGACGACGGCGCGCCCGGTGCGGACACCGAAGACCGCTACGCCGAACGCTGGCGAGACCAAGCCGGCAACCGCCAAACCGGCACCTGCGCAAGCACCGCGGGCCGGCGGCGGCCCGGTCGGAGGGCGCGGCGCCGACGTGGCCAACGTCCGCACGGAAGGGATCGAGTTCCCGTTCCCCGTGTACCTGCAGAACGTCGTCCGGCAGATCGCCCTCCAGTTCAAGCCGCCAGCGAACAGCGCGCTCCGGGCTGAAGTTTCCTTCCTCATCCGACGCGACGGGAGCGTGAGCGGTCTGAGGCTCGTGACGCGGTCCGGGTCGTTCTCGTTCGACCAGGACGCGATGGGCGCCGTCGAGGCGGCATCCCGGTCGTTCGGCCCGCTGCCGCAGGGGTTCACCGACGACGTCCTCCCCGTCATCTTCAGCTTCGACCCACGGCTCATCCGTTGATGCTCCTACCCACCCTCCGCCGCGCGATCGCCGTCCTGCTCGTGGCCGCTCCGCTCGCGGCGCAGGACACCACCTCGCGAGGCGTCCGCATCGGCCTCACCTACGATCCCGGCACCAAGCCGGGAGTTGTTGTGCTGCCGGTCAGTAGCGCGCACGGCGACTCGATCCGCGCGATCGTCCAGCGCGACCTCGATCTCGGCGACCGTGTCAACGCGATCGTGCTGGACGGCAGCGTCGCGCAGGACGCCGCGCGCGCAACGGGGCCGAACTGGCCGCTGCTCGCCAGGCTCGGCGCCGCCGCGGCCGTCGCGGTAACGCCGACGCCAGCGGGATTCCATCTCGCCGTGTTCAACGTCGCGACGAAGCAGACGGCGCTCATCAAGGACGTTCCGTCGAGCGCCTCGCCGGACAGCCGCGCGTGGCGCGCGGCGCTGCACCGCATCTCGGATGACCTCGAGGAAGCCTTCACCGGAGTGCGCGGCATCGCGAGCACGCGCGTCGCATTCGAGCGTGAGCGCCGCATCTGGGTGGTCGACAGCGATGGTGAAGGCGCGACGGCGGTCTCCGAGTCGAGCACGCCGATCTCACCGGCCTGGCATCCGACCGGACGCATGATCGCGTACGCGACGTACCTGCCCGCCGGCATCTCGGTGCTCGATCTGGCGAGCGGTCGGTCGCGCACGCTCGTCAACGGGCCGGGGGTGTTCATCTCGCCGATCTTCACACCCGACGGCGCGAACGTCGTCTACGCGCACGGTGTCGACCAGGGGGTCGATCTCTACATCGCCTCCCTGTCGGGCGGCGGCGGCCGTCGGCTCTCCGTCGGTCGTGGGAGCGACAACGTGTCGCCGAGCTTCAGCCCGGACGGACGACGCATCGCCTTCATGTCGGGACGCGCCGGCCATCCCGAGATCTATACGATGGACGCCGACGGAACGAACGTGGATCTGCTCACGCCACTCGCGTTCGGCGAGAACCCGTATCGGGCGAGCCCCGACTGGTCGCCCGACGGACGGCTCGTCGCGTTCCAGTCGATGATCGCGGGCAACTTCCAGATCCTCACGATCAACTTGCGCGACCGGGGCCTGAAGCAGCTCACGAGCGATGGCCGAAACGAGGACCCATCCTGGGCGCCCGATGGGCGCCATCTCACCTTCGTGTCGACCCGCACCGGTACGCGTCAGCTCTGGGTGCTCGACATCGAGTCCGGGCGCACGCGTCAGCTGACGCGGGGCGCCGCCGTTCGCCTTCCCGCCTGGTCCCCGCGCCTCGGCGCCGAGTGATCCGCCGATTCAGCGCCGGAACCATCCTCCTCTTCCCGGAGACTGCATGATTCGCCGCACCGCCGTCCTCTCACTCGCGCTGCTCTCCGTCGTCGGGCTCGACGCGTGCCGCCGCCGGGTGGTTCAGACGCCCGCGCCCGTCGCCACGAGCAACGACGCGCAGCGACGGGCCGACTCGCTCGCCGCGCTGCGCGAGAAGCAGCGCGCCGACTCGATCGCCGCCGCCGAGGCGGCGGCGCGCGCGGCCGCCGAACAGGGCTCGGCGACGAGCGAGCTCGCGGCGGTGCTGACGCAGAAGGTCTACTTCGACTACGACCAGGACGTGCTGCGCGACGACGCGCGCGCGGTGCTCGACGCGAAGGTGCCAATTCTGCTCGCGAATCCCGGTGTCTCCGTCGCGATCACGGGCCACACGGATGAACGTGGCACCGCGGAGTACAACCTCGCGCTCGGCCAGCGTCGTGCCGCGCAGGTGAAGCGCTATCTGACCAGCAAGGGTGTGGCCGACGCGCGACTCACCGCGCAGAGCCTCGGCGACTCGCAGCCCGCGGTGCAGGGGACCGACGAGTCGGCCTATCAGCAGAATCGCCGCGCGGAGTTTCAGCCGAGCGGTGGCGGCGCCCTCGTGCGCCCGAGGTCGTGATGCGCGCCGCCCGCTGTGCGCCCCTCGTGGCGCTCGTCCTCGCTGGCTGCCTCGCGTCGAAGACCGACATCGCGCTGCTCCAGACCGATCTGCAGACGATGCGCGCCGAGTCGGCGCGCGGCGACAGCGCGCGTCGCGCGCAGGTCGATCAGGTGCTGGCGCAGCTCACGCGCGCGAACGACTCGGTGCGCGCGATCAGCGCGCGGCTCGCCAAGCTCCAGGGCGACCTCGCCAACGAGCACTATCAGATGTCGCGGGAGATCATCCAGCTGCAGGAGCTCTCCGGGCAGAGCACCCGCCGGCTCCAGGAGCTCCGCGGCGCCCTCGAAGAGCGTGCGCCCGCAGCGGCCACATCGCCCGCGCCGGGCGACAGCACACGCCCCGCCGCGGGCCCGGGGCCTGGCCAGCTCTTCCAGAGCTCGCTCGATCAGCTTCGGCGGGGCAGCGTGAGCGTTGCGCGCGGCGGGTTCGAGGAGTTGCTTCGAGCCTATCCGACGTACGAGGACGCACCGGAGGCGATGGTCTATATCGCCGAGACGTACGCCGCCGAACGGAACCAGGTAGCGGCCGACTCGGTATACGGGCTCGTGGTACAGCGGTATCCGCAGTCGCCGAAGGCCGCCACTGCTCTGTACAAACGCGCACAGATTCTCAGGTCGGCAGGTCAGGGCGCGGCCGCGCGCGCCGCTCTCGAACGCATCGTCCGGGAATACCCTCGGTCCGATGAGGCGGCGCTCGCGCGCGAGCAGCTGCGCACACTCGGCAGGTAGCACGGGAGCAGACGATGGGAAGCTCGGCCGAGATGCCCTTCCTCGATCACCTCGAGGAGCTGCGGTGGCGGATCATCTGGTCCCTCGCGGCCATCGTTGTGGGCGTCGCCCTCGGCTTCGTTCTCGTCATCAAGTTCAACCTGCTCGTCTGGCTTCAGGGGCCGATCATGCCCTATATGAAGGGGCATCGGCTGATGAACACGCACCCCGGCGGCGGCTTCTCGATCATGATGCAGACGGCGATCATGATCGGGATCGTGATCGCCCTGCCGGTGGTGCTCTATCAGGCGTGGCTGTTCCTCGCGCCCGCGCTGCACCGGCACGAGAAGAAGGTCGTGCTTCCCGTCATCATCGGCGCCGTCTTCCTCTTCGTGTGCGGGGCGGCGCTGGCGTGGTTCTTCGTGCTGCCGATGGCGCTCCGGTTCCTCACGTCGATGGGCGATGAGGCGTTCGACCAGATGATCTCGGCCACGGAGTACTTCGGCTTCGCGACGAGCCTCGTGCTGGCGATGGGCGCGGTGTTCGAGCTGCCAATCGTCATCCTCGCGCTGTCGGCGCTCGGTCTGGTCACGCCGCGCCTGCTCACGCGCTTCCGGCGGCACGCGCTCGTCGGCTCGTACGTCGCAGCGGCGTTCATCACGCCGGGTGATGTCTTCGTCACGTCGGTCTTCCTGACGATTCCGCTCTACCTGCTGTACGAACTCAGCATCCTGCTTTCCTGGGTCGTGTTCCGGAAGCGCCAACGGGCCGAGGCGGCCGCGCTGCACGACGACGGAGTGCCTGCGTGACCCTTCGCGGCTGGCTGATCGCGCTCCTCCTGCTCGTCTGCTCCTTCGCCGCACAGGCCGGCGCGCAGAACGTGCCGGGTGCGCCGCCCCGCCAGCCGCAAGGTCGTCCCGGCGGGCGCGACACGATCCGCAGCCGCGCCGACACGCTTCGCTCGCGCGCCGATTCCGCCGCGGCAGCTGACACGACCGGTATCGCGAACTTTCTACCTCCGGACAGCGTGATGCAGCGGCTGATGGAGATGCCGGGCTTCAGCGTCACCCGGTATCAGGGTGAGATCATCACCTTCCAGGCGGCGACCCGCGGCGCGGCGCTGACGAATCGCGCCATCGTGCAGCGCGACTCGCAGATCGTGAAGGCCGATACGATCGTGTACAGCGGCGAGAGCGGGGGCGTGCGCGCGATCGGCAAACGCAACGTGTTCGTCGTGCCGGGCCAGGCCGCGCCGATCGTGACCACCGGCGCGGCAAACTACGACATGACGGCGCGACGCATCGCCGGGACCGGCGTCAGAACGTCGATCGAGGCCGAAGGCCAGACGCTCTTCGTCAGCGGCGAGAAGTACGTCGCCGTGCAGCTCGGCGACTCGCTGCGCAGCGCGAACGACATCAACTACTACTTCAAGAACGGCATCGTCACCGCGTGCGACGATTCCATCCCGGACTACTACTTCAAGTCGAAGGAGATCAAGCGGACGGGGAACTTCGTGGTCGGCCGGCCGGCGGTACTGTACATCGGCGACGTCCCGGTGATGTGGCTCCCCTTCGTCTTCCAGGACGTGCGCGGTGGCCGCCACAGCGGCATTCTGCCGCCGAACGTCGGTGTGAGCGACATCGTCCGCAACAGCCCGTCGTACCGCCGGAACGTGGAGGGGCTGGGCTACTACTGGGCCGTCTCCGACTTCGTGGACGCGCAGGCGTTCATCGACTGGCGGAGCTCCGCCGGCCAGACGGAGCAGGGTGACCCCGGCTACTTCCGGTACAACGGCGAGATGCGCTACCGCTGGCTCGACCGGTACATCGCCGGCAACCTCGCGGCCAGCCAGACCACGCAGGGCAATTCGCGGAACACGGCGGTCACCTGGGGGCACCAGCAGAGCTTCACCAAGAACAGCTCGTTGTCGGCGAACATCAACTACGCGACGAACACGATCCTTCAGCGCGAGACGACGTCCAACCCGTACTCGGCGCTCGCCACGATCAGCTCCACGGCGAACTACCAGCAGAAGATCGGGCCAGCATCGTTCAGCCTCGGCGGCACCAACCGCCAGTATCCGGGCCGCAGCCAGGTCGACCGCAGCTTCCCGACCGTGAGCATGAGCACGAGCCCGATCAGTCTGGGGAGCTGGCTCACGTGGACGCCGAACTTCAGCTACTCGTCGACCCAGACGCTGAACATCGATCAGCCGTCCGCGCTGGGACTCTTCCTGCGCCGAGATGTGACTGCGGCCGGCGTCGACACGGTGCTCGGTGACACGCTCAAGAAGAACGCCTACACGAGCAGCCTCTCGTTCGACACGCCGCTCACGATCTTCGGCTACAGTCTCGGCAACCGGATCACGATCAACTCGGCGCGCAACGATTTTCCCGAGCGGGCGATCGTCGCCGACGTCGCAACCGGTGTGGAGCAGGAGCGCATCTACGCGCAAACGTATCACACCGATGTGGACTGGTCGCCCTCATTCACACTCCCGTCGCTGGGCCGGAACAAGTTCAACCTGACGCCGTCGGTTTCGCTGTCGAACGTGGACGGCGGCGCGTTCTGGATCCGGAACGAGCGAACCGGGGGCGAGTGGGTCCATCAGTCCAAGCGCCTGAGCTACGGACTGTCCGCGTCGCCCACGATCTACGGCCTGTTCGATCGCGGCGGAAAGGGCTTCGGACCGTTCGCGCGAATCCGGCACGTGATTCAGCCGACATTCGGCTACAGCTACGCACCGGCGGCCGAAGTGAGCGACGAGTATCTGGCCGCACTCGGCCGGACGAGGGCCAGCTCGACGGGCGCTTCGACGGGCTACCTGCCGTCGCTCGCGCAGAACTCGCTCAACGTCGGACTGTCCACCAACATCGAGGCCAAGCTCCGCTCGCGCGTCGACTCCAATCCGGACGCGGGCGAGAAGATCAAGCTGCTCTCGGTGAACTTCACGGGAATTCAGTACGTTTTCGAGCGCGCCCGGGCGACCGGCTCGCGCATCCGCGGGCTGACGACGCAGAACTTCGGCTACACCGTCAAGTCCGATCTGCTCCCCGGCGTCGACGTCGGCGTCGACTACTCGCTGTTCGAAGGCTCGACGCAAAGCGACACCGCGCGGTTCAAGCCGTATCGCGAGCGCATCACCGCCACCATGGCGTTCAGCGATCAGAACAACCCCTTCGCGGTGTTCTCGCGCATCTTCGGCAAGGCGGTCCCCCCGACGACGCCCGGTACGGATCGGACGCGCCCGTCGCCGGACGACAAGTACGCCCGCGAGATCGCCTCGCAGCCGGTGGCGGGGCGCGGGGCGCGGACGGCGGCGTATCTGCCGTCCATCACCCAGGGGTGGCAGGCCGCGTTCAACTTTACGTCGTCGCGCCAGCGGCCGCCGGGCGGGAATCCTTCGAACATCGTGGAGTTCGATCCCGCGACGCGATGCGTACAGTTCAACACCCCCGCGCTCCGCGTGCTGTACGACGACTGCATCGCGCGCCAGTTGACGAACCCGTCGCCGGAGGTGCCGATCACCTCGGGGCTCGCCGGCTCGCCGTTCTACCGCACACCGCCCACCACGTCGCTCAACAGCAACCTGAGCTTCAGGGTGACGGAGAAGTGGTCGGCCGCGTGGCAGACGAACTACGACTTCGAACGCAGCAGCTTCGCCAGCCAGATCGTGTCGCTGCAGCGGGACCTGCACGACTGGCGGGCGATCTTCGCGTTCACACAGTCGCCGAACGGCAGCTTCGCCTTCAACTTCCTCATCTCGCTGAAGGCCGAGCCCGACCTGAAGTTCGACTACCACAAGGCGACGTACCGCAACGAAGGGATCGGGCTGCGGTAGTTCGCCCAGTCGCCGCTGCGCGCCCTTGAATTGTCCCGGCGCGCACTCGACATTGCGCGCATGCCGGCGGCCGTGGTGCTCGATGGGCAGTCGCTGTCGCTCGACGACGTCGTCGCGGTGGCGCGCGAGCGTGCGCCGGTGGAGCTCTCGCCGGCGGCACGCGTGCGGATGGGAGAGGCCAACGCGATCGTCACCGCGCTCGTCGAGTCCGGCGCTGTGGCCTACGGCGTCACGACGGGATTCGGCAAACTCTCCGAGATCGCGATCCCTCCGGCCCGGCTCGGCGAGCTGCAGGTGAACCTCGTGCGCAGCCACGCGGCCGGTGTCGGTCGGCTGCTGCCCGAGCGTGAGACGCGTGCGATGATGCTGCTCCGCGCGAACGTCATCGCGAAGGGATTCTCGGGCGCGCGCGCCGTGCTCGCCGACACGCTCGTCGCGATGCTGAACGCCGGGCTGCATCCGCCGATACCGGAGCAGGGCAGCGTCGGCGCGAGTGGCGACCTCGCGCCGCTGGCGCACCTCGCGCTCGCGCTGATCGGCGAGGGAACGCTCAGCCGGGATGGCACGTCGGGCGCCGCCGCGGCGATGCTCGCGGCGGCGGGGATCGCGCCGGTGACGCTGGGCCCGAAGGAGGGGATCACCCTCATCAACGGCACGCAGGCGCACACCGCGGTCGCGGCACTCGCCATCGTCGATGCGCACCGTCTCTGGCAGGTGGCGCATCTCGCCGGCGCGATGTCGCTCGAGGCGCTGCTCGGCACCCCCGTCGCGTTCGACGCGCGCATCCACGATGCACGTGGCCAGCTGGGTCAGGCCGGGGCCCTGGGTGACGGTGCAGATGCCGGGCTGGCCGCTGGCGCGGGCCCAGCCCTCGGCCATGGTGAGCGCGGTGCCCTCGTGGCGCGTCTCGTGGACGGTGACGCCGGGGTACTGCTCGTCGAGGGTGTGCCACCAGTACATGTTGCCGTTGCCCATCAGGCCAAAGATCGTGGTCACGCCTTCCTTCACAAAGGCGTTCGCCAGCGCTTCGTACACTTTCATGTCGCCGGACTCCTTCGTCTCGTCAACGTCTGGCCCGACCATCGTGACGGGCCGCCGCGCTCGTCCACCCGGAGATCGTGGGCGGCCGATG
>JBJMNN010000141.1:0-24358 GCA_045804245.1 Gemmatimonadaceae bacterium | reverse complement strand
GTCCGCCGCGCTTCGCCGACTTCACCACTCCGGGGCGTCGTCCCCGTCCTCCGTCCACTCCGTGCTTTGCCATGTGTTCCCTTGCTCCGCCTGCTGGATGGCGTCGTTGACGATGCGGCGGTTGTCCGCCACCTCGGGGGTGTCGTACGTCGCGCGAACTTCGTAATGAAACAGCTCGCTGCGCGCCTCGCCCAGCAGCTTGGTCAGCTCGCTCGCGTTCGCCAGAAGGCGCCCCTGCTCGTCGAGCTCCCGGATGCGCTCGGCGAGCGCGCGGAGGATCTCCTCGAGGTTTCGGGCGCGCCCGTCGTCGTACGTCTGCTCGGACATGCTGGGAGGGAGTTGCGGTGTGGCGAGGGAAGTTAGCCGGACCGCGTCGGCCCAAGCAATCGACGCGCGAGCCGCGACGACATCACGCGGCACGGCGCGAGGCGTGCATTGGCGGTGCCAGCCTTGACCTGCCGGCTGCGTCTGATGAGGATGCTGATGATGCGCTCGGCAGACGGCCGCGGCCGCTGTCCTCATCTGCTCCGACACCCGAACGGGGAGGAAGGTCCCAATCGACGCTGATCTGTTGCGGATTCCCGTCGGGCCCGGGGCGATGCACGTCGAGCGCTACGGACATGGCGGCGCGCCCATCGTCCTCATTCACGGCTTCGGCACGTCGAGCTTTCTCTGGCGCGACATCGCGCCCGAGGTCGCGTTGGCGAACCGTACGGCGTTCGCCATCGACCTGTTCGGCTACGGCGAGTCCGACCGGCCGTTCGACGCGGACTTCGGGATCGCGGCGCAGGCGGAGCTCGTCGACCGCGCGCTCACCGCGCTGCGACTCCCCAAGGCGACGGTGGTCGGAGTGGACCTCGGCGGCTGCGTTGCGCTGCGGCTCGCGTCGAGCCGGCCGGAGCGTGTCGAGCGGCTGCTGCTGATCAATCCGATCGCGCTCGACGAGATCCCGGCCGGCGACATCACCGAGCTGCAGCGGAACACGGCGCGCTTCGCCTTCCGCGCCTCGCGCGGCATCCTCGGCGCCGCGCCGATTCTCGGTGAGGTGTTGCGGCGCAGCGTGGCGAATGAGGCGCACATGCCGGACAAGCTCGTGGCGCGCTATCTGGCACCTTACGTGGGTGAGGAGGGTTTGAATCATCTCCTCCTCCTCGCGCGTTCGATCGACGACGAGGACATGGAGGACGCCGAGCTCGGCTCGCTGCCGCAGCCGACGTTGATCCTCTGGGGGGATCAGGACCCCTGGGTGGGTCCGCGCTTCGCCGACCGGCTCGCCGACGCCATTCCCGGCAGCCGGCTCGTGCGACTTCCAGGGGTGGGTCGTCTCGTTCCTGAGGAAGCTCCGGAGACAGTGGTCTCAGTGTTGCTCGAATTCATCGGAGCGGCGGCACTGCACGGCTGAGGCGGCGCTCGAAGAAAGGGCATTCGGCAACTGTGATCGAGCCTACCATCTGGTTATATTTGTTGTACTTCAACCCTTTCGCCCACTACATGGCCAAACAGCAGAGAAATTCCGGGGCCCGTCGGTACGCCGGCCCCACCGAGCCTTCGCCCTTCGAGCAGGCCCGCGACGAGCTCTTCCAGCACATCATGCGTTGCGGTGTCGTCGGTGCGGCTCCCGAGCACGTCGAGGAGTGGTTCGCTGAGACGATCAAGTACATGTCGGAGCGGTTCCCCGAGCTGAGCGAGCAGCAGATCGAGGAGCTGAAGACCTTGGGACTGCGCTTCGCGCAGCCGCCGAAGTCGCGGTCCGAGAGCAGCGCGGCGTCCGCCGCCTGAGCTCCACCGGCTCCTGAAGGATACGACACGCCCCCGGTTCTGACGGGGGCGTTTGCGTATCCGCCGCCCTCAGCGCGTGCTGCGGCCGCTCCAGCGGAGTCCCACCCCGCCACGCACGCCACCGCCCAGGCCGAGCTGCAGCGAGGGGGAGATTCCGCCGCGCGAGCGGCGGCCCTCGAGATCGAGCGCCACGAGGAGCCGCGGACGTACCCGATCGCCTGGATCGGCACGCAGGCTCACACCGGCGCCAGCCGAGAAGCCCCACCGCTCCTGACGGAACGGATCGAGAAGAAAGCGCGCCAGCACGTCGACGCGCCCCGCCGCGCGCGAGGTCTCGTCACGCTCGATCGTCACACCGGCGCCGGCGAGCACTCCCACGCGCACGTAGGTGCCCGCCGGGATCTCCACGCCGGCCGCTGCCTGCACCGAAGTCGGGTTCGCGCCGAGCACATCGATCCGCAGCTCGGGGGCGAGCGGGACGCGCTGCTGTGCACGCGCGGGTGTGGACACGACGGCGAGCAGCGCGATCGCCGCGAGCAGCGCGCCGCCCACGCGGCGCGCGATCACCGCGCGCGCGCGCGCCAGAGTGCGAGCGTATAGTCGGCGATCGAGAGCACCGACGTCACACCGACCAGCACGACGAGCCACGGCGCGAGCACGGGAGCGACGAGCAGCGCCACGAGCGTGATCAGCTGCAGCACCGTCACGATCTTCCCCGACACACGCGCCTGGAACGTCACCCTGCGCAGCCACGGAACCACGCGCGCGACGAGGAACCCGACGGCGGTCGCCAGATCGCGCATGATCATCACGAAATAGCCACCGGTGCCGAGCCGGCCGGTGAACAGCATCGTCGCGACGACGGTGAGCACGAAGAAGCGGTCGGCGATCGCATCGAGCAGCGCACCCGCGCGCGACGTCGCCTTCACGCGGCGCGCCAGCCAGCCGTCGAGGAAGTCGGTGAACGCCGCCGCGCCGATGATGCCGACCTGCATCTCCGTCGCGCTCGACGCGACGAACCCCGCCGCCAGGGCGACGCGCGAGACCGAAAGGATGTTGGGGATCGTGCCGAGCGCGCGTCGTCGGGTCATGGCCGTGAATGATACATCGCCTGCGCGAACGCGTGCACCGGTACGTTGCTTGTCGCGTGCCCGCTCGCGGTCTAGCTTGGCCTTGGAGTTCGATCTCGAGCACGGAGGCGACGTGAACGCTGTGAGGGCACTGTGACCGAATCGGGGCCGATCTCGCATCTCGCGGCCGACCTCAGCGGCGTGGGCTCCGGTGCGCTCCGCGACGCACCGATGCTGAGTGGACTGCTCATCGCCGCGGCCAGCGCCGCCGGGCTGGGGGTCGCGGCGGCACCCGTCGTGCGAACGGCAGCGGACGGTGGCGTCGCCGCCATCCTCCTGCTCGACCCCTGTCACCTCAGCGTGCACTCCTTTCCCGATCGCGGCCTCGCGCTCCTCGACGTGATGTCGCGCGATGCGGCGGGTGCCGCCAAGGCGCTCGACGTCTTCGTGCGACGACTCATTCCTACCGCCGTCGCCAGCGAGACGAGGGCGCGCGGGTAGATGCGAAATCTGCTGCCGCTGATCCAGGTGCTGCTCGTGCTGACGGTGCTCACCTGGGACATCGCGCTCACGAGCCGGATCGTGCAGGTGCGGCAGCTGCCGCGCGCGTTCGTCGCGCTCACGGCGCTCGCCGGCTTCCTCGTGCTCCCGTCGCTCGTGATCCACCTGGCGACGACGAACGCCATCACCGGCCGCTCGGTCACCGAGGTCGATTGGCTCTGGCCGATGACGCTCACGCTGTTCGCGCTCCAGGCGCTGTACGCCGCCGTGCGCCGGCTCGTGAACCCGTTCCTCGGCTTCTTCATCTCGGCGTTCGACGTCCTCATCGCGATCGACGCGGTGCTTCGCTCCATCGCCGCCGCGGGGACGATCCTCCCTGCGCCGGCGCTACTCTTCCTCGCGGCGACCACCGGCACCTTCTCGTTCCTGATGTCGTCGCCCGACGTGATCAGCTCTCCGCTCTTCGTCCTCGTGCCGATGATCGCGCCGGCGTTCCCGGCGCTCCGGCGCACCACCGCGACCTTTCGCCTCGCACTCGCGCTCGTCGCCGGCGGCTGGGTGATCATCTTCATGACGCAGCTCACGCCGGCCCTCGAGGCGGTGAGCTCGTATCGCGTCCACGATCCGAGCTCGGAGAAGCTGCAGGAGCGCCCCGAGGGCGACTTCGAGATCGGGCTCAAGCTGTTTCCCGATCTGGACGGCCCGCCGCCGCCAGTGGCCATCCGCAACGACCTCGCGCTCGCCGACACGCTCGAGGTGTCGGTGGTGAGCGTGGTGATCGTGCCCGAATCGATGGACCGCGTCGCGCTCGACTCACTGGCGAACGCGCTGGAGATGATCCGCCGCGACAGCACGCAGCTGATCCTCACGCTGGGCTATCCGCGCCCGCTCGTGCCGCTCCCGGGGCGCACGTTCAACGATGCGCGTCGGCTGCAGACGATCGACCGTGTCGTGCGCGCGCTGCGCCCGGACATCCTCCTCCCGGCCGAGGATCCGTACGACTCGGGCACGCGAGCGGCGGGCCAGCGTGCGCCGCAGTTCTGGGAGAGCTACATCGCGCGCGCGGCCGCGATCGCGAAGAGCGTCCGGCCGCGCACGCGCATCGGCGTGTCGGCGTCGGCGTACGATGGCCGCGACAGCACGCTCTTCGCGTGGGCCGCCGCCCCGGAATCGCCCGTCGACGTCGTGGGGTTCACGCTGTTTCCGTCACGTACCGGCGTGCGCACGCTCGACGCCGCGACTCACGCCGCGGACCGCTGGATGCGCGAGTCCCGCTCGCCGAAGGACCACTGGGTCTTCGCCGCCGGCGGATTCCCCGAGGCGCACGGCGAGGTGAGTCAGGAGCGCGCCGTCTGGGCCGCCCTCGCCTGGGCGACGAGCCGCCCGTCGATCAAGGGACTGATCGTGAGCGAAGCCGGCGACTACGGGTCGATCACCGGCCTCCGCGCCCCGGATGGCCACCTCCGCCGCGCGACCTACGCAGTGATGGCAGCGATGCGCGGGGTGAGAGAGGCGACGAGGGCTGCGGCACCGACGGTGAGAGTCCAATGACGCACTGAAGTACTGACGCACTGTAGTACGTCAGTGTCCTGCCCGTCGCGCCCTTCATCTCCCGCGCACTATTCCCTCAACGCGCGATTCTTCGATGAAGTAAAGCCGAGCGATCGCCATCATCTCCTCCGCACTCACCGCTCGAACCTTCGCCTCGAACTCCTCCAGCTCCCGCAGCCGCCCGAACAGGTACGCCTCCACCACCTCGCCGAGCACCGCGCCCCCGCTCTGCTGCCGGATCGCGTGCACTCCGAGCGCGTACGTCTTCGCCTGGTCCAGCTCTCGTGCCGAAACCGGTTCCTCGCGCAGCTTCGCGAACTCGTTCAGCAGACCCTGGCGCGCGATCTCTTCCTTCTCCGGCGAAGTCGCGATGTAGGCGACGAACGACCCGGCCAACGCGCGCTCCGTCGCGAACGCGTGAACGGTGTAGCCGAGCGACTGCTTGTCGCGCAGCTCGTCGAAGAACCGTCCACCGAGCCCGCTCGCCACGCCGGCGATCATCGACGTCGCGAATCGCGCATCGTCGGCACGTGATGGTCCCGGGAACATCAGCGCCAGCGCTGTCTGCGCCTTGTCGCGTTGCTCCATGCGCTGCACCAGAGCCGACGGCCACCCCGGCGCTTCGAGCGGCGTGACCTCGCCGCCGCGCAGCTCGCCGAACGCGCCTGCCGCGAGCGCCGCCAGCTCCGCGGGATCCGCATCGCCGACGATGGCGATCGTCACCGGCGCACGCAGCGCGCGCTCGCGATGCCAATCGCGCAGCATCGCCGCCGTGATCGTCGGCAGCGTGCGCTCGTCGCCCGTGGAGGGCACGCCGTAGGGATGACCCGCGAACGCCGCCTGCGTCGCCAGCCGCACCGGATAGCGGTACATGTCGTCGCGCAGCGCGACGAGATCGGCCAGCGCGATCGCGCGCTCCGTCTCCACCGCGTCGTCCGGGATAGTGGCATGCTGAACGACGTCCGCCAGCAACTCTATCGCCTGCGGTGCGTGGCGCGCAGGCACGTTGATCATCCAGCCGAAGCTCTCCACGCCCGCCGTGCCGCTCACCGTGCCGCCGAGCAGCTCCGCCTCCTCGGCGATCTGCAGCGCCGTGCGCCGCGCCGTGCCCTTGAGCGCCGCGCGCACGAGCAGCGACGTCAGGCCGGCGTGCGCGGCCGGCTCGTCGCGCCCGCCGCCGAGCGCGTACACGCCGGCGTGCACGAGCGCTCCCGGCTTCCGCCGCACCAGCACCGGAATCCCCGCCGCCGTGCGGAAGACGTGCACGCCACCTTCCTCGCGCTCGGCACGCAGCCCCGTCACGATTGCCGGAACCGACAGCGGCGCTGGCACCGTCGGCTCGACGATCGCCGGCGGCGCGTCGTCGAGCAGCGCGCGCATCGATGCCGCGTCGCGCGCGACCTCGGCGCCGTCCTTCGGCCGGTAGACGATCACCCCCGCCTGGTCGGGGTCGAGGAACCGGCGTGCCAGCGCCTGAATCTCGTCCGTCGTCACGGCGAGCGCGCGACGCAGGTAGTCGTCGCCAGTCGTCCAGTCACCCAGCGCTTCCCACTCGGCGAGATAGTTCGCCTGCCCCTCCATGTCCTCGAGCCGGCGAATCCACCGTGCCTCGTACACGCGCTTGGCGCGCGTGAGCTCGCCCTCGCTGACGCCGTTTTCGCGGACGTCGCGCACCTGCCCCCAGATCGCGCGCGCCGCTTCGGCCGCGCGCTCCGCGGGCGATTCGGCGTGGATCACGAACACGCCGATCGACGTCGGCGTGTAGTCGTACGCCGACACCGACGACGCGAGCTTCCGCTCGCGCACCGCGCGGTAGAGTCGCGACGCGCGGCCGGTGCCGAGGATCATGCCGAGCAGGTCGAGCCCGGGAGTCGCCTCGTCCAGCGTCGGCGGCGTCCGCCAGCCGAAGGCGATCTGCGTCTGGCCGATGTCGCCGCTCCACTCGCGGTGGCGGAATCCCGCCCTGCCCTCCTCGGTGGGACCAGGAACCCTCGCGGGCGTTCCCGGGGGCAGCGCGCCGTACCGTTCGACGATCTCCCCGATCGCCTCGTCGGGGTCGACGTCGCCGACCACGACGAGCACCGTGTTGCCCGGGTGATAGAAGTTGCGGTAGAAGCGGAGCATCGCGTCGCGCGTCAGTGCGCGGAGACCTGGCTCGCGACCGATCCGCCAGCGCCGGATGCGATGCCGGTCGTGCAGCAGCTCGAACAGCGTCTCCGTCGCGACCGCGCCCGGGTTGTCGGCTTTGCGCTTCGCCTCCTGGATGATCACCTCGAGCTCGCGCGCGAGCTCGTCGGTGTCGATGAGGGAGTTCGCGTACGCGTCGAACTGCACGTCGAGCCCCGCCACGAAGCTCGACGACGGCAGCACCGTGTAGTAGCTCGTGTGATCGTAGATCGTCGCCGCGTTGAGGTAGCCGCCCACGGCCTTCGTCTGCCGCGCGATCTCGCCCACGCCGCGCGACGGCGTCCCTTTGAAGTACATGTGCTCCAGGACGTGGGCGATGCCGACGACGTCGTCGGTCTCGTCGAAGTAGCCCGCGCTCACGTAGGTAACGATCGCGACGACCGGTGCCGACGCGTCGCGCCGCACGAGCACGCGCAGGCCGTTGGACAGAGTCGTGCGACGGACCGTCGCGGGATCGAGGGCGACGGAGAGATCGGAGACGGTCATAACGTGAGGTTAGACGATGGCGAGGCGCCGGTAGCGCAGCACGACGAGACCGGCGAGGTAACAGACGACGCCGTAGCCGGCGAACCAGCTGAGCAACGGCCACGGGATGGTAGCGAGTCGCTGCGCAGCGAACATCGGCGCACCGGCCACCGACGCGTACACCTCGTCGGCGCGGTGCAGCGGCGGGAGCAGGTAAAGTAGCTTCGCGAGCGGGTGCGTCGACCCGCCGAACCGCGTCCAGAGGAACGTCGCCAGCACCGCTACCGCCACGAGCGACATCCAGTCCCAGCGTGCGGCCGCCGAGAGCAGGAAGGCGATGCCCGCATACGCGACGAACATCAGTGCGACGACGATCAGCAGCGACGGGGTCAGCACCGGCCAGATGACGACGCCGTACACCGCGGCGAGCAGCGTCATCACGAGCATGAAGCCGAGCCAGTGAACGACGAATGCCTGCCCGTAGTAGCGCGACGCGGTGATCGGTTTGGCGAACAGGAAGCGGAAGAAGCCCTGCTTCCGGTCGTTGGCGACGATGCCGTTCATCGCGAACAGTGCGCCGAGGAAGATGAGGGCGCCGAGGATGCCGCGCAGGAACAAAAAATTGAACTCGGCCATCCGCGCCGCGTACGCCGCCTCGGCGCTGCCGAACCGCTGCAGGAGACCCTGCGGCACCGGGTCGGTCGGACGCGGCATGCGCTCGAGCAGTGGCTCCAGACCAAGGTACGCCGAGAGCGTCGCGACGATGACCGTCGGCAGTCCGCGGTCCTTGAGATAGTCGCGAAGCTGCCAGAGCGCGTACGCGCCCACGCGCGCTCGGCTCACGACGAGCCCTCGCCGATGCCGACGGCCTCGCGGAACTGCTGCTCGAGGATCGAGTGCACTGGATACACCACCGCCACCAGTGCACCGCGCGCGAGCAGGTCGGCGAGCCCCGTGTTCACCTCGTCGAGCGTGCACCCGTCGAGCTGGAATTCGCCCTGACCGAGCGCACGCGCACCTGGGAACACTATCGGCACCAGCTCCGCGCCGCGCGCCAGCGCGATGCGATACGGTGTGCGGTCGCCGCCGACGGGCGCCCCGACGCCGCGCATGTCGACGACGCGCTGCAACCGGCCGTGATCGATGATGGCCACGCGGTCCGCCAATCGCGCCAGCTCATCGAGGTTGTGCGACGCGATGAGAATGACGCGGTCGTCGCGCCGCAGCGCGCCCACGACGTCGCGGAATCGCTGCGTCCACACCGGATCGAGTCCGTGCGTCGGCTCGTCGAGCACGAGCACGCGCTCCTCGGTCAACAGTGCCTGCGCCAGACCGAGTCGCTGCAGGGTCCCCTTCGAGAGCTGCTTCACGCGCTTGGCGCGGTGCTCGTCGAGCCCGAGCCAGTCGATCATGCGCGCCACGCGTGCGTCGCGCGCCGGCGCCGGCACGCCGGCCAGCAGCGCATAGCGCTCGAGTGCCTCCTGCGTGCGCCACGCCGGCGGGATGCTCACCAGCTCGGAGAGATAGGAGATCCCGTGCGCCTCGACGTACCGCCGCGGATCCTGGCCGGCGATGCGGATCGTGCCCTCGCTCGGACCGAGGTAGCCAAGCAGGAGCGAGATCAGCGTGCTCTTGCCGGCGCCGTTCGGGCCCGCGAGACCGATCACCTCGCCGGCATGCAGCTCGATCGAGAAATCCATCAGCGCGCGCACCTCGCGCCCGAACAGGCTGCGATAGCGCTTCCCGACATGGTCGAACGCGATCACGACGACGGCGCGCGAGTGAGAGTGAGCCGGCGCGACCGTCGAGACCGCGTGAGCTGGCGATGCCGGTCAGCGAGGATACGGCTGACCGGTCGCGGGCGGCAGCGATCCTGCCGGCGGCACGGCCTGCATGCCGGGCACGCCGGTCCGCATTCCCGGCGCCGCCACCGAGCCCGGAGGCGGCGCACAGCTGCTCCAGGCGCCCGCGCCGGCGCGCGAGATCCAGCGCATCCCTTCGTCGATCCGGCCGAGTCGCACGAGCGAGCAGCCGAGGAAGCCCTGCGACAGCCGGTCCGACGTGTCCGACTGCACGGCGCGCAGATAGAACCGCCGCGCCGCGTCGTAGTTCTGCTGGACGAAGCTCACCGAGGCGAGCTCGCGGAGCGCGACGCCGCTGTTCGGGCCGAGCCGCACCGCCGTCACCGCTTCGGTGTTCGCCGTCGTCATGTTCCCCGCCTCACGCGCCATCCGCGCGAGGTAGACGTGCGGCATCGGATCGTTCGGATTGTCCTTCGTCGCCTTGAGGAACTCGCCGGCGGCGGCCTCGCGTCTCCCTTCGCGGTATGCCTTGACGCCATTGTCGAACGCGGCGCTGCCGCGGCGGCCCATCAATGCGTACGCCGCGATTCCGCCCACCACCAAAAGCGCGACCAGCCCGAGCAGGGGCATGAGCCAGCGCGGCCGTGTGCGCTCCGCCGGCACGGCAACGGGAGCTCCCTCGAATCGCTCGCGCGCGCTCGGGTCGAGCGGCCCGTCCGGCGTGTACGCGCCACCGCGAGCGCGCTGCGCAGCGGCCGCGGAAGCAGCCGCTGCCCCGGCAGGTGCCGCCGCTGTGGGACCCGACGCGGGCGACGCGGGGGGCGACGCGGGCGCCGCAGCCGACGGCTCGCCCATCAGCCCTGCCTCGAGCTTGAGGAACGCGTCGCGCGACGCATTGACGTCGCCCTCGGTGGGCTTGTAGTCCACGCGTGCCGCCCGCTCGCGCGCCGCGTGGAACTCCGCCAGCGCGTTTGCCTGCTCGAGCGACAGGAAATGCCGCTGGCGAAGCTCGCGGATGAGCATCTGCCCGGTGAGCGACGACCCGCCGATCAGGGAGCGGAGCCCCGTCTCCGTCGCCGTCCACGCGTCGATCAGATCCGCAGCGAGATCCTCGCTGTCGCGCGCCATGCTCAGCCGCGCGATGATCGGTCGCGCCGAGTGGATCGCGTCGAGGGCGGCCCGCTGCGAGCCGGCGGTCATCGGACGATGCGCAGTATCCCTGCGTCCGCGCTTCCGCGAACGAACAGCTCCGCGTCGTGGCTCGGCACACGCACTCCCGTCTCGCGATAGGTGCGCTTCGCCATCCGCGTCATGTACTCGCGGAGCGTGCCCTCTCCCTCCTGCTCCGATTCCGCGTCGGCATCCCGCATCGAGCGCACGATCTCCTCCCACGACCCGGTGAGCCGATGTCCTTCGCGCGTGAGGATCGAGTGCACGCCCAGGTCGATCTCGGGCGATGCGATCTCGTCCTCCGACTTTGCATCAGCGAGGGAGGAAAGAAGCGTGCCGAACAGCTCCAGTTGGCCTCGGGCCACCTCGACCTCGCCGCTCTCGTTCGCGACTGCGCCGTCGATCTCGATGAACAGCTCGTCGATGTCGTCCAGCTCCCCGCCGAGTTCCGTGAGCCGCTCCTCCCATGGCTTCAGGTCGTCGTCGTGCTCCTCGAGTTTGTACGCCGCGCGCTTCAGCTCGATCAACCGCCAGATGCCGAGCTCGTCCCAGTGGTCCTCGGTCGACGTCCGCTCGAAGTGATAGAGCGACGCTTCGTAGTCGCCGCGATCGTAGAGGATGTTCGCGAGGTAGATGCGCGCTTCGGCGTGCTCGTTGTCCACCTGCAGCGACTTCCGGAGCGTCGCGATGGCCGCGTCGTCCTCGCCGAGCCGGTGCTGCGCGTAGCCGACGCAGGCGACGGCCTCGGCGCTGTCGGGCGCCTGCTGCACCGCGACCTCGAAGAACTCCTGCGACACGGCGAACAGCTCGCGGCGATCGCGCAGCGATGCCTCACGAAAGAGCGCGCGACCGATCTGGAGCATCAGATCCAGGTCGTCGGCATAGCCCAGCTCCAACGTGCGGCGGAAGCAGCGCAACGCCGCCTCCTCGAGACCGAACTTGAGCAGTGTCTCGCCGAGCCCGGCCAGTGCGTCCTCGTGCTCCGGCTCGAGCACCAACGCTTCCTCGAAGCTGCGACGCGCCCAGGCGAACTCCTCGCGGGCGAGACGAGCGTACCCCACGCCAATGTGCAGCTCCACCGAGGTCGGATAGAGCGCGAGCCCCTCACGCAGAACGGACAACGCCTCGTCGTACTGACCTTCGTTGTACAGCTGATGGGCGCGCTCGTCGTACTCTTCGGAGCTCAGGAACGGAGTGGGCATGGGGATAGAAGCCTCCGGCTCGTGAGGGGTGCCCTATAGTACCATTGCGTGAGCAGCAAGTTCAACGTCTTGACGACTCACCGAGCAACAAATTGCAGAGGGCGGGCCGTGAGTTCCTCAACCCTCGCCATCGCGGGCCAGTTCGGTCGCAATCGCGCCGGCGAGGAAGGAATTTTCCTCGAGGAGACCGAGGTTCGCGGCGAGCGAACGTCCGCCCGTCGCCCGCTCCACGGCGGCGAGCAGGAACGGTGTGACCGCCGCGCCCCGGATGTTGCCCGCACGCGCCTCCCCGAGCGCCCGAGCCACCGCCTGGTCCACCAGCTGCGGCTCGAGGGCGACATCGGCGGGCGGAGGCTGGACGACGAGCGTTGCCTGCGACCGTCCGAGCGCCCGTGCAGCCAGATGAATGTCGGCGATCTCCCGGGCACTCTCCGCGCGGGCGGTGAGTCGGAGCCCGGTCGAGCGCGTGAAGAAGCCGGGCATCTCGTCGGTGCCGTAGCCGATGACGGTGACGCCGAGCGTCTCGAGGCGCTCGAGCGTGGCGGCCAGATCGAGAATCGATTTGGCGCCCGCGCAGACCACGACCATCGGCGTACGGGACAGCTCGTCGAGGTCCGCCGATTCGTCGAAGGGAGCATCACGATGGATTCCGCCGATCCCGCCGGTGGCGAAGACGGTCGCGCCCGCCGCGCTGGCGATCGAGAGGGATGCCGCGACGGTGGTGGCGCCATCGGCCTCTTGCGCGACGGCCACGGGGAGGTCGCGCGCCGACACCTTGCGGATCCCTTCGCGCCGTAGGAACCGCTCCAGCTCCTCCTGATCGAGCCCGAGTGTACACACGCCATGCACGACCGCGGTGACGGCGGCGAGGGCGCCGGCGCGCGCGGCAGCGCTGGTCATCCGGTCGGCCGCCTCGCGGTTCGCAGGAATCGGCAGTCCCTGCGCGAGCACCGAGCTCTCCAGCGCGACGACCGGTCGGCCCCAGGCGAGGGCGTCGGCGACCGGAAGCAAAACACGAAGCGCGGACATTGCTAGCTAAGCTAGCCGTCCGCGCTTCACGGCGCCTCGAAGCGGTCCCCACCGCCAAGGGCGCTCACGGGCCCCTCCCTACATCCATCACTCCCGCGTGCTTTTCTTATTAGCAGAAGTCGTGCCGACGAAGCGCGGGTTTGCGGGTTCGCTATTCGGAGGTTCGCGACTGCCTCGGGACGCCGGTGCCTTCCGGGAGTCGCTTCGAACCCGCGAACCCGCGTCACTTCGTCACCTTCCGCGGCCAAGCCGAAACAACCGCCCGTCCCATGTTCGCCATCGTCACCTGCGCTTCGTTGTCGATCAGCCAACGCTGGTCGACGTTCTCCTTGGTCAGCACGCACGCGACGACGCGCGACTGGAGCGGGAAGAGTGCGCACTCCGTGCGCACCTGATCCGTCGCGCCGGTCTTGTGCGGCACCGTCAGCCCCTCGACGTAGCGCTGCACCGACGCGAAGTCCTCGTTGTGCGCCAGGATGTCGAGCATCGTGCTGTCCGCCTTCGGACTCACCGCCTTGCCGTCGGCGAGCAGTGCGAACAGCCGCGCCATCTCGTTCGGCGTCGTCACGCCCAGCCCGTACTTCACCGAGCTGTCCATCGCGACGCTCGCCATGCGCAGGTACACCTTCGAGTGCACCTTCGTGTGCGGCAGACCGAGCTTCTCCATCTTCTCCCACACCCGGCGAATCACGATCCGGTCGAGCAGCAGGTTCGTCGCCGTGTTGTCGCTCGTCGTCGTCATCAGCCACGCAGCATCGCGCACCGTGAGCGTCGCCCCGTCGTGCATGAACTGGAGGTTCCCGCTGCCGGGCACCTTGTCGATCTTGAGCAGCGTGAGCGGATCGTCGAGCGAGAGCTCGCCCTTCTCCACGAGACCGAACACGGTGACGAGGATCGCCACCTTGATCAGGCTCGCCGTCGAGAAGGTTTCGTCGCCGCGGCGCTCGAGTCGTTCCCCCGTGTCGACGTTGAGCACCGTGTAGCCCACCACGCCGTGGTGCGCCGACGCGAGCGAATCCAGCATGCGGTGCAGGCTCGCCGTGTCCGCGCGCGTGAACGACGCCGGCGCCGGCTTCCCCATCGGTTGGCCGACGGCGCAGCCCGACGCGCCGAGCTGTGCCAGCAGAGCAAGCGCGAGCCGCCAGCCGCCCCTCATCGCGACTCGTGTGGTTCGGCGTCCGGCAGTTCCTCGGCCCGCAGCGACTCCAGCAGGTCCCGCTCCTTGGCCGTCGCGTCGAAGATCGCCACGACCTTGATCACCTCACCCGTATACGCATCGAAGGTCTTCACCTTCCCCTGCGCGATGCGGATCTCGTGGCCGTCCTCGAAGCGGAGGATGACGAACGGATAGTTCAGGTTGACGTACGCTTTGCGAAGCTTGGCACCAGCGATTGGCATATGTGTTCTCGAGTATGAAGCTCGTTCAGGACGATCGACGATGATGCCCATTCCTGACGATGGTGGGCGCAAACGGGTTTCCATCGCACGGCGTCAGGTCACGATGCTTCGCTCGTCAGTGTACTGTCTCCACGTGTCGCGCGCGAGGATGTCGTCGATCAGCTCGACGACCGTGTCGAGCTCGGAGTCGCTCGTATAGAAGTGGGGCGCGACGCGAATTCCCGCGCCCGGACGGTAGTCGACGATGACGTCGCGCGCGAGCAGCGCACGCGACACCTCACGCGCGTGCGGAACGTCGAAAGCCACCGTGCCGCCGCGCCGCGCCGCGTCGCGCGGGGCGACCACCGGGTGGCCGCGCGCATCGGCGAGGGCGATCAGCCGATCGGTCTGCCGCATGCTCTTGGCCCGCACGGCGTCGATCCCCGCTTCGCGCAGAATGCGCGGCCCCTCCGTCGCGGCGAACAGCGCCGGGATCACCGGCGTGCCGCCCAGCCAGCGCCACGCCGCATCCGCGTAGTCCATCTCCGGCTCGAAGGCGAACGGGTGCCGGTGGGCCTGCCAGCCGGTGAGCGCCGGCGCCACGGTGGCGCTCACCTCGGGCCGCACCCACAGGAAGCATCCGCCCGGCCCGCCGCACAGCCACTTCAGCACGCCCCCGCTGAGGAAGTCGGCGCCGAGGGCCTGCACGTCCACCGGCAGCACGCCGACGGAGTGATACGCATCCAGCGAGACGAGCGCGCCCATCGCGTGCGCATGCGCTGCGATGCGCGCGACGTCCATCACGTACGCCGAACGAAACAGCACGTGTGAGATCGCCACGAGCCTGGTGCGCTCGTCGATCGCCGCGAGCAGGCGCTCCTCGCTCACGCCGAGCCCGTCGTCGCTCGGCACGACGACGATCCGCGCGCCAAGCCGCGTCGCGAGCGTGTCGTAGACATAGCGCACCGAGGGGAAGTCGAGCGCCGTCATGACGATCGTGTCGCGTGGGGCGGCGTAGTCGAGCGCGGAGAGCACCTGCGCCTGCGCGAGCGAGACGTTGGGCACCATCGCCACCTCGCCCGCGCCCGCGCCGATGAGCGGCGCGATCTCGTCGCCCACGGTGACGGGCATCTCCCACCACCGCTCGGCCCACGCGCGCACGCCGCGCGTCGTCCATTCGCGCGTGTACTCCGCGAGCCGGTCGGCCACGGTGTGCGGCATCGCGCCGAGCGAGTTGCTGACGAGGTACGTCGTCGACTCGAGGATTGGAAAGCGGCCGCGGAAACGGAGCAGCGGGTCGCTCATCGGCTCACGCGGTGCCGACGATCCGGGCGCGACGCGTCCGCGACGTCGCGAAATAGTCCGCTACCGCCGCGGCGACGACGAGCGACGCCGCGCGCCATTCCTCGGCGCGCAGCCCCCACAGGATCCACGCGATGACGGCGAGCGCCAGCCATGGAACCACGGCGCCCGCGGGCACCCTGAACGGGATCCCGCCGGCGCGCACGTCGCGCCGGCGCAGCTCCGCGGCGGCGAGGCAGCACGCCGCGTACACCAGCAGCACGGTCACGTTGGCCGCCACGGCGAGCTGCTCGAACCGCGCGAACAGGGCGAGTGCGAGCACGATTGCCGTCTGCACGACGATCGCGACGTACGGCGTTCGCCAGCGTGCGTGCACCCGCGCGAGCGCTCCCGGGAGGAAGCCGTCGCGCCCGAACGCGAACAGCATGCGCGGCACGGCGAGCGTCATCCCGCTCACGTAGGCGAACATCGAAACGGTGGAGCCGACGAGGATCAGCGTGCGTCCCGCGGGACCGAGCGCGACGTTCGCCGCGGACGCGAGCGGTGTCGCGTCGCCCGGGAGCGCGGCACCGAGCAGCCCCTGCGCCACGAGTTGGACGGCGACGTAGAGCAGCGCCACGACGGTCATCGCGACGAAGATGGCGCGCGGGACCGTGCGTGCCGGATCTTCCACCTCGCCGCTCGGCACCAGCGCGCTCTCGACGCCGAGGAACGCGAACACGAGAAGCACCGAGGCGCGCGACACCGCGGCGGCGCTCGGTGGCGCCGTCCAAATGAGATTGGACCAGCGCATCGTCGCGAGCCCCGCCACGATCAACAGCGCGAGGGGGAGGAGCTTGGCGATCGTGGCGGCCGCGTTGAATCGCGTCACCCCCCGCGCGCCGCGCACGTTCGCCGCGGCGAGCATGATGAGCACCACGGTGATCGCGACCGCGCGGCCCGTGACACCGAGCGCGGGCACGAGAGCGACGAGCGAGTCGGCGAAGAAGCTCGACACGGCCGATACCGCGAGTGTGACGCCGACCCAGAGGAGTACCCCCGCGACGAAGCCCACGAACGGGCCGAACGCCGTCTCCACGTACGCATACGGTCCACCTGTCATCGACACCCGGCTCCCCGCGTCAGCGAAGCACAGCACGATGAGCCCCATCGCGACCGTGCACGCGAGATACGCCAGCGGCGCCGCCGCGCCGGCTTCGGCCGCGACGCCGGAGGGGAGACGGAAGATGCCGCCGCCCACCGTCACGTTCACGATGCCGGCCGCGAGCCCCCAGCGGCCGATCACACGCAGGAGGCCGCGATCGCCTTCGATGCGCGCGGGGACGTCGGGTTCGCTCACCGCTGCGACGGCGCCGTGCGATGGAACTCCGCGTCGGCATTCCAGATCGGCATCGTCGGTGCGTCGGCCAGCCGGCGCGCGAAGCGATAGACGATGTCGCCGAGCTGCACCGAGCCGCTCAGGTTGATGTCCGGCCGGTACTCGTCCGACGGCTGGTGGTAGCGCTTGTCGTTGTAGTCCTCCCACCACTGCTCGCCCCACCCCTTCGGCTTGCCGACGAAGTCCGTCCCCGATTCGATCGAGACGGCGGGAACACCGGCCTTCGCCAGCGAGAAGTGATCGGAGCGGTAGAAATGGCCGCGCTCCGGATGCTCCTTCGGCATGACGCGGATCCCTTCAGGCCCGAGCATCGCGGCGAGCGACGGGCCGAGCGAGCTCTTGTCGAGTCCGAGCAGCACGACGTCGCGCGTCGGACCGACGAAGTTCGTCTCGTCGACGTTGAGGTTGGCCGCGATCTGCGCGAGCGGCACCGTCGGGCTCTGCGCGAAGTACGCCGAGCCGAGCAGCCCGGACTCTTCCGCCGTCACGAAGACGAAGAGCAGCGAGCGCTTCGGTCGTGGTTGCGCCGACGCCGCGGCGCGCGCGATCGCGAGGATCGTCGACACTCCCGACGCGTTGTCGAACGCGCCGTTGTAGATCGAGTCGCCGTTCACCGGCGTGCTGATGCCGAGGTGATCCCAGTGCGCCGAGAGAGCGACGTACTCCTTGCTCAGCTTCAGATCGCGGCCGCGCACCACGCCGACCACGTTCTCCGACGTGACACGATTCACCGTGCTCGCGATCGCCTGCTCGAGGGTGATCCCCGTGGCGACGGGACGGAATGCACGCGTCGCCGCCTGCGTGCGGAGCGCCGCGAGGTCGATCCCGGCCTGGCGCAACAGAGCGGTCGCCGCGCTGTCCGTGATCCAGCCGCGCACACCGACCGGTGGCGGAAGCTTGGGATCGCGCGGCAGGAGCCGCTGGCCCGCCGAATTCGAGCCGACGAGCACCTGGAATGGATAGCCCGCCTGATCGGTCCGATGCACGATGAGCACGCCGGCGGCACCTTGCCGCTCCGCCTCTTCGTACTTGTATGTCCACCGACCGTAATAAGTCATCGCGTTTCCACCAAAGAGCGTTGGCTCCGACGGCGGCGCGGGCGGGTCGTTCACGAGGACGAGCAGGATCTTTCCCTTCAGATCGGCGCCCTTGAAGTCGTCCCACCTGTACTCCGGGGCGACGGCACCGTAGCCGACGAACACGACCTCGCCGCGCGCGGTCGCCTGCGGCACGGCGCTGCCCGCCGAGAGGACCACGTCCTCGCCCTGCTTGAGCGTCGCCGTCGCCTTGCCCGACGCGATCGCACGCGCCGATCCCGGCTGCGTCGCCAGCACGTCGATGGGCACCGGCTGGAAGTACGAGCCGTTGACGCCGGGCTCGACGCCGAACGCTCGGAGCTGCGAGGCGATGTACTCGGCCGCGAGGCGTCCGCCGCGCGTGCCCGGCGCGCGACCTTCCAGTAGATCGGAGGCGAGGAACCGGAGATGCGCGTCGATCTCGGCCGCGGTGATCCCCGACTTCGATTGGGCGGCGAGTGACGCGGGAAGGAGCAGCAGCACCGACGCGGCGGCGCGGCGGAGATGGGGGGCCAGCGGCATGGTTCGCGTGAGGCTGAGGGAACGGCCCGAAGTTCGCAGCGGGAGCGGCGTCGAAGACTAGACCAGGCACCCACGAGGCGCCACCATTGAGAGCGCGCCGCGACCAGGCCGGCGCGCACGACCCCCGCACCAGGACTCGACATCATGCACGCACGTTCCCCGTTCGCCTTCTACGCCGCCCTCGCTGGTCTCATCCTCTGCGTCCCGGCGCGTTCCGCGCCCGCGCAACAGGCGCTCGCGCCGCGCACGCCGGCCGCGGACGTCGCCGCACTCAGCATCACGCCGCCCGCAGATTCGACGATCAACGCTGTCCGCACCGCGGGCCCCACCGCCGACGCCGCCCGCGTCGCCGTGAGCCAGCCGACGTCGCACGAGCTGAAGATCTCTTCTGCCGCACAGCGTCGCGCCGGACTCGGCCAGCCCGTCGCCCTGATGGTGGTCGGTGGCGCCGCGCTGCTCACCGGGCTGATCATCGGCGACGACGCCGGCACGGTCATCGCCGTCGGCGGTGCGCTCGTGGGACTTTATGGCCTCTACGAGTACCTCCAGTAGCGCTGGATCGTCTTTGTAAGCAGGGGGCGGGCATCGTTCCGGTGCCCGCCCCTCGTGCTTGTAGGGTCCGTGTCGTCGCCGCGACGCTGTGAGGTCAGGCGGGCACGGCATTTGACCTTCTACCGAATATGCTGCGCCCATCGCCCTCGATCCGGCCGTTGGAGGCATCCGTGGGAAGACGCATCGCGCTGGTCCTCGGCGGCGGCGGACTCAAGGGGTTCGCGCACATCGGTGTCCTGCGGGCGCTGGAGGAACGCGGGATCGCCCCCGACATCTACGCCGGCACGAGCATCGGCGCGCTCATCGCTGCGGCGCATCTCGGCGGAACGCCGATCGACGAGCTGCAAAGTCGCGCCGAATCGATCCGCAAGCGCGACCTCTTCCGCATCAACCACTTCGGCATGCTCCTCGAGCGCATGCGCTCGCCGTCGATCTATCTCGAGGAGCCCCTGCGTGCGCTGTGCGCCGGTGCCATCCCCGACGTGTCCTTCGCCGAGCTGCCGAAGCGGCTGCTCGTGAACACGGTCGACCTCGATCAGGGCGCGCGCGTCGTGTGGGGACTTCCCGGCCTGGAAGACTTCTCGGTGCGCGACGCCGTGTATGCCTCGTGCGCGCTGCCGGGGTTCTTCCCTCCGGGTCGCGTCGGTGAGCGCACCTGCATCGACGGCGGCGTCGTGGACAACCTGCCGGTCTCGGTCACAGCGCAGTTCGCCGACCTCGTCATCGCGGTCGACGTCGGCAGCTCGGATCAGTCGCGGCGCGACGCGGCGTCGGCCGGCTTCGCCGGCATCTACATGCGCGCCGCGACGATGATGATGCACGCGCTCCAGCAGTTCCCGCTCGAACACTGGCATGGACCGCCGATGGTCCTGATCAGGCCACGCGTCGACGACGCCGCCTGGCTCAGCTTCACCGACACGGCCGGCAACATCGCCGAGGGCTACCACTCCGCCTCGCGCGCGCTCGAGCGCTTCGAGTCGTACTG
Organism: Gemmatimonadaceae bacterium; assembly: GCA_045804245.1. Classification (GTDB taxonomy): domain Bacteria; phylum Gemmatimonadota; class Gemmatimonadetes; order Gemmatimonadales; family Gemmatimonadaceae; genus AG11. The sequence goes on along the minus strand of JBJMNN010000141.1, from coordinate 4,410 downwards.
GGACCACCCGAACTGCGTCTACCCACGCCGGCGCGTCCAGATCGACGTGAACCGTGAGCTCTGCACCGGCTGCGGCACCTGCGTGTCGCTCGCGCCTGCGGTGATGGCGCTGGACGGCATGGGCAAAGCATACGCGCGCGCGCACGTCGTCGATTGGTCGCCCGCCGAGGGCGGCTTCGTGCACGAATGCCCGACCAACGCGATCTCCGCCGTGAACATCGACCGCCGCTCCACGAGCGTCGACGTCCACACGATGCACGACCCGACGCCCAGCGGCGGGAGCGGTGTAAGCGGCGTGAGCGAAGTAGTGGACGACGAGGAGAGCTCGGCGGCGTAGGCGATTTGCGCGACTGGCAATGCACCACGCCGCGTGTAAGCCGAAGGGCGACGACGAGTGGAATGCTCGCCGCCAAGGGCGCATCGATGCCCAATGCCAAGGGCGCAACGATGCCAGGCGCAACGCGCACGCCTAACCGAACACCGCGATCAACGCCACACCGCTACTCACGAGCAACGCGCCCGTGATCCGATACGACCCGCCCTGTTCGCGCAACACCACCACCCCGATCGCGGTCGCGAGCAGGATGCTCGACGACACCACCGCCATCACGTAGCCGGCCTGCGATCGCCGCAGTGCGTTGTGCAGTCCGAACTGCTGTACGGCGAAGCAGACCCCCGCCAGCACCACGACCTGCATCCATGGCAGCGTGCGGCGCGGCAGGCCCACGCCTCCGCTGCTGCGCGCGACGATTGGTATCGCGGCGCCGAGCGCCACCGCCGAGCCGAGCGTGAGCACGGTCGCCCACGGCATTGGCCCGACCTCGGCGATCCCGACCTTGTGCGTCAGCGACGTCACCGTCCAGAAGAGTGTCGCCAGCAGTGCGATCCAGCTCGCACGCGAGTTGGCGAAGGCACGAATGGGCTCGAGTGCCGAGCTTCCCTTGCGCAACCCGACGAAGTAGAGCCCGAGCACGACGAGCAGGATCCCGATCATCGCCAGCACGCTCGGCTGCTCGTTGAAGAAGAGCGCGCCCCCCACCATGGTGAGGAGGGGGATGAAGCCCATGATCGGCTGCACTACCGATACGTCGCCCAGGCTCAGCGCCGCCGAGAGGCAGAGCATGCCGCCGACTTCGTTGGGGATGACGATCGCAAATGCACGCCAGAAGGTCGGCGTCGCGGCCGGCCATGGTCCCGCGAGCAAAGTCGTGATCGCGAGCAACACGCCGCCGACCGCCCGGAACGCGACGGTCGAGACGACGACCCCCGCCAGCCCGACCGCCCGCTTGAGCAGGAGGCTGGTGCCGGCCGAAGCGACTGCTGCGATCAGCGCGAGGACGATCCACATGGACGAGCTAACGCGTCGACAACGCGTCGACGATCCGCTCGTAGCTGTCCGCTGCGGCATGGAGCTCGGCGATCTCCACGTGCTCGTCATCGCGATGCGCGACGTGGATGGAGCCCGGCCCGAACAGGTAGGGCGTGCCCCACGCCGGCATGGCGGGAAGGTCCGTCGCGAAGGCGACCACCGACGTCGGAAAGCCGTCGAGCCTACCGAGCCGCATCGCCGGAATCTCGACGCTTCGCTCGAGCGCGGCACGCCCCGCCGTCCAGCGTTCGAGTCGCGCCCACACCTCGTCGGCGGGCCCGACGATCCGCGCCATGAGACGCGCTTCCGCCGCCGGCGCGACGACGTTGTCCGCCACGCCCCCCGCCAGGCTGCCGATGTTCACCGTGGTCTCGCCGAGCAGCTCGTCGCGTGGAAGATCGAGCGAATCGAGCTCGGCGAGCAGCTGCACGAGCTCACGAGTGGCCGAGCGACCCAAGTGAGGATACGCCGAGTGCGCGGCTTCGCCCGTCGTGCGGACGATGACCCGCATGGCGCCCTTGGTGCCGAGCGCGAGGGTGCTCTCCGTCGGCTCCCCGCCGACGAGCGCGAGACTCCGAAAGCCCGTCGCGTGCGCCCACGCGTCGGCGGCGTGCGCGCCATCGTGGGTCGTTTCCTCGCCTACGACGAACAGCATCGCCACCGAGCGTCCGCGCGCGCGCAGCCGTTCCGCGGCGACGAGCATCGCCGCCGCGATTCCCTTTGCGTCGCAGGAGCCGCGGCCGAATAGTGTCCGTCCGTCTCGCCGTGGCGCGATGTACGGAGGCACCGTGTCGAGATGCGTCGAGAGCGTGACGAACGGCGCCGTCCCCGCGGTGGCCAGCACATCGACGCGGCCGCCGTTCACCGGAATCCGCGTGACCGCCCACCCACCCTCCGCGAGCGCGTCGGCGAACGCCATCATGAGCGCGGCTTCGCGCCCACTCGTCGAGTCGGTGGACATGAGCCAGTGCGCGATTTCGACGAGGTCGTGCGGGGGGAAAGGCATCGCGCGGAATGTAACTGACACGGCAGTACCGGGTATGCGAGTACCCGGTAACCAGTATCGGTGAGCTAGCTCCCGGTAATCCCCTTGGGATCGCGATGGTCCGACCTTTACTACATGGTGGCCGACGACCATCCGGGAGCGTCCCACGCGTACCGGGTACCGGGTACTCAGCTACTCGATACTGCAGTGGGAGTTCAAGGATGTAGATTCCGTCAGCCTGTCAGCCTGCGGCTGACAGTGGCTCCGTTCTCCACCGCCGCCGGCCTGAGGACCGCTGCGGCACCGAGAGACACTCGCAATGACCTCACTCGATTCGTTCGGCAGCCGCGCGACGCTCGACGTCGCGGGCAAATCGTACACGATCTATCGGCTCGACGCGCTGAGCAAAGCATCCAACGGAAACAGCGACCGGATCCCGTTCAGCCTCAAGATCCTCCTCGAGAACCTGCTCCGGAATGAGGACGGAGCGTTCGTGAAGCGCGTGGACGTGGAGGCGATGGCCAATTGGGACGTGCGCGCCAAGGCGGAGAAGGAGATCGCCTTCCGCACCGCCCGCGTGCTGCTGCAGGACTTCACTGGCGTCCCCGCCGTCGTCGATCTCGCCGCGATGCGTGACGCGCTCGCGCGGCTCGGCGGCGATCCCCAGCGCATCAACCCGCTGCAGCCCGTCGACCTCGTGATCGACCACTCGGTGCAGGTCGACGAGTACGGCACCGACGCCGCCTTCCTCATCAACACCGATCTCGAGTTCGAGCGCAACGTCGAGCGCTATGTGTTCCTTCGCTGGGGCCAGGACGCGTTCAAGAACTTCCGCGTCGTCCCGCCGGGCACCGGCATCTGTCACCAGGTGAATCTCGAGTATCTCGGCAAGACGGTGTTCGTGAACGAGGAGACCGGCGAAGCGTACTGCGATTCGCTCGTCGGCACCGACTCGCACACCACGATGATCAACGGCCTCGGCGTCCTCGGCTGGGGCGTCGGTGGGATCGAGGCCGAGGCGGCGATGCTCGGCCAGCCCGTCTCGATGCTCATCCCCGAAGTCGTCGGCTTCAAGCTCTACGGCAAGCTGCCGGCTGGCGCCACGGCGACCGATCTCGTGCTCACCGTGACCGAGATGCTGCGCAAGAAGAAGGTTGTCGGGAAGTTCGTCGAGTTTTACGGAAGTGGATTGTCGTCGCTCAGTCTGGCGGATCGCGCGACGATCGCGAACATGGCGCCCGAATACGGCGCGACGATGGGCTTCTTCCCCGTCGACGCGGAGACGCTCAAGTACCTGCGCCTCTCTGGCCGCAGCGAGCAGCACGTTGCGCTCGTCGAAGCGTACACGAAGGCGCAGGGACTCTTCCGCACCGACGACACTCCCGATCCGGTGTTCACCGACACCCTCGAGCTCGACCTCGCGACGGTCGAGCCGAGCCTCGCCGGTCCGCGTCGTCCGCAGGACCGCGTGCCGCTCAAGCTGGCGAAGCAGATGTATCACGACGCGCTCAGGATCGACCTCGAGAAGATCGGCACGCTCGCCGGCGCCGCGGTGGAGAAGAAGGCGACCGCGGTCAGCGCGTCGCCCGAGCTCTCCAAGGCGCTCATGGTCGCCGACACCGAGGGCGCCGGCCAGCCGCAGCACGAGCACGGCGGCGTGAAGTGCGACTACAAGGGGCACACCTTCACGCTGCGCCACGGCGCCGTCGTCATCGCGGCGATCACGAGCTGCACGAATACCTCGAACCCGGGCGTGATGCTCGCCGCCGGTCTGCTGGCGCGCAATGCGGTGAAGAAGGGGCTGAGCGTGAAGCCGTGGGTGAAGACCTCGCTCGCGCCGGGCTCGAAGGTCGTCACTGATTACTTCGAAGCCGCCGGCGTGACGGATTACCTCGACAAGCTCGGGTTCAATCTCGTCGGCTACGGTTGCACGACGTGCATCGGCAACTCCGGCCCGCTCCCCGACGAGATCGCGGCGGCGATCGAGGAGGGAAAGCTGTTCGTCGCCAGCGTGCTGTCGGGGAACCGCAACTTCGAGGGACGGGTCAATCCGCTC
>JBJMNN010000140.1:0-10719 GCA_045804245.1 Gemmatimonadaceae bacterium | reverse complement strand
TACAAGCTCGCCTCCAAGGAGTTCTCGGCGAACAACACCCTCGTGCGCGTCGGCTCGCACGCCACCATCGGCAGCGATGTGCTCACGGTGATCGCGGGCCCCTGCTCCGTCGAGAACCGCGCGATGCTGCACGAGACGGCGAACGCGGTGCAGGGCGCCGGTGCGACGATCCTCCGCGGCGGCGCGTTCAAGCCTCGCTCGTCGCCATACAGCTTCCAGGGACTGGGCAAGCAGGCGCTCGAGCTGCTGGCCGAAGTGCGCGCCGAGACGGGTCTCCCGGTCGTGACCGAGGTGCTCGACACCCGCGACGTCGACATCGTCGCCGAGCACGCGGACATGATGCAGGTGGGCGCGCGCAACATGCAGAACTTCGCCCTGCTTTCGGAGCTCGGCCGCGTCCAGCGCCCCGTGCTGCTCAAGCGCGGCCTCTCCGCCACGATCAGCGAGCTGCTGATGTCGGCCGAGTACATCATGGCGCACGGCAATCACCAGGTGGTGCTCTGCGAGCGCGGCATCCGCACCTTCGAGCGGGCGACGCGCAACACGCTCGACGTCTCGGCGATCCCGGTGCTGAAGCGCGAGACGCACTTGCCGGTCATCGTCGATCCCAGCCACGCGGGGGGCGACGCGGAGCTCGTGGCGCCGCTCGCCTTCGCGGCCGTGGCGGCGGGCGCGGACGGGCTGATCATCGAGGTGCATCCGGATCCCGAGTCGGCCCTGTCCGACGGCGACCAGTCGCTCAACCCCGGCTCGTTCAACGCCCTGATGGACCGCCTCGGCGCGTTCGCGGCCGCGGCGGGCAAGACGTTCGAGGTTCCCGCCGTTGCGGGCGGACGGGGCGCGTGATCGCCGTGGCCGACCACATCGACGACCAGGTGGGGAGCGAGCCGCTGACCGAGCTCGCGGACTGCCGGTCCCACATCGAGGAGATCGATCTGAAGCTGATCGCCCTGCTGGCCGAGCGCGTCGCGCTCGGCCAGCGCACGCGGGTGCTGAAGCAGGCGGCCGGGCTTCCCATCCTCGATCCGCAGCGCGAGGCGCAGGTGATCCGCCGCGCCGTCGCCGCGGCGCGCGATCGCGGGCTCCCGATCGAGCCCGTGCGTCAGATCTTCTGGCACATCGTCGGACTCTCTCGTCGCGCACAGGAAGAGACGGCGTGAGGCGCGACAGGCGCGTCAGCGTCGTCGGGCTCGGGTTGATGGGTGGATCGCTGGCCCGCGCGCTCGCCTCGCGGGGCGTCCACGTGATCGGTTACGACCGCGATCGGAGCTCGCTGGACGCGGCGGTGGCCGAAGGGATGGTGCACGAGGCGCTCGACGATTCGCTCGACGGCGTGGAGCGCGCGGACGTCGTCGTGCTAGCGACGCCGGTGGCCGCCACTGCACGGCTGCTGACGCGGCTGGGCGGCCGGCTCGTCGGCCCGTCGCTGATCATGGACGTGGCGAGTACCAAGAAGAGCATCGTCGCGGCCGCGGAGGCCGCGGGGCTCGGTCCGCGCTACGTCGGTGCCCACCCGCTCACCGGTAGCCATCGATCGGGGTGGGGCGCGTCCCGCGCGTCGCTGTTCGACGAGGCGCGCGTCTTCCTCTGTCCCAGCGCGAGCACCACGCCGCAGGCGCTGCGCCTCGCCGAGTCGTTCTGGCGTTCGCTGCGCGCGGGTGTGGAAGTGCTCGACGCCGAGGCGCACGACCAGCAGATGGCGTGGCGCAGCCATCTGCCGCAGGCCGTGTCGACCGCGCTCGCGCTGACGCTGCGGCAGGCGAACGTACCGCGTTCGGCGCTGGGTCCGGGTGGACGGGACATGACGCGGCTCGCCGGGGGCGATCCCGATCTCTGGACGGGGATCGTCGGTGACAATACCGAGGCGATCCTCGTGGCGCTCGCGGCGATGGAGGAGCAGCTTCGGCTCTTCCGCGAGCGTCTGGCCGCCGGCGAGGACGGCGTGCGTGAGTGCTTCGTCGACGGACGCGATTGGTTCGACGGCGAGCCGATGCGCGCGCTCACGCCGCGCGACACCGCCGCGCTCACGCCTCGCGATACTGCTCCGTAACTTCCGTCGATGGATTCATCGGGCCCTCACGTCGGCAGTCACAGAATGAGCGCCGCCGCGGGACAGCCGGCGCTGCGCGTCGCGGGCCTGCGCAAGCGATTCGGCGACGTCGTCGCCGTGGACGGCCTCGACCTGACGGTGGCCGGCGGCGAGTGCTTCGGGCTGCTCGGCCCCAACGGCGCAGGTAAGACGACGACGATCGAGATCTGCGAGGGGCTGACCGCGCCCGACGAGGGCGTCGTCGAAGTGCTCGGCCAGCGCTGGGACCGCGACCAGCGCGCGCTCCGCGAGCGGCTCGGCATTCAGCTCCAGGAGACGAAGCTCGCCGAGAAGCTCACGGTAGAGGAGACCGTCCGGCTGTTCCGCAGCTTCTACGCACGCGGCCGCGAGGTGGACGAGGTGATCGGCGTCGTGCAGCTCGACGAGAAGCGCCACGCGCGCGTCGGGAAGTTGAGCGGCGGGCAGAAGCAGCGGCTCGCGCTCGCGTGCGCGCTCGTCGGCGATCCCGAGCTGCTCTTCCTCGACGAGCCGACGACCGGGCTCGATCCCCAGTCGCGACGCCAGCTCTGGGACCTCATCACGGAGCTCAAGGCGAGCGGGCGGAGCATCGTGTTGACGACGCACTACATGGACGAGGCCGAGCGGCTGTGCGACCGCGTGGCGATCGTCGATCACGGTCGCGTGATCGCGCTCGGCACGCCGCGCGAGCTGATCGCGGGTCTCGGCGCGGAGCACGTGGTGGAGTTCACCGTCTCGGGCGGCGCCGACGGCGCGCTCGACGCGGCGGCGCTCGAGCGGCTGGACGGTGTGAAAGGCGCTCGGCTGCACGACGGACGGTGGTCGCTCGAGGCCGTTGAGCTGGCGCGCGCGGTGCCGGCCATCCTCGGCGCGCTCGCCGAGCGCGCCCTCCCGCTCGAGGAGCTCGTCACGCACTCGGCGACGCTGGAAGACGTCTTCGTCTCGCTCACCGGGAGGCAGCTGCGCGATGCGTGAGGCGACCAGCACACGGCTGCCGTGGACGTCGCGGTCGTTGGCGCAGCTCACGCTCGTGCGCTTCCGCGAGTTCATCCGTGAGCCTGAGGCGGTGTTCTGGACCTTCTTCTTCCCCGTCGTGCTGGCGATCGGGCTCGGCATCGCCTTCCGCAACAAACCCGCGGACGTGCTGACGGTGAGCGTCGTGCGGGGCACGACGGAAGCGGACACGCTCGCGGCACGACTCGCACGCGCGGGCGGACTGCGCGTTCGGATGCTCGACGCCGACGAGGCCGCGCGCGCGCTTCGCACGGGCGAGGTCGCGCTGGTGGCGACGCCGCGCGGCGCGGCCGGCGTGGAGTACGCGTTCGACGACACGCGCCCCGAAGGGCGTTCGGCACGCTTCCTCGTCGATGATGCGGTGCAGCGCGCGGCGGGGCGGCGCGACCCCGTGACGGCCGCCGAGCGGAAGGTGCGCGAGAAGGGCTCGCGCTACATCGACTTCGTGATCCCTGGATTGCTCGGCATGAACATCATGGCCGGCGGGATCTGGGGTCTCGGATTCGCGATCGTCGAGGCGCGGCGGCGCAATCTGCTCAAGCGGCTCGTCTCCACGCCGATGTCACGCGCGAACTACCTCGCGTCGTTTCTCTTCTCGCGGTTCGTGTTCCTGCTCGTCGAGGTGGTGGTGATCCTCGGAAGCGCGGTGCTGTTGTTCGGCGTGCCGGTTCGTGGCTCGCTGCTCCAGCTGGCCGCGGTGTGCATCGTGTCCGCGCTGGCGTTCGGCGGCGTCGGGCTGCTCATCGCGTCGCGCGCGAAGACGACCGAAGGCGTGTCGGGGCTGATGAACCTCGTGATGATGCCGATGTGGGTACTGTCGGGCGTATTTTTCTCGTCGACCAACTTCCCGGCGCCAGCGCAGCCGTTCATCCAGGCGCTCCCACTGACGGCGACGATCAACGCGCTGCGCGGGACGATGCTGCAGGGGCTTGGGTGGAGTGGGGTATCGGTGCCGATGCTGATCGTTATGGCGTGGGGGGCGATGGCGTTCGTGGTGGCGTTGAAAGTGTTCCGGTGGAGATGAGCTGCCGCTGAACTGCCACTGCAGTACCGAGTACGACCGACGTAGCGAGTACCGGGTACCAGGGGGAAGCTCCCGGAATGCCCTCGGGAGCTCGACCGTTACAGGCCTTCACGGCGAAGGGCTCGCCACCTTCCGGGAGCTTCTCACCGGTACTGCGTACCTGCTACGTCCGTCGTACCACGTACGGCCTTGGCCGCTCACTCCTCGACCTTCCGCTCCCGCTTCGCCCTCCTCGGCACCGGCATCTCCGCCGTCTCGTACACCCTCACCTCGTGCCCGCTCAGCACGTCCGCCGTGCGTTGTGCGATCCGGCGTCGGCGCCGCATGAAAAAGAGAGTCGCGATCAGCACGATCGCGAGGAAACCGAGTCGGACGTCGTAGCGCGTGGTGAAGCCGAGCAGACGCAGCGCCGCGCCGCCGGCCTTCCAGCCGAGCAGGACGTAGAGCGCGCTCCAGACCCAGCAGCTGATCCCGCTCGCGATCACATAGACCGGTAGCGCAACGCGCGCGGCGCCACAGGCGATCGGGACCGGGAGCCTGAGACCGTAGGCGAACCGCACCACGAGCGACGAGCGCCACGGGTTGCGCTGCACGAGCGCGAGCGCCGCCTCGAGCAGGCGCTGCCAGGAGGGAAAACGGGCACGGACCCACTCGATCCGCCATCGGCCGAGGAAGTACAGGCCGATGGATGGGATCCACGTGCCGAACGCGACGGCGGTGATGACCCCGATGAGGCCGAGCCGGCGATTGCTCGCCGCGATGCCGCCGAAGATCGGGTTCGCCTCCTCGAACACGATGCTCGTGAGGCCGAGCACGACGTATTTCCACAGCTGGTGGATGGGCGAGACATACTCGGCGTACGAGCTGGCCGAGGTGGCGGCTTGCACGAGCATGTCCAGGATACGGGCACCCCTCCGGCGGGCGTGAACCGGCAATTTATCGATGGGGCCGCGCGCCGCGAACCAATCCCGCGGCGCGGTGTGCAACAGGGGCGCGCCTCGTGCGGCGCGACGTTTCCCACAACGATGACGATGCGTCCCCTGCTCCCACTCGCGCTCGCCGCCGGGCTCGCGGTCCGCGAGCCGGCGCCGCTTACGAGCTCCGCCGTCATCGCGGCGCGAACGACCCGCGCACTCGCCGACACGGTGCGCGAGTATCGCGGGCTCTACGAAACGGGGTTCGAGGTGAGCTGGTTCCACCCCTGCGGCGCGCCGCCCGGCGACGACAACTGGTGGGTGACGCTCTCGAACGACGCACTGCGCCAGCGAGACAGCCTTGCGAAGTCGATCGCGGGCCAGCCGCGTGCGCTCTACGTGCGTTGGCGTGGCACCGTCAGTCCGAAGATGCCGGCCGGCGCGGGGCACATGGGGCGTGGATCGCGCTACCTGCTGGTGACCGAGGTGCTGCAGCTCCGGGCGTCGGACGAGTCGGGATGTACATCGACGTGAGCGCGCTTTCGACCGACCCGCGCCGCTGATATCCTACGCGGCGTCGCCAGTCCGGCGCGCCGGCGCGCGGCAGCATCGCGGTTCGTCGTCGGAGTCTCGCCACCTCGAGGCCATGTCCCCCACTTCTCGGCGCAACACGCTGGCCTCACTCGAGCAGGTCTACGTCGCCGACCGCGCCGCTTGGCGCCGATGGCTCGAAGCACATCACGCGACGTCGCCCGGTATCTGGCTCGTGTTCGACAAGAAATCGAGTCGCGCCGACCGTCTGGCCTATGGCGATGCCGTGGAAGAGGCGCTCTGCTACGGATGGATCGACAGCACTGTGCGCACACTGGACGATGCGCGCTACGTGCAGCTCATGGCGCCCCGCAAACCGAAGAGCACCTGGTCGCGCTCGAACAAGGTGCGTGTCGAGCGGCTGACCGAGCAGGGACTGATGGCCGAGCCCGGCCTCGCGTCGATCGAGCGTGCGAAGGCCAACGGTTCGTGGGCGAGCCTCGACGCGGTGGAAGCGCTCGTCGTCCCCGACGACCTCACGCGTGCGCTCCGCGCGCTCCCGGGCGCCGCGACGAACTTCGCTGCGTTCTCGCCGTCGGCGCGGAAGGGTTACCTGCACTGGATCAGTCAGGCCGTGCGACCCGAGACGCGCGCACACCGCGTGGCGCACGTGGCGCGGTTCGCCGCGTCCAACCAGAAGTCGCGACACTTCGCGCCGGTGGCGGTGCCAGCGGCAGGCGTCGCAGCGCACAATGCGGCGAAGCCGACGAGGGCAAAGGCTGCGAAGTCGGCGAAGTCGGCGAAGGTTGCCGAGTCGGCCAAGTCGGTGAAGTCGGTGAAGTCGGCCAAACCGGCGACACGCGCGCCAGCCGCGAAGCGCCGGTCGCGGTGAGCGCGCGCGCGCGTACGGCGGCGACAGCGCTCGCGCTGCTGCTCATCGCGCCCGCGCTCGCCGGCGCGCAGGACCCCGACATGCGGATCTCCCGGCTGGGGCTCGGCTGGGCGCGGTCGTCCGTGAACGCGGTCGTCTTCCGCACCGCGAGCCTCGCCAGCCATGGAAGCATCCAGTACGCTGCGTACTACGACGATTCGGCGCACGTCGTGCTCGCGAAGCGGATGATCGGCAGCGCGACGTGGACGCTGTCGCGAACACCGTACACCAACGACGTGTCGGATGCGCACAACGCGATCGCCATCGCCGTCGACGGCAGTGGCGTGCTCCACGTGGCGTGGGCGGAGCACAACAAGCCGCTGCACTACGCGCGGGCCGTGCGCGCGGGCTCGCTCGTGCTCGGCCCTCCCGAGCGGATGACGGGACAGCGCGAGGAGCGCGTCACCTACCCGCAGTTCTATTCACTCTCGAATGGAGATCTGCTGTTCGTCTATCGCGACGGGAAGTCGGGGAGCGGTGACGTGCTGCTCGACCGGTACGACGTGCGGCGCCGCACATGGCACGTGCTGCAGCATCCCCTGATCGCGGGCGAGGGGAAGCGGAACGCGTACGTGAATCAGCTCGCGATCGACGCGCGCGGCGGTTGGCACCTGTCATGGGTCTGGCGCGACTCGCCCGACGTCGCCTCCAACCACGACGTGCTCTACGCTCACTCCCCGGATGAGGGCCGAAGCTGGCGCACGTCGTCGGGCACGGCGTACGCGCTGCCGATCACGGCGGCGACGGCCGAGGTGGCGTGGCCGGTCCCACGGGGAAGTGAGCTGATCAACCAGACCTCCGGCGCGGTCGACGGAAGCGGTCGTCCCATCATCGCCACCTACTGGCGCGACGCGGGGAGCGACGTGCCGCAGCTGCGCCTCGTCTGGCACGACGGCGCGCGCTGGCGGGCGAGCCGAGTGGGCGAGCGCACGCTGCCCTTCCGGTTGAACGGCGGCGGTACGAAGCGGATCCCGCTCTCTCGCCCACAGGTGCTCGTCGATCGCGCCGGAGACGTGATTGTCGTCTACCGCGACCAGGAACGCGGCGGAGGCGTCACGGTCGCCCGGAGCGCCGACCCCTCCCGCGAACGGTGGACGCTCCGGGAGCTGTTGCCCTCGGCGGTCGGGCAGTGGGAGCCGACCTACGACGTCGATCGGTGGCGGCGCGAGGGACGGTTGTCATTGTTCGTGCAGCGGGTCGGCCAGGGCGACGGTGAGTCACTCGAGGACGTGCGCGCGCAGCCAGTCTCGGTACTCGACTGGATACCCTGACCGACGGGCCAGTCAGGCGGCTTCAGCGCCCGGCATGATTGCGCCGACCTGCGCCCGATCGTCCCGGAACACATGCTCGCGATCCGTCTTCCCAACCGCCGATCCCGCCGGCCCCTCGCCCTCGCGATAGCCGCCGGGCTCATCCTCGTCGCGTGGATCGGCTGTCACAACGGGTCGCGCGACGCAGGCGCGCTCACCTCGGCTGGCGTGACGCACCTCCAGATGCGCCAGTACGAGCGCGCCATTCGAGACTTCGACCGCGCGCTCGCCCTCGAGCCCGGGCTCGTCGTGGCGTGGAGACAGCGCGCGCTCGCCTATCGCAGCAAGGGGGACTACGAGCGCGCCCTCGCCGATTTCGAGCAGGCGATCCTGCTCGCCCCCAGCGACGCGCGACTCTACACCGACCGCGGCGTCACCTACGAGCTCCTCGGCGACTTCGCCAGCGCAATCCGCGACTTCAACCGCGCCATCGCCTTCAAGCCGAACCACGCACCCGCCATCGAAAGCCGAGGTCGCACCTATTTCTACCTGGGCAACTTCGCCCAGGCAGCGGCCGATCTGCAGCGCGGTCTGGCACTCGACTCCGCCGACGTCTATGGCGCACTCTGGCTGCATCTCGCACGTCAGCGGCTCCGACAGGACGACAGCGAGGATTTCGCCGCGCATGCGGCGCTCGCCGACAGTACTCGGTGGCCCGCCCCGATCGTTCGGTATATGCTGGGCGGCCTGAATGCCGACTCGCTCCGTGCCCTCGCCGCAACGGCGGAGCTCAACGGCCAGAGCCAGCGTTGCGTCGTATCGTTCTACCTCGGCGAGGAGGCTCTCCTCAGCGGGGAGACATCCTCCGCGGGCGGTCTGTTCGACGAGACGCGCACGACCTGCCCGAAAGAGCTCAGCGAGCACCGAGCCGCTGTCGCCGAGCTGCGGCGCATGGGGCGGCTGTCCGTGCTGACCGAGCGGTCAGACTCGGCGAGTGGAGCCGCGGCGATCACCACCCGCTAGCTACTCTCGAGCAGGAGCAGCTCCTCGAACGGATCGGCGACGACGATCGCGCCCGAGAACCCCTCGTCTGGGATGATGGAGCGCATCCGCCAGCGGTCGATCGCCGCGTCGAGCCGGTCGGCGAGCAGGCGAGCTGGTTCCCCCGGGACGAGCGTAACGTCGAAGTGGTGGAGACCGCGCATGACCCCCTCGCCACGCGCCTTCAGGTACGCCTCCTTCCGCGACCACGCCGCAAAGAATCCGTGCATGAGGTCGTCCCGCCGTTCCGCCAGCGCCTCGAGACTCGCGCGCTCGGCGGGGGAGAAAAATCGCTCCGCAAGCTTTAAGTGATCCATCTCGCGCTCCCATCGCTCGAGGTCGACGCCTACCGGGCGCTCCCGCGCCACGGCGACGAGCGCGAGGTCGGCAGAGTGTGAGAGGTTGAACTCGATGCTGGGCCGCGACGGTGCATCGGGCACGAGGAGGGCTGGCTTCCCGTGCGGTCCGATCGTGAACTCCAGCTCCTGAGCGCGCTGCACGGTGTAGCCAGCCAGGATTCGGCGCAGCGCCGCATGCGCTGCGACGAATCGCCGGCGGTGCTGCTCCTGGACGAATCGGTGGGCCCTCCTCCGCTCCTCGTCGGAGAGCAGCTCCCAGGAATCGTCCTGCTCCCCCGGCGGATCGAGCCGGATGCGCCACACGTGCACCGCCTCGGGTGCGAGAGGCGGCGGGTCGGCCAGTGACACGCGGCTCCAGCTCGGGGCGGGATCGGCGGTCACGCGCAGCCGGCTAGCTGTCGAAGCGGCGACATGTGGCGCATGGGGCCCAATGTACATTGAGCGCATGGCGGGCTTCACTCTCGAATGCCGGTGCGGCGAGCGCTACCACGTCGACGACGCGCAGGCTGGTCGCCAGCTCGCGTGCCGACAGTGCGGAAACCGGTTGGAGATCCAGCGACCGACCGAGACGGCGCAGAACCAACCGAATTCGGTGAGAAAGGCGAGAATTCGACGTAGGTCGCGCCGTCAGAAGGACACCAATAAGGCATCATCACGCTATCCAGTCACAATTCCGCGGACCTTTCGCTGGAAGGTCGCGGCCGTCCTGGCGTGGGGCTACCTGGCGGCCACGCTGATCGTCGCGGCACTGCTCTGGGGGCTGGGCGACAGGGCGACGCTCGGCACGGTGCTGCTGTTCATGGGGCGCTGGGTGTTCCTGCTCCCACTCGTCCTGCTCGTTCCCCTCGTCGCGTGGCTTCGGGCCCGCCTGCTCCTGCCGCTCGCGGTCGCGGCGCTCGTCGTCATCGGTCCCGTGATGGGGTTTCGTACCGGTTGGCGGCGCTTGCTCCCCGCACCGGCCGGCGAGCACCTGCGTGTCGTCTCGTTCAACGCGGGCGGCGATCGACTCAGCGCGCAGATGCTTCCGCTGGTCCTGGACCGGTGGCAGGCGCAGATCGTCGGCATCCAGGAGTGCGGTGAGGCGCTGGCCGCCGTCGCGCCGCGGCTGCCCGGCTGGCACGCGCACGTGAGCCGGGATCTCTGCTTTCTGAGCCGCTATCCGATCCGGCAGGCGGCCGTGATGGACCGGAGTGCGCTCGATCGAATCAAGCAGAGCGAGGCAGACGAACCAGGTGGCGCGGGGTACGTCGTCCGCTTCGTGCTGGACGGCCCGGGAGGGCCGATCCGCGCCGCGAATCTCCACCTCGAGACGCCCAGGAAAGGCCTCGAAGGACTGATGTCGGGCGATCTACGGCGCATGAAGAACAACACCGACATCCGCGGGATCGAGGCGAAGCTCGCGCGCGACTGGGTGGCCACCGGCTCGAGGCCCCTGCTCGTGCTGGGGGACTTCAACACGCCCGTCGAGAGCGCGTTCTTCCGGGATCAGTGGGGAGACCTCACCGACGCCTTCTCGGTCGCCGGCATCGGTTTCGGGATCACGAAGTACAACGGCTGGATCGGCGCGCGGATCGACCATGTGCTCGC
>JBJMNN010000139.1:0-4416 GCA_045804245.1 Gemmatimonadaceae bacterium | reverse complement strand
GACTTCCAGCAGACGAACGTGATCGGCGAGGAGCTCTCGGAGGGCACGGGAGGCGTCACCGAAGGACTGCGCACCCGCGTCATCATGCCGTTCACCGGCATCTACGCCGACAACGATCACGTGCTCGGCCACGAGCTCGTGCACGTCTTCCAATACAGCGTTGCCGAAGCGGGGCCCGGTGGCCTCGCCCGCCTTGGCGCCCTGCCCCTCTGGCTCATCGAGGGCATGGCCGAGTACTTCTCGCTCGGGCGCGACGATCCGCTCACCGCGATGTGGCTGCGCGACGCGGCCGAGCGCGACAACCTCCCGACGATCAAACAGCTCACGAATGACCAGCGCTTCTTCCCGTACCGGTACGGGCAGGCGCTGTGGGCATACGTCGGCGGCCGCTGGGGTGACCGCGCCGTGGTGGACGTCTACCGGACGTCGCTGCGGATCGGGTTCGAGGAAGGAATCCGCCGCGTGCTCGGCATCAGCACCGACTCGCTGTCGAAGGACTGGATCGCAGCGACCCGTCGTGCCTATCTCCCGATGCTCGAGGGTCGCACGCGCCCGAACGGCGCCGGTGACCCGATCCTCCAGACCGGTCGCAAATCCGGCGACATGGCGCTCGCCCCGACGGTGAGCCCCGACGGGCAGTTCGTCGCGTTCTACGCGCGGCGCAGCCTGTTCGAGATCGAGCTGTTCGTTGCCGACGCGACGACGGGTCGCGTGATCAAGAAGCTCGCGGGGCCGACGAGCGACTCGCACTTCGACGCGATCAGCTTCATCAACACCTCCGGCGCCTGGTCGCCCGACAGCCGCAAGTTCTCCTTCGTCGCCCAGGCGGAAGGCAACCACGAGATCGCGATCCTCGACGTGACCTCGGGCAACATCGAGCGCCGCGTCCGCGTGCCCGGCGTCGGCTCCGTGACGCACATCGCCTGGTCACCGAACGGGCAGACGATCGCATTCTCCGGAATGTCGGGGGGCATCAGCGATCTGTACCTGCTGGACCTCGCAGCCGGGACCGTCCGGCAGCTCACGAACGACCGGAACGCGGACATCCAGCCGGCGTGGTCGCCGGACGGGAAGACGATCGCGTTCGCGACCGATCGCGGTCCGACGACCGACTTCACCAAGATGGTGTTTTCGCCACTCCAGCTCGCGACGATCGACGTGGCGACGGGACAGGTGAGCGTGTTCTCGCCGTTCACGCAAGGGAAGCACATCAACCCGCAGTACTCGCCGGACGGCAAGAGTCTGTTCTTCATCGGGGATCAGGACGGGTTCAGCGACATCTACCGGCTCGAGCTCGCGAGCGGCGCGGTCTCCCGCGTCACGCGGCTGTCGACGGGAGTGAGCGGCATCACGGCGATCTCGCCCGCGCTCACCGTGGCGCCGAAGACGGGACGGATGCTCTTCTCCGTGTTCCAGGATCAGGGCTACGCCGTGTACGCGCTCGACTCGACGCGCACGCGCGGCGAGCCGGTCGTCGCCGGCGTCGCGGCGGCCAATGCCGGTGTGCTCCCCCCGGGCGATACACCCGGCCGCGCCACGGTGACCAATTACCTGCGTGATCCAAGCACGGGGCTCGCCACCGGCGAGGACTTCACCTACGCGCCGTATCACTCGACGTTTTCGCTCGACGCGGTCGGCCAGCCGTCGGTGGGAGTCAGCGCAGGGGGACCGTTCGGCACCGGCGTCGCCGGCGGTGTGTCGTTCCTGTTCGGAGACCAGTTGAGCGACCGCCAGATCGGCGTCGGCATACAGGCCAACGGCACCGTCCAGGACATCGGCGCCCAGGTCATCTACCAGAACCTGAAGCACCGGTGGAACTACGGCGCCACCGTGCAACACGTGCCGTACCTCACGGGCTACCTCTACAACGACTACCGCAACCTTTCACAGAACCTCGTCATTCAACGCATCTTCATCGATGAGGCTGGCTTCAGCACGTCGTACCCGTTCTCGAGTACGCGACGCTTCGAGTTGAGCCTGTCCGCCACGCGACTCGGGTTCAGCACGACGATCCAGAGCGTCTACTACGACCAGGCCTTTCAGCCATACGCCCAGTACACGCGCGACACGACGTCGCGCGCGCCGATCTATTACGGCCAGGCCAGCGCCGCACTGGTCGGAGACGCGTCGTACTCCGCCTTCACGGGCCCGATCATGGGCTCACGCTATCGCTTCGAAGTGACACCGACGGTGGGCACGCTGACCTTCACCACCGCCCTCGCCGACTACCGGAAGTATTTCTTCCTTCGTCCGATCACGTTCGCCGCGCGCGCGCTGCATTACGGGCGCTACGGCAAGAGCGCCGACGATACGACGGCGCTGTTTCCGCTCTTCCTCGGCGAAGAGCAGTTTCTGCGCGGCTACAGCGTCGGCTCGTTCGAACAGTCGGAGTGCGGCACCCTCATCGGGCCCTCGCGCACCGGCTGTCCGGCGTTCGATCGCCTGCTCGGCAGCAGACTGGCCGTGGCGAGCTTCGAGGTCCGCATCCCCGTCTTCGGCGTGCCGGAATACGGGCTGTTCAACGTGCCTTTCCTCCCGCTCACCCTGGCACCGTTCGTCGACGCCGGAATCGCGTGGCAGGGAGGACAGACGCTGAGCCTCACCTCCTCGACGACGGACCCGAACACGCGAACTCCCGTCGTCAGCGCCGGCCTCTCGGCGCGCTTCAACGTGCTCGGCTACGCGATCCTGGAAGCGTACTACGCGCACCCGTTCCAACGACCAGGAAGAGGATGGATCTGGGGGTTCCAGTTGGTGCCGGGGTGGTAGTGGTGCGGCACGAAGTGCCACTGCAGTACCGAGTATGACCGACGTAGGGAGTACCCGGTATCGGTCAGAAGCTCCCGGATAGTCCTCCATCCCTCTCTCGGGAGATTGAAGGCTGCACTACCGACGGAATCGGGCGCGGCGAGATCTCTCGCCGCGGCCGATTCTGCATTCGTCGGTGTCGCACACATCTGCACCGCCGTGGACGAAGGTAGCAGTGCCTTCACCGTCGACGCAGCGATCCCGACGCGATTTCCGGGAGCCTCCAACCGGTACTGGGTACCCGCTACTCGAGTACTCGTTACTTCAGTGGTCCTTCAAAAACCGTACAGCCCGGAATACACCGCGCGATTCCTCAACACCGCCCGCACGTAATCTCGCGTCTCCACGAACGGGATCCACTCCGTGAACTGCTCCGCATCACTCGCGCCGGGCCGGCGCGCCCAGCGAGTCACTCGCGATTGACCGGCGTTGTACGCCGCCAGCGCGCGGGTCGGATCGTCGCGGCCCCAAAGGCTCGTCGCGAGGTGTCGTGTGCCGAGCTGCATGCTCACGTCCGGGTCGAAGAGGAGCACCGGGTTCCAGACCGGGTAGCCGCGCCCCGAGGCAATCGACGCGCCGACGGGAGGCATCAGCTGCATCAGTCCGCGCGCACCCACCGGCGACACGGCGTCGGGATTCCAGGTCGACTCCTGCCGGATCAATCCCGCGACCAGCGCCGGATCGAGATCCATCGCGCGCGAGCTTTCCACCAGCGCCTCGGCGTGGAGCACCGGGAACGCGGCGCGCAGCAGCGCACGCGTCGCGCTCGTGCCCCGGTCGAGCGCCCGCACGGCGAGACGAAGTCCTCGAGCCGGGAAGCCGACGTCGATCAGCGTCTGCGCGATCGTCGCCGCCTCCGCGGCACTGCGGTCGCCGCGATCGAATAACGCCTCGACCTCGAACGATGCCTCGACGTCCATGCCGAGCAGTCGCAGCACGCGGATGCGTTGCGCCGCCGAGTCGACCGAGGCGATGCGTGGCGGCGTCTCCGTGCCGACGGCAGGAAGCGATACCGGGCGGTTGAGCCGCCGAGCGCTCATGACGCCGTAATACGAAAGCGGCGATCCGGTCGCGATCGCGCGCCACCGCGTGACCGCGTCGTCGCCCCGCCCCGCGCGCTCGAGAGCGCGCGCTGCCCAGTAGCGTGCGGGGAGCGCTTCCTCGTCGTCGGGGTGCAGCGAAACCAGTGAGTCGAACATCGCGGCGGAGCGCTGCGGCTGTGCCGAGAAGGCGAGCAGTCCGCCATGAAAGCGCGCCAACGGCGCCTGCTCGGCGGTCGGATACCGGCGCGTGAGCTCGGCGAGGCTCCGCGCCGCACCGGCGAGATCGTTGTCGTCCACCTGCAGATCGGCGAGGAGCAGCAGCGCGGCGGCGCTCGCGTTTCCCACGTTCGTCGAGCGCGACGCGACGGTGCGCAGCACCGATCGCGCCGCCGCGCCGCTGCCCGACTGGAGCAGCGCACGGGCACGCTGATATGCCGCGACGCCGGCGAGCTCCCCCCCTTCCCGCTCGGTCTGCTCGTAGAGGCCGATCGCCTCGGCCCGGCGCCCGCCACGGGCGAGCGCGCCTGCGTACGCCATCCGGTCGCTCGGCGCGAGCGGCGCCGAG
>JBJMNN010000138.1:0-15814 GCA_045804245.1 Gemmatimonadaceae bacterium | reverse complement strand
GTCTCCCGTGATCGTCTCGAGGTGCCGGTACGACACTTCCACCGGATAGCGCGCGCGCCGCCGCATGAACGCGTCCACCGTCGAATAGCGCACGCCGAGGCCGACGCGCTGTACCGTCATCGGCGTCGGCACGATCGAGTTGGCCAGCACCGAGCACGCGGAGCACGATGAGGCGTCCGCGCCGCTGAACGTCGCCGCATCGGTGTGCTCCTGGCCGTACATCCCTTCGAAGGCTAGCCACTCACCTACGAAGAAACGCGGTGTGACGTCGATGCCGAGCACGTTCCCGGACTTGCGCGACACCTCCCCGAACAGTGGGTACGGAAAGCCCGCCACCGGATAGCCGACGAGCGGCGCCGTCACCGTTCGCGCCGAAAACGTCGCGTAGCGCGCGGCGACCGTGGCGCCGACTCGTCCGGCGCGCACGTCGAGCGCGGATCGCACCTCCACCCCCGGGCCTTCTCCCGTACCGATGTCGAGCAGATCGGTCGCCGAATCGGGCCGGCTCGTCGCGAAGCGCACGATCCCGCCGACGCCGAGTCGAACCTGCGGCCCGTGGAGCGGCAGCGAATCGTGCTGCACATGGTCGATCACGAGCAAGCGCGCTCGCAGCTCGACGTCTCCGATGCCGATGCGCTCCGTCGTCGCGATGGAATCGAGGCCGCCGCCGAGCTCACTCTGCAGCAGTCCCGGCGCGCGAACCTGGCCCTGCAGGTCGATGTACGAGAACTCCGTCGTCGTCGTGGGAAGCGTGCCGAGCGTCGTGCCCGGCACGTACGTCGCGAGCTGCGTCGCGAGCGCGGCACGCTGGCTCTCGATCGTCGTCGCCAGCGTGCTGCCAGCGAGCGGCGCGACAACCGCCGTCTGCGTGGTGATCCCGTAAGCCGCGACGACGGCGCCAGCGAACTCGGTGGCGCGACGTGCCGTCGCTGCCGCGGCGGTCTCCTTGCCGCGAATCGGATTGCACTCCGCGGCGGCGGAGTTTTGCGCACAGCGCGCGAGCAGGCCGGTCAGCGCCGTCGCGGCCTTCGATAGATCGGCGACGAACTTCGCGTTGAGCGTGGCCCAGCCTGCGCGACTCAGCTGCGGCAGGATTCCCACGTTGCTCGTCTTCGTCGTGTCGCCCGTGGCGCGCTGGTTCACGCGCACCTGTGCCGACCGCCGCGTCTGGACGACTGGGACGACGACGCCGAAGCTCAGTCGCCGGGTGATGCCGTACTCGAGCGCGATCGGCGTCGTCACGATGCGCGCGTCGCTGCGCACGTCGAGCCGGCCGAACGTCAGTCGCTGCGACGGATTGTTCGTGAGCGTCTGCAGCCCACCCTCGATCGGGGCCAGCCGCGGCAGCTGCCGCGGGCCCAGCGAATCGGTCGACAGCTCCTCGCCGAGTGCGCGGATCGCACCACTCGCTCCGAACCGACTGTCGTATCGCTCCCACGAGTTGAGGATGGAGAGTCGGACCCACCCGCCGGGAATCGGGATCGCGTCGTCCGTATGGCTCAGCGTCGCCTGTGCGTGCGCCGCGTTCGTGCGGGCGGCATGGAGCGAGGCGAGCACCGCGATCGTCAGGAGGCGCCGCCGCTGCGGACGCGGCGGCAGCCAGCGGTGGGACACGGGGCGAGACACTTCGAGCGGCGGCATTGGGGCGAAGGTTATCATTGGGGCAGGCGACCAACAACTTCACGTGCCGCACCGTGCCACACTCCGCGCTTCCGAACGTGCCCTGGCAGCTCACGGGCAACCACTGGCTCGCCATCCCGTGCCTCCATCCCGCCGACGGGTCCATTCACGCGATCGGTGTGGTCCACCGCGGTGCGCGCGCCGCTGTGGAATTCGCGGGCGGCGCCGACTTCATCGACGGGAACGCGCCGCCGCTGCTCAAGCCGATCGTCGAGATCGACGGTCAGGCGCACGATCTCTCCGGCGGTGCGATGGCGTGGGAGCGCGCCCTCGAGTGGCTGCCGACCTTCACGTGCACCATCGGCGACGTCGTCGTGCGTGGGACGGTGTTCGCGCCCTACGGCCGCGATGCCGATCTCGCCGGCGCCGTCTACGCGATCGCCCTCGAGAGCCGGGGCGCCGCGCACTCCGTCCGCGTGCGGCTCGAAGGCACGCTCGGCCATCGTCAGCTGCGCGTGCGCACGGCGCGACCGACCGATGATCAGTCGCTCGTGTCGCGTGGAACCGCGGGGCACCTGCTGCTCGAGGGCAGCGCACAGCCTGGACTCGCCGCGCTCGCCGTGAGCGCCGATGACGAGGCGGAGATCGTACACGAAGGATCGCGTTTCTCGCTCGCGCGCACGCTGACGCTTCCGGCTGGCGGTCACGTCGACGTCGCCTTCTACCTCGCGGCCGGCCCCGAACGCGATGGCGCCGAGGCCACGGTGGCCGTGCTCCGGCGCCGTGGGTGGCGTGCGCTGCTCGCCGGCACCCGCGATGCGCTACAGCAGCTCGAGCAGAGCACTGGCTCGGAGGGCGTCGACCGGCTGATCAACCGCAACCTGCTGTTCGCCTATTTCTACGGCGTCGCCCGCGCGCTCGACGATGCCCACTACTACCTCGTGCGGACGCGCGCGCCGTGGCATGGGGCCGGGGTGACCGTCCGCGACTGGGACGCGCTCATGTGGACCCTTCCCGCCGTGCAGCTGGCCGACGGCGCACTCGCGCGAGAGCTGCTGCTGCGAATGTGCGAGCTGCACGGCTACGCGCCCGGCCGCGGCGTCCACTACCTCGACGGCACGCTGTTCGAGCCGGGCTTCGCACTCGAGGGGGTCGCCGCCTACCCCATCGCCATCGATCGCTACGCGCGCGACACCGGCGATTCGGCCATCGTCGACGAGCCAGCCATCGGCGACGCGTTGTACCTCGCGCACGACGACCTTCAGGACCGGCGCGACCGCCGCTTCTCGCTCTACTCGACCGAGGTGACGCCGGACAACACTCCCGCCGCGCACCCGTTCACGCTGCACGCCAACGCCGCCGCCGCTCAGGCGCTCGAGATCCTCCGTCGAACACTCGACGAGGAGACGTCGCGTTCCGTGGAGGATGCCGCGGCGGTTCGGGCAGCGCTCAAACGCCACTTCGCCCCGGAGCGCGACCAGAAGGCGACGCTGCGCGCTTCGATCGATCTCGTCGGCAACGCGTCGACCGACGACGAACCGAGTGCGAGCGCCGTCTGGCTGCCGTTGTACGAGGCGCTGGACCGGAATGACTCGCTGTATCGCCGCACGGTGAAGGCGCTGCCGCGCGAACGCAGCTCGCTCGTGCGCGAGATCGGCCGCCTGCTGGGGCCCGACGGCGATCAGGTGCTCCGGTGGCTGCGTCACGCACCGCTGCACGGCGGCGTCGCGGCGGAGCTCGTGGACGATTCGGGCGTCGCGACGGCCAACGCGGGCGACGCGTCCTTGTCGGGACTGCTGGCGTGGACGGCGTGGTTCGCGGTACACGCCCTGGGAGTCACCGGCTGACGTCGCGTCCCGCCACCTACCTGCTCGCGCACGCCGGTTTTATATTTTGTCGCACGCGGGAATAGCTCAGTTGGTAGAGCACAACCTTGCCAAGGTTGGGGTCGCGGGTTCGAGTCCCGTTTCCCGCTCTGGATCGACGACGGGGGAGCGCAGGCTCCCCCGTTTCTCGTTCGGTTCGTTCGGCGCGCCGGGATGGCGAAACTGGCAGACGCGCGAGACTTAAAATCTTGTGTCCGAAAGGACATCCGGGTTCGAGCCCCGGTCCCGGCATGGGGATGGACGGTCGTGAGTTTTCGGTGGTGGGTAAGTGAGTAACAGCGAACGGCCCCGGGAAGCAGTCGCCTCCCGAGGCCGTTCGCTGTTACTCACCACCCATTATCCACCGCTGAAAACCGCCGTCCTCAGAACGGAATCTCTTCCGTCTCCTCACTGAGCGGCTTCGCGCTCGCGGCCTTGTCGGACTTCTCCTTCTTCTCCGACGTCTCGTCCTTGCCCGGCTTCGGCGGCCAGATCACACCGTCGCAGGAGCGGTCGCGGCACTTGTAGTCGGGCGCCTTCGGATTCCGCTTCGTCAGCCGGTTGTCCCACATCCGCCCACCGCACTTCGGGCAGCTCGGCTCGTCCGACGCGAGCGGTCCCGTAGCCGCCGGCTCCTCGGAAAACGCCACCTCGGCCTCACGCTCCACCGGAGCCGCCGTCTGTGCCGGTTCGGCCGCAGGGGCATTCGCCACGCGCGGGCGGCCGTAGCGTCGCGCATAGGTCACGGCCGGATCCTCGATCGGCTTCGCGTACTTCCCGTCGCCGTCCATCTGCACCCAGTTCTGCTCGTACGCGTACAGCTCGTGCGCGATGCCGAACCGCACCGCCGCGCGCTTGAACGCGTCGGTCGCGGCCTGCTTGTAGTCCTTGCCGGTGCCGACGTCCTCGCGGATCACGCCGAGGATCTGCAGTCGCGCCTTGAACGAGCACGCACCCTGGTTCGCGTCCTCGTCGAGCCCCGTCACGGGCGGCAGCAGCTCGAGGGTGAGATCCCACTCGCCTGGCACGACCGCGTCGAGCCGCTCGCGAACGGTGTTCGCCTCGATGTACGCCACGAAGCGAGCGAGATGACGCCCGTCGCGGGAGATGGGGCGCCCATCCTGTCTCCAGGAGATCACGCCGGGGGGAAGGGGGGCGGCCAGGGCCGACCAGATGTCGATCTTGTCCAGATGCGTCTCGTGTCTCGCGATCATTCTCTCATCCTACCGTTTCGTTGTCCGTCCAGTGCGAGCTCGCTACGAGACTCGCGCGATCTGCCCGTTGAACTTCCGAGCGTGTCCGACCGCCGGGCAGGAACGGCCGTGCTCGCAGTACCAACCGTGTCGATCGAAGAAGACGAGATGCGGCGTGTTGCGACCGTCCACCTGCTCGTCGACCCGATAGAGGAACTGCACGGTGGTCTTCGGTCCGCACTTGCGGAGCGGATCGAGTGGTTTGACGGCCACGTGGACGACGGGAGTCTGCGCGGCACGACCACGCACCACGGCGAGGGCCCGCTGGCCCGCGCGCTTCGATCTCGTCGCCGCCTTCTTCCCCCGCGTGCTCGCCGACTTCACCGGCTTTCCTCCTCTCGCTGCACCCTTCTTCCGCGACGTCGTCGTCCGCTGCTTCGGTCGCGTTCGAGCCGCCTTCTTCGTGCCGTGCGCCTTTCCCCGTGCCGACTTGCCCTTCCCGTTACGTTCGCCCGTAACTCCAGTCTCTTTCTTGACTTTCGCCACTTGCTCTCCTAGACTGTGCAACGAACGTCGCATGAGTTCGGGATTCTTTCGGTACCTCAATCTAGGCCTGATTGCAACGTATGTCAACGGAAATACTGCTCGATGCCGCACTGCCGGAGGGGGCGCCTGAGCTGACCTCGCTGGGCAAGCGGCTCGAGATCCTGCGCATCGAGCGGGGGATCTCGAAGCAGTATCTCGCGCGGCATGCAGGCACCTCGCGCCAGCAGCTCTGGCGGGTGATGACCGGAAAATCCGAGCTGACGAGCTCGCTCAAGGAGCGGCTGGCCGGAGCGCTCTCGGTCGATCCGTCGATGCTGTCCGCCGCATTGGCTCCGACCGCCTCGCAGACGTTCGGTCTCACCACCTCCGTGACATCGACATCGGCACTCGCCGGCGTGGCGACCGTCAGCACGTCCGCGCCGACGATACTCGACTACCTCGGCGAATCAACGCATCTCACCGCGACGCTCCGGACACTGCCCGAAGGCGACGCCGGGCGCCGGTTGAAGCGCGCGCTTCTCAATGCGCTCGAGGACCTCGCGGTGGACGCCGGCCAGCCGCTCCCCGCCGACTTCTCGGAGATTCGCCGGCGCGTTCTCGCCGGCGAGCTCTAGCTCTCGTCGCTCACGCGCTCGTCGAGATGCGTGCATCGCGCACGCATCGATGGCGCGTGTGTTGCACCCGCACCGGGGCCCGGAACCAACCGATTCACTGGAGGCCCCATGGACCGCGGCATCGACTTTCTCAAGAGCCAGATCAACAACGCCGTGATGCAGCACCAGACGTTCGTCGAGAACCTGGTCGATCACGAGAAGCAGGCTGAGGACGCTCGCTATCGTGCGCTGTGCGCACGCTTCATCCCGAAGGCGCAGTCGCACCAGCGCATGCTCGAGGATTACCAGGCCGAGCTCGGAGCACAGGCGGGCACGGCGAAGAAGGTGTTGGGCAAGGCGCTCGGTGTCGCACGCGATCTCGCCGACTCGGCGCGCGAGAGCGACTTCCTCCGCCTCGTCGGCGACATCGTCATCGCGCGGCAGTCGGAAGACACGTTCAAGACCTTCCGCGAAGCGGGCAGGGCGCTCGGTCTCGAACGGCTGCAGCAGCTCGGCGACATGGGCGAGCGGGATCACGACGATTACCACCGCGAGGCGAATCGACTCGCCCAGCAAATCTTCGTCGAGTATGTGCGCGAGGGCGATACAACGGGCCTGAACATCACACCGTCGGCGTCGACGGGCTTCGACACGACCGGAACATCGACGAGTAGCGCCACGTCGATCTGATCGCGCCGCGTCGGCGCGCACGCAGAAATTTCCTGGGGGCGACGGTGGCATCCACTTTCGCCCCCGGCTAGTTTTTGCGCTATGACCGACGTTGTCGCGCTCGCTGCTGAACTGCTCGCACTCCAATCGTCCACCGGTGCCGAAGGCCCCGCCGTCGACTTCGTCTCGCGCTGGCTGATCGCGCGCGGCTGGAACGTCACGTTGCAGGAAGTCGCCAAGGGACGCGCCAACGTCTGGGCCTCTCACTCTGGTGGTGGTGTCACCCTGTCGACCCACCTCGATACGGTCCCACCGTACATCGGTCCGAGCCTGAAGAAGTCGCGACTGTACGGCCGCGGCGCCTGCGATGCCAAGGGCATCGCCGCCGCGATGATGTGCGCCGCCGAGCGCCTGGTCGAGTCGGGCGAGCGTCGGGTCGACCTCCTCCTCGTCGTCGGTGAGGAGAAGGGATCCGATGGCGCGCGAGCCGCGAACCACCTGCAGGCGACGAGCAAGTTTCTCGTCAACGGCGAACCGACGGAGAGCACGCTCGCATCCGGCGCGAAGGGCTCGCAGCGTGTCGTCGTGCGTACTCGTGGCCGCGCGGCGCACTCGGCCTATGCGCAGCTCGGCGTGTCCGCCATCGAGCCGATGCTCGCCCTGCTGCCGAGCGTCAAGACACTGAAGCTGCCGAACGATCCGGTGCTCGGCGAGACGACCGTCAACATCGGCACGATCCGCGGGGGCACGGAGGCCAACATCGTGCCGGACCTCTGCGAAGCGGAGCTCATGGTCCGCCTCGTGGGTGACGTCGCGCCGGTGCGTGATGCGCTCACCGCGTGGGCGGGCGACCGCGCCGAGCTCGAATGGGGCTCGCACATCCCCGCGCAGCACTTCCACACCATCGACGGCTTCGACGTCGCGCCCGTCGCCTACACCTCCGACATCCCCTTGCTGAGCCGCTGGGGGAAGCCGCTGCTCTTCGGTCCCGGCTCGATCCACGTCGCGCACACGAGCGAGGAATTCATCGACGTGAAGGAGCTGCGGCAGGCCGTCGACTCGTACGAGCGGATCGTACGCACCCTCCTCGCCTCATGACTCCCTACTCGCCGAAGTCCCGCATCCCGGTCGCCGTCCTCGGAGCCACTGGCGCCGTCGGACAATCGTTCATCCGCCTGCTCGCCGACCACCCGTGGTTCGACGTGTCGCAGCTCGCCGCCTCCGAGCGGTCGGCGGGAAAACGGTACGCCGAGGCCACGCGCTGGATCGGCGGCAGCGGGATCCCCGAGAAGGTGCGCGACATCACCGTGCTCCCGTGCGATCCGGGCGCGGTGAGCGCGCCGATCGTGTTCTCGGCGCTCGACGCGACCGTGGCTGGCGACGTAGAGGCGGCATTTGCGCGGGCGGGACGGCTCGTGTTGAGCAACGCCAAGAACTTCCGGATGGATCAGGATGTCCCGCTCGTGATCCCGGAAGTGAACGCCGACCACCTCACGCTGCTGGACGTTCAGCGAGCCAACCGCGGGTGGAAGGGCGGGATCGTCACGAACGCCAACTGCGCGTCGATCATGGCCGTGATGCCGCTCGCGCCGCTGCACGAGGCATTCGGCGTGCGGCGACTCTTCGTGGCGACGATGCAGGCCGTGTCGGGCGCCGGCTATCCCGGTGTCCCCTCGCTCGACATCCTCGGCAACGTCATCCCATTCATCGGCGGTGAGGAGGGCAAGATCGAGAGCGAGATCCAGAAGATGCTCGGCCGGCGGATGGAGACGCACATCGAGCATGCGCCGATCACCATCAGCGCGCACGCGAACCGTGTCGCCGTCGAGAACGGCCACACCGTCTGCCTCTCGGTGGACTTCGAGAAGCACGTCGATGCCGCCACCGCGCTCGAGGTGCTGCGCGACTGGCAGGGCGACGAGTGCGCCCGCGGCCTGCCGAGCGCTCCCGAGCGGCCGCTCGTCGTCACCGACGTGCCCGACCGCCCACAGCCACGTCGCGACGTCGATCTGGGACGCGGCATGACGGTCACCGTCGGCCGCGTGCGCGAGGATCCCCTCTTCGACGTCAAGCTGGTCGCGATGGGCCACAACACCGTCCGCGGCGCGGCTGGCGCGTCGGTGCTCAACGCCGAGCTCCTCGTCTCGACCGGGCAGGCAGGCCTCGCGTGATCGTTTGCAAGTTCGGTGGCACCTCGGTGGGCGACGCCGAGGCGATCGCTCGCACGGCCTCGATCATCGGTGCGAGGCGCGAGCGCAAGCCGGTCGTCGTCGTCAGCGCGCTCGCCGGTGCCACGAACGCGCTCCTCGCGATCGCCGAACAGGCGGCGCGGGGTCAGCTCATCGGTGCGCTCGCGGCGATCGAATCACTCCGCGAGCGGCATCTGCAGCAGTCGCAGCTGCTCCTTTCAGCCGACCAGGCGGTCGCGGATGACATCTGCGCCGAGCTGTCGGCCATGTTCGACGAGCTCGCAATGCTCGCCGATGCGCTGAATACGCTGGGCGACCTCACGCCGCGCTCGCTCGACGCGATCGCCTCGCTCGGCGAGCAGATCTCGTCCGTCCTCGTCGTCGCGGCGTTCAAGTTGCGCGGGCTTCCGGCCGTGCACGTCGACGCGCGTCACGTCGTGATTACCGACGACGGCTACACGCGTGCCGAGCCGCAGCCCGATGCGATCGCCGAGGCGGCG
Source organism: Gemmatimonadaceae bacterium (assembly GCA_045804245.1). Classification (GTDB taxonomy): domain Bacteria; phylum Gemmatimonadota; class Gemmatimonadetes; order Gemmatimonadales; family Gemmatimonadaceae; genus AG11. The sequence goes on along the minus strand of JBJMNN010000138.1, from coordinate 6,639 downwards.
CAGCGGATCGTGATGCCGATCCTGCGCGACGGGAACATCCCCGTGATGGGCGGCTACATCGGCTCGGCGAAGAGCAACGGCGTCACGACGACGCTCGGACGCGGCGGCTCCGACTACAGCGCCTCGCTCGTCGGCGCGGCGCTGCAGGCCGAGGCGATCGAGATCTGGACGGACGTCGACGGGATGCTCACGGCGGATCCGCGCGTGGTGCAGGGCTCGCAGCTCATCGAGCGCATCGCGTTCGACGAAGCGTCGGAACTCGCCTCCTTCGGCGCGAAGGTGCTGCACCCGAACACGATCTCGCCGGCGGTGACGAAAGGAATTCCGGTGTGGATCCTCAACTCCCGCCGGCCGCAGGGTACGGGCACTCTCATCACCTTCGACGCGCCCCGTCGTCCCGTGACGGCCATCGCCGGCAAGAGCGGCGTGAGTCTCGTGAAAGTGCGCAGTGCGCGGATGCTCCTCACCGAGGGGTTCATGCGCCGACTATTCGGCGTGTTCGAGCGCCACAAGACTTCCGTCGACGTCGTCGCCACCTCGGAGGTCAGCGTCTCCGTCACGATCGACGACGCGTCGCGCCTCGATGCGCTGATGGTCGATCTGCGTGAGCACGGCGACGTGACCGTCGAGCGCAATCGGGGCATCGTCTCCGTCGTCGGCACGGGGTTGGCCGACGGCGGGAAGGCGATGGCGTGCGCCCTCACGGCGATCGGCGACATCCAGGTCCACATGCTTTCCCTGAGCGCGAGTGGCATCAACCTGACCGTCGTCGTCGACGGCGAGCAGGTGAGTCCCGCAATGCAGCGGCTGCACGCGGCGTTCTTCGGCGACTCCGCGACCTGCATATGAGCGAGGTCGCGCTGGCCCTCATCGGCATGGGCAAGATGGGCCGCGCCCTCGCCACGCTCGCACCCGAGCGTGGGTTTCGCGTCGTCGCCGAGCTCGATCGGGCGCAGGCGGACTACGCCGGCATCACTCGCGAGACGCTGCGTGGCGCACAGGTGGCGATCGAGTTCACGATGCCCGATGCGGCACCGGGAAACGCCCGGGCGTGCGCCGCCGCGGGCTGTCCGGTCGTCGTGGGCACCACGGGCTGGTACGACCAGCTGCCGGCCGTGGCCGCGGAGATCGAGCGCGCCGGCGGCGCGCTCCTCACCGCACCCAACTTCTCGGTCGGCGTCGCCGTGTTCGACCGCGTCGTCGCCGAGGCGGCCCACCTGTTCGCCCAGCTTCAGGGTTTCGACGTGCATCTGATCGAGACGCATCACGCGGCGAAGAAGGATGCACCATCGGGCACCGCTGCTGCGCTTGCGAAGACGGCGTCCGACGGCCTGGGCCGACCGGTTCCGGTGACGAGCATCCGCACCGGGCACGTTCCCGGCACGCACGAAGTCGTCTTCGATGCGCCGTTCGAGCAGGTGCGCCTCGTGCACGAGGCGCGCGACCGCCGCGTCTTCGCCGAGGGCGCACTCGTCGCGGCGCGATGGCTCGTCGGCAGGCGAGGTGTCTACACGATGGCCGACGTACTGTCGGCCAGTGCGGCGGCCGCGTCGTGAGCGCGGCGTCCTCGCCCACCGGGTGCGGCACGGCGCTCGCCACGCCGTTCGCGACGAACGGCTCGATCGACGAGGCCGCCCTGCGTCGCTTCGTCGACTGGCAGATCGACGAGGGGATTGACTTCCTCGTCCCGTGCGGCTCGACGGGCGAGGCGGCGACGATGTCGCTCGCGGAGCATCGACGCGTCGTTGAGATCGTCGTGGAACAGGCACGCGGGCGCGTTCCGGTGGTCGCCGGTGCCGGCTCGAACGATACGGAGAAGGCGATCGCGCTCTCGCGCGAGCTGAAGGAGGTCGGCGCGACGCATCTCCTCCATGTGGCGCCGATGTACAGCAGACCGCCGCAGCGCGGCATGGCGCTGCACTTCCGGCGCATCGCCGACGCCGTCGACCTCCCGATCATCCTGTACAACGTGCCGAGCCGCACGGGATGCAACATCGAGGCGGCCACCACGATCGACCTCGCCGCGCACCGCGGAATCGTCGGGACGAAGGAGGCATCGGGTCTGCTGCCACAGATCACCGACATTCTCGTGCGTCGTCCCAGCGGGTTCGCCGTGCTGTCCGGCGACGATGAGATGACGCTGTCCATCTGTGCGCTCGGTGGCGATGGGCTCATCTCCGTCGCCTCGAATGCGGCACCGCGTCTCATGTCGGATCTCGTTCGCGCGGCGCGTGGCGGCGACATGGCTCACGCTCGCGAGCTGCATCAGCGCGCGCTCCCGCTCATGCGCGCCGCGAGCGTCGAGTCGAATCCCATCCCGATCAAAGCCGCTCTCGCCATGCTCGGCCGATTCGAGTCCGTCCTTCGCTCCCCGCTCGTGACCCTGGAATCGCGACACGAACCCGTAGTCCGCGCCGCCCTCGAGCACGCGGGTGCGCTGTGAGCGCCGTCGTATCGCGCGCACCGGACACTAGGTTCGCTGCGCGCCTGCTCGCGATCGCCGATACTCCGGCGGGCACTCTGCTTCCGCCCGACGCCGGCGATGTCGTCGAGACGCTTCTCGGTGCACTGGAGCGAGGCGAGATTCGCGCGGCGGAGCGCGCCGAGGACGGCACGTGGAACGCGGTGCCCTGGGTGAAGCGCGGCATCCTGCTCGGCTTCCGCGTCGGCAGACTCGTCGACATGTCGGTCGGCGCGGCCGGCGCCGGGATGCTGCCCTTCGTCGACAAGCACACCTACCCGGTGCAGTCGTTCACCGTCGACCGCGGCATACGCGTCGTTCCCGGCGGATCATCGGTGCGGCGCGGGGCCTACCTCGCGTCCGGAGTGGTCTGCATGCCGCCGATGTACGTGAACGTCGGCGCGTGGATCGGCGCGGGGACGATGGTCGACTCGCACGCGCTGGTCGGGTCGTGCGCTCAGATCGGTGAGCGCGTACACCTGAGCGCCGCGGCCCAGATCGGCGGCGTGCTCGAGCCGGTGAACGCATCACCCGTCGTCATCGAGGACGACGTGCTGGTGGGCGGCAACTGCGGCGTCTACGAGGGCACCATCGTGCGATCGCGTGCGGTCCTCGCCGCCGGTGTCGTGCTCACGCGCGGCACTCCGGTGTTCGATCTCATGAATGAGCGGATCATCCGCGCCGACGCCGATCGGCCGCTCGAGATTCCGGCAGGCGCGGTCGTCGTACCGGGCGCGCGCCAGGTCGCGAAAGGGTGGGGCGCTGACCAGGGCATCTCGCTGCAGACGCCGATCATCGTGAAGTACCGCGACGAACGTACGGATATCGCCACCGCACTCGAGGGATGGCTCCGATGACGGCGACACGACTCCGCGTCGCCGGCGAGCTCACCGTCCCGGGCGACAAGTCCATCTCGCATCGGTCGCTCATCTGCAGCGCACTTGCCGAGGGGACGTCTCGCGTGCGGGCGATCCTCCAGAGCCAGGACGTGCATTCGACGGCGGGCGTGCTGCGCGCGCTCGGCGTCGCTATTCCCGCGCTCGGCGAGGACGTCACGATCACCGGTGTCGGTCTCCGTGGGCTGCGCAACCCGGCGACGGATCTGGACTGTGGCAACAGCGGAACGAGCACGCGCCTGCTCGCCGGCGTCGTCGCCGGTTCGGGCGTCACGGGCCGCTTCGTCGGTGACGCGAGCCTCAGCGGCCGACCGATGCGGCGCATCGCCAAGCCGCTCGCGGCGATGGGTGCGACCGTCGAGCTGCCCGAGCACGGCGGCCTGCCGATGACCGTGCGCGGCGCCGCGCTGCGCGAAGTCGAATGGGTCAACGAGACGGGCAGCGCGCAGGTGAAGAGCTGCATCCTGTTCGCGGCGCTGTGTGGTGGTGTGGAGGCCAAGGTCATCGAATCGCCGCGCTCGCGCGATCACACGGAGCGGATGCTGGCCTCGCAGGGGGTGGACGTCTGGGTGAACGACGAATCGGTCCTGCTGCATCCCGCGACCCGGCTCGCGCCGCTCGACGTCATGGTGCCCGGCGATCCGTCATCGGCGGCGTTCTTCGCCGCGCTGGCCGCACTCGCCCCCGACGGCGAGCTGCTGCTCCGCCGCGTGTGCGTAAACGAGACGCGCACCGGATTCCTCGCCGGGCTCAAGGAGATGGGCGCGCACATCGAGCTGCTCGATCGCGAGCGGCTCGCGGGGGAGTGGGTGGCGGACGTGGCGGTGAAGGGTGGGGCGAGGCTGCGCGGAATCTCGATCGGGCGCGAAGCCATCCCCACGCTGATCGACGAGCTTCCGCTCGTGGCCTGCCTGGCGGCGTACGCCGAGGGCGAGACCCGCGTCACCGGCGCCGAAGAGCTGCGCGTGAAGGAGAGCGATCGCATCGCCGTCGTCGTCGGCAACCTGCGCGCGCTCGGCGCAGACGTCGAGGAGCTGCCGGACGGTTTCGTCGTGCGCGGTTCGGCGCCCGTTCTGCGTGGACGCGTGGTGACACACGCGGACCACCGGATGGCCATGGCATTCGGCATCCTCGGCGCGCTTCCGGGAAACGATATCGAGATCGACGACCGCGAGTGCGTCGCGGTGTCGTATCCGACATTCTGGAGCGATCTCTCGGCGGTCACGCCCTCGTGACGGAGACTCCGCGCACCGTCATCGCCATCGACGGGCCGGCAGCGTCCGGCAAGTCGTCCACCGCGCAGTGGGTGGCCGAGCGCCTCCAGTTCCGTCACGTCGATTCCGGCTCTCTCTATCGCGGGATCACGGCGGCCATGCTTCGCACTCCGGTCGCTCCCGACGCCTGGACGGGTTCTGCTCTGGTCGCGCAGGGGCCGCGGATCGCGCTCCGGCCGGAGAGCACGTCGTTCAGCATCCTCATCGACGGCGAGCTGGCGGAGTCGGAGCTTCGCGGGACTCGCGTGACGGAGCACGTGTCGCACGTCGCGCGGATGCCCGAGGTGCGCACCTGGGTGAACGAGCGCGTGCGCCGAGCCGCCGCCGAGCACGACGTGGTGGTCGACGGTCGTGACATGGGCACGGCCGTCTTTCCGGACGCGTCGCTCAAGGTGTTCCTCATCGCCGATCCCTGGGAGCGAGCGCGGCGGCGGCTCATTCAGCGGCTCGGCCGGCGGCCGGTGGACGCGGAGATCGCCGAGGAGACCGAGCAGCTCGTGAAGCGGGATTCGCGCGACGCGACGCAGACCGTTCAGGCCGCCGACGCGGTCCTCCTGGACACGACCTACCTCACCCAGGAAGAGCAGGTCGAACGCATCGTCGCGCTGGCGCGCGCCGTAACCCACCGTCCGAACGTCACTTAAGCGCGCCCGTCCCGTTGACGGCGTCCAGCTGGCGCCGTATATTTTCAGGTTCCTCCAATCTGGCCATCCGGCGCGCGTCCGGGCGGCCATCGGTGCGTTCCCGTTCGTCGGGACGCTTCACCTCTGACTCGCCGCGGCGAGCGAAAACTTCCGCGATTCAGGAGACTTTGCCTTCCAGTATGACTGAGCTCGAAATCCCTTCGACCGACAAGGCAGTACTGAGCGCCCGCGAAAAGCGCGACGCCCAGCGCGCGCAGCTGCGCCCCCTTGCCAACCTGCGCCCTGAACTCGTCGACGATGAGGGCTACTCGCCCGACGAGCTCGAGGCGATGATGGAGATGTACAACGGCACGATGGCCTCGATCGACGAGGGCGAGATCGTCAAAGCCCACGTTCTCGAGATCCGCGACAACCTCGTCGTGCTCGACATCGGCTTCAAGTCGGAGGGCAGCGTCCCTCTCGAAGAGTTCAAGGACTTCCCGGATCTCAAGATCGGCGACGAGGTCGAGGTCCTGCTCGAGCACCTCGAGGACCAGGAAGGCTCGGTCGTCCTGTCGAAGAAGAAGGCGGACTTCATGCGCGTGTGGGAGCGCATCCGTCTCGCCTACGAGAACGATCAGCCCGTCGAAGGCACGCTCGTCAAGAAGATCAAGGGTGGTGTGGTCGTCGACCTCATGGGCGTCGACGCGTTCCTCCCCGGCTCGCAGATCGCCCTGCGGCGCGTGCCGAACATCGACGAGCTCCTCGGCCAGAAGTTCGAGTTCAAGATCATCAAGCTCAACAAGCGCCGCCGGAACATCGTCGTCTCGCGCCGCGTGATCCTGGAGAACGAGCGCGCCGGGAAGCGCGAGAAGCTCATGAAGGAGCTGGAGAAGGACCAGATCCGGAAGGGCGTCGTCAAGAACATCACCGACTTCGGGGCGTTCATCGACCTCGGTGGCGTGGACGGCCTGCTCCACATCACCGACATGTCGTGGGGCCGCATCTCGCATCCGTCCGAGCTCGTGCAGATCGGATCGGAGCTCGAGGTCAAGGTGCTCGACATCGACTGGCAGCGTGAGCGCATCTCGCTCGGTCTGAAGCAGCTCCAGAGCTACCCCTGGAAGGACGTCGCCGAGAAGTATCCGGTCGGCACCCGCGTGCAGGGCAAGGTGGTGAGCATCACGAACTACGGCGCGTTCATCGAGCTGGAGCCGGGCATCGAAGGCCTGGTGCACATCAGCGAGATGAGCTGGACGCGCAACGTCCGGCATCCGTCGAAGCTCGTCAGCATCGGCGAGACGATCGAGGCGGTGGTGTTGAAGGTCGATCCGAACGAGGAGAAGATCTCGCTCGGCATGAAGCAGACGGAGCAGGATCCGTGG
>JBJMNN010000137.1:0-25897 GCA_045804245.1 Gemmatimonadaceae bacterium | reverse complement strand
TCGAGGAAGACTGATGCTGGTCGTGATGGAGCACGGTGCGACGGACGAGCAGATCGCGCGAGTCGTCGACGTCATTCGAGAGATGGGCTATCAGCCGCGGCCGATGCCGGGCGCGCAGCGCACGACGGTCGGTCTCGTCGGCAACGACGGTCGCGTCGACGGCTCGCAGCTCGAGGCGCTCGACGGCGTGGCGGAGGTCATCCACGTCTCGAAGCCGTACAAGCAGGTGTCGCGCGAGTGGACACCCGAGAACACCCTCGTCACGATCGCTCCCGGCGTCACGTTTGGCGGACCGACGATCCCGATCATCGCTGGTCCCTGCTCCGTGGAGAGCGAGGAGCAGATCGTGCTCGCGGCGCGCCAGGTGCGCGACGCCGGCGGCGCGGCGCTGCGCGGCGGCGCGTTCAAGCCGCGCAGCTCGCCGTACTCGTTTCAGGGACTCGGCCGCAAGGGACTCGAGCTGCTGGCGCTCGCGCGGGCGGAGACGGGACTCCCGATCGTCACCGAGGCGCTCGACGAGGAGGGCGCGCACCACGTCGCCGAAGTGGCGGACTGCATCCAGATCGGTGCGCGCAACATGCAGAACTACGCCCTGTTGCGGACGATCGGCCGGCTGGGAAAGCCGGTGCTCCTCAAGCGCGGCATGGCGGCGACGATCGCCGATCTGCTCATGAGCGCGGAGTATCTGCTCGCCGAAGGGAACACGCAGGTGATCCTCTGCGAGCGCGGTATCCGCAGCTTCGACAGCGCGACGCGCAATCTGTTCGATCTCACGGCGATCCCCCTCGTGCAGAAGCTGTCGCACCTGCCGATGGTCGCCGACCCGAGCCACGGCACCGGATTGCGCGACAAGGTCATCCCGATGGGCCGCGCCGCCATCGCCGCTGGCGCTGACGGCCTGCTCGTGGAGATGCACCCCAATCCCGACAAGGCGATGTCGGACGGTGGGCAGTCGCTGTTCCCGGAGCAGTTCGCGCGGCTCGTGCGCGAGACGCGCGCGATCGCCGAGGCAATCGGCCGCTCTCTCGCCCCACCGCCCGGAACCGCCCCTTCGACCCGCGGGTAGCACCTTTCGGAAGGCGCACTCCGCGCCCCACACACCGGAGCTCGCATGCCACTCGCACGATTCCGCGCGCTCGCCCTCGCCGGCGCGCTGTTCGCCCCGCTCTCACTCGCCGCCACGCGCCCGCGCACGCAGGGCGACCTGCTCGACCGCGCCGTGGCCGCCTGGTCCAAGGTCAGGACCGCGCGCGCGACGTTCGAGCAGACCATCACCAACTCGCTTTCAGGCCGCACGCTCACCGCGACCGGCGAGTATCAGCAGCAGCGACCGGGCAAGCTTTCCGTGCGGTTCAGCCAGCCCGCCGACGAGCGCATCGTCGCCGACGGCTCGCGGCTCTGGTTGTACCTGCCGAGCACGACACCGGGACAAGTGATTCGCACGTCGCTCAAGAATGGGGGAAGCGGCACCGTCGACCTCACCGCACAGTTTCTCACGGCTCCACGGTCGCGCTACACGATCTCGCCGGCGGGCACGGCCGATGTCTCGGGACGTGCGACGCACGCGTTCACGCTCGTGCCGAAGCAGAAGGAGGGCACATCGTTCCAGACCGCGACCGTCTGGATCGACGACGCCGACGCCACGATCCGCCAATTCGAGGTGACCGAGCCATCCGGTCTGGTACGCCGCGTGCGACTGACGTCGTTCCGTCCCAACGTTCCGGTCGATGCATCGGCGTTCACCTTCACCGTTCCCGAGGGCGTGCGCATCGTCGACCGCTGACGAATCGCCACGCACCAATCAAACGAGGCCGCCTGCGGCCTCGTTTCGTTTTTCGGCCGTTCTCCGGGAGACGATCGGAGCGACTGGTAGACGCGGCGGTCGAGCGCCATACTACGCGCGCTCCGCCACGCCGAACCTTCACCGCTCGCGCCCGCGATGATCCTTCTATCCTTCATTCGCCATCCCGGCGCCATCGGTCTCATGCTCGTCACGCTCGCTCCGGCTCGCGAACTGGTCGGCCAGACCACGACGGATCCCGGCGCGACGGCGCCCGCGGTCCTCGCAGCACGTGCCGCGCTCCGGGTGCTCCCCGACTCCACGCGTGCCGGCGCGACCTTCCCCTTCGACAGTACGGAGCGCTCGAACTGGTACTTCGTCCCGCTCGATCGCAAAGGCGTCACGCTCGCGCGGATGACCGCCGAGGGCCGCGCCCGCGTCGATTCTCTCCTCCTCACGGGGCTCAGTCCTCGCGGCTTCGCCACGGCGAAGAGCATCATGCGCCACGAGGCGATCCTGCACGACATCGAGGCGGCCGGCCCACCGGAGGGACGCCGTAACGTACGCGACTCCAGCAAGTACTACCTCAGCGTGTTCGGCGAGCCGGACGCATCGACCCCATGGGGCTGGCGCGTCGAGGGGCACCATCTGTCGGTGAACTACACCGGGATCGGCTCCGTGCAGGTGGTGTCGCCCGTCTTCTTCGGAGCGAATCCCGCCAAGGTGCTCTCGGGGCCGCACGCGGGACTGCGCATCCTCGCCGCCGAGGAGGATCTCGCGCGCGAACTCGTAAAGATGCTCGACGCGAAGCAACGCGCCGTCGCGATCTTCTCCGATACGGCGCTGGTGGAGATGGCGACGCGCAACGATCCCAAGGCGCGCGCGCTCAAGGCCGAAGGACTGCGCGCCGCGGACATGACCGCACCGCAGCGCGACCAGCTCCGTCGGCTCGTCGAGCACTACGCCGGCCGCGTGTCGACCGCGGCACGCGCCCACGCACTCCGCGACATCGAGGACGGAGGCTTCGGCGAGCTGCGCTTCGCGTGGGCGGGGGGCACCGAGGTCGGACAGGCGCACTATTATCGCATCCACGGCCCAACGATCCTCGTCGAGTACGACAACCAGCAGAACAACGCGAATCACATCCACACGGTGTGGCGCGATCTGCGCCATGATTTCGGCGGCGATCTCCTCGCCGAGCACTATCGCACGCACAAGCACGCCAACCCCGCCAACTGATCAGATGCCGCACCCGCTTTCGTCTCCTCGCACGCGCAGCTTCCTCTCACGACGCCTCCGAGCGGCGGCGGCCGCACTCGCGTTCGTCGCCGTCGCAGCGCCGCTCGCCGCGCAGCCATCGCGCGCGTCCGTCGTGCGCGCGTCGAACGGCTTCTCCGCCGAGCGGCTCGCGCGCGTCGATCGCTTCCTGCAGCAGTACGTCGACTCGAATCGCATCGGTGGCGCCGTCGCGCTCGTGATCCGCGACGGGCAGGTCGCCTACCAGAAGAGCGTCGGCTGGATCGACCGCGAATCGCGCCGGCCGATGACGTCTGACGCGATGTTCCGCATCGCGTCGCAGTCCAAGGCCATCACCAGCACGGCCATCCTCATGCTGGTCGAGGAGGGCCGGATCGCGCTGGGAGACACGGTGAGCCGCTTCATTCCCGCCTACGCGCATACGATGGTCGCGTCGCGCAGCGATAGCGGTCGCACCGTCGTGCCGGCGCGGCGCCAGATCACGATCCAGGATCTGCTCACTCACACCGCGGGGATCTCCTACGGCGGCGAGCGCTGGATCGCCGATCAGTACGCCGCCAAGGGACTCGGGCCGGCGGCGGGCAACGGCTGGTACACGGCGGACAAGACGGAGCCGGTGTGCCAGACGATGGAGCGGCTCGCGACGCTGCCGTTCATCGCGCAGCCCGGCGAGGCGTTCGTCTACGGCTACAACACCGACATTCTCGGCTGCGTCGTCGAGCGCGCCTCGGGTCTCTCGCTGGACGAGTTCATCCGCACGCGCATCACCAGCCCGCTCGGCATGACGGACACGTACTTCTTCCTGCCGCCGGCCAAGGCGTCGCGCCTCGTCACGCTCTACATGAACGACAGCACGGGGCGCGCCGCGCGGGCACCCGAGGGCTCGCGCGGGCAAGGTCACTACGTCGAGGGACCGCGGCGCAGCTTCTCGGGCGGTGCAGGCATCGTCTCGACCGCGCGCGACTATGCGCGGTTCCTGCAGATGATCCTCAATCGCGGCGAGATCGACGGCGTGCGCATCCTCTCGCCGCGCTCGGTCGATCTCATGACGTCGAACCAGATTCCCGCGATCTACGCGCAGAACGCCAGTGGCAAGGGCTTCGGTCTCGGCTTCGAGACGGTGGAGCGGGTCGGCGCGAGCGGCTACTACTCCGCCGGCAGCTTCGGCTGGGGCGGCGCATACGGCAGCACGTATATGGTCGATCCCGCCGAGCGGATGATCGTCGTCTTCATGATCAACCAGATGCCGAACCGTACGGACGTCGCCTCGAAGTTCCCGACGCTCGTGTATCAGGCACTCACCGACATCGCACCGCGGGCGGGCTGGCCCGCCAGACCGACCGGGCGGTAGTATTCGGAGTCGCGACAGACGGCCAACGACGCCAGGTGCGTGGCGGTGGTCGTCCCGCCTCACGCTTCGCGCCATGTCGCAGATCCGGTCACTGGTCCGCACGTCCGCGCTCGCCTGCTCGCTCACGATCGTGGTTGGCCCGACGGCGGCAGCGAGCGCGCAGACGCTCGGCGGACAGGTCATCCAGCTCGACACGAAGAAGCCGCTCGGCGGCGCCGCCGTCGCCCTCGTCGACGATAGCGCCCGCGTCGTCGCCTCGGCGTCGGCGAGCCCGGAAGGCGCCTTCTACCTCGACGCCCCGAGGGCGGGTTTCTACCGGCTGGTGCTGCTTGTCGCGGGAGGATCGTTCGTGAGCCCGAGCGTGCAGCTCGACGTCGGCAAGACCGTCGAAAGATTGTTCTCCGTTCCTGACGTCCCGCCGACTTTCGCCGCCACGCTGTTCGCGCGCGACGTCACGAAGCCGGCGGCACTCATCCCCGGTGCGCGAGCACCGGTCTATCCCGCCGGCCTCGCCGAAGAGGGGATCCGCGCGACGATCAGCACCATGTTCGTCGTGAGCGAAGTGGGGCAGCCGGACCTCGCGACGTTCCGGGTGCTGAACACGACGCCCAATGAGCGCTTCGTGGATGCGATTCGCGAGGCACTGCAACGTACGCGCTTCGTCCCCGCCAAGAAGGATGACGAATGGGTGCCGCAGGTCGTGCAGTTCACCTACGACTTCGGGCTCCCGGGCGATCCCGAGCGCGGCGACGTCGTGGTTCGGCCGACGGTGGTGGCGCAGGCCCACGTGCTGGCGAAGACGAAGCCGGTTCCGGTCGACCCGAGGTCGCCGGTGAAGACGCTCTACGTCGTCTCCGTCGAGGAGCTGTCGAAGCCGGAGATCCAGCAGATGAATCTCGCCGAGGCCCTGCACCGCCTACGCCCGCGGCTGTATGGTCCCCCGCGCAACTCGTCGCGGACGTCGCCGGACGAGGCCCCCGTCTTCGTGAACAACATCCGGGTCGAAGGCCTGGCCTCGCTGCGGAACATCACCGCCGGCGACGTCGAGGAGGTGCGCTACTGGAAGCGCGAGGAGGCCGCGATGAAGTTCGGGATGGAATATCCCTACGCGGTCACCGTGAAGATGCGTCCGGATCGATCCTGATCGCCGAGCGACGCGCCGGCCGTGCCGGCGCGTCGCGGCAATCAGCGCTTCTGGCGCCGTATCAGCTCGGCGGGCGTCGATGCGCCGCGCAGCAGCTCGCGCGCCCTCGCCAGGTCGGCGTCTTCGCGCAGGGTTCGCGCGTACTCGGCCTGCGTGCCGAACACGAACCGCGTGATCTGGCCGCCGAGTGCCCGATTCACGAGTGTCTGTGCCGAATCATAGGTCGCTCGATCGACGGCGATGCCGCGCGCCTGCAGCCGCCGATAAAGCTCGTCCCGCATCGCCGGTGTCACTTCGAAGTCCGGTCTCGACACGCCGCGCGACGCCTTGAGCGCGATCGCGTAGTCGACCATCGCGTCGCGGAACTTCGGCACGTTCGCGCCGAGCGCTTCCTGCAGCGCCTTCTCGTGCTTCGAGGCGATGGGGTTCGGCACGATGACGTCGGGCACGATCCCGCCTCCGCCGAGCACCGTGCGTCCCGCATCGGTCTTGAACGCTGGCCGCTTGATGCTGTCCGCCGGGACGACGTCGTCATCGTCACCTGCCCCATCCGCGGTGCGCGGGCGGTTGATGCTTCGTCCACTCGGGGTGTACCACAGGGCGGTCGTCAGCTTCACTGCGCCGTCACGGATGCGGAACACGCGCTGGGCGCTTCCCTTCCCGTACGTCGCCGTGCCGACGACGAGCGCACGGTCGTGGTCCTGCAGCGCGCCGGCGACGATCTCGCTCGCCGACGCCGAGCCGCTGTCGGTGAGCACGACGAGCGGCATCGTCCCCCATCGTTGCGGCGCCCGATCGGCGAATGCGCGGTTCTCGTCCGCGCTGCGTCCCTTCGTCGAGACGATCGCCTGACCCGCGTCGAGGAACAGGTCCGCGACGCCGATCCCCTGGTCGAGCAGACCGCCCGGATTCCCGCGCAGATCGAGCACGAGCGAGCGCGCGCCGGACGAGCGCAGGGAGTCGATCGCGTGTCCGAGATCCGTTGCGGCGTCGCTGCTGAAGACGGTCAGGTCGACGTAGCCGACATCGTCCGGCAGCAGCAGCGCGTGCGGCACCGGGTTCACCTGGATGTCGCGACGCGTGAGCGTGAAGGTGAGCGGCGCCGTGACGCCCGGGCGGTCCACCACGACGGTCACCTTGCTGCCCGCCGGCCCGCGCAGCGTCTTCAGCGCTTCCTCGGACGTGAGCCCGCGCGCCGACTTTCCATCGATCTCGACGATGCGGTCGCCCGACGCGATGCCGGCCTGTTCAGCGGGCGTGCCGTGGAGCGTGGCCACGACGGTGATCCCGCTGTCGCGCACATCCATCTGGATGCCGACGCCCGCGTAATGACCGCTCGTGCTCTCATCGAGACGGCTCAGTCGCCGTTGATCGAGGAACACCGAGTGCGGGTCGTGCAGCTCGCCGAGCACGCCGGTCACCGCTTTCCGATAGAGCAGAGAATCGGGCAGCGTGTCGACGTAGTCGCGGCGCACATGCGCCAGGACTTCGTCGAAGAGGCGCGCGCCTGCGCTCGCATCGAGGGGCGCACGCGCCGCACCCTCGTGCTCCATCAGCCATCCGCCCGACACCAGTGCGCTCGACAGCACTGCCGCCACGACTATTGCCCGTGATCGCATCCCGCTCCCGCGTCGAGTGCGCGACCGCGAACGCGATCGCGGCCTTCAATCATCAGATGCTTGGAACTGTGGGAAAGTTCCGGGCCACCGCGTCCAGAGCGACTCCCGTACGCGCCTGGCCACGTCCCGCTCGCTTCCGACCGCCTCGATGGAGACGATCGGGCCGCATTCAGGATGCGCTCGCTGCCACTCGGGGCGCGCGAAGCCGTCGAACGCCCGGGCCACGCGCTCATGGAATGCTTTCCCTTCGCGCTCCATGCGGTCGTGTGCCGACGACCGCTCCGCCGCCCGCGCCAGACCTTCGGCAACCGGAAAGGTCAGCAGCAGCGTGAGGTCGGGGACGAGTCCGCCTGTGGCCAGGCCGTTCGCCGCGCGCACCTCGTCCTCGGGCAGACCGCGTCCGCCGATCTGGTAGGCGTAGGTGCTGAGGAAAAACCGGTCGAGGAGAACGTGCTCGCCAGTCGCGAGGGCGGGCCGGAGCTCTCGTGCGACCATCTGTGCGCGCGACGCCATGAACAGCAACGCCTCGGCGCGTGCGTCCACCTCCCATTCCCGCTCGAGCACCAGCCGGCGCACCTCCGCGCCCAGCGCCGTGCCGCCGGGCTCTCTCAGGCAGCGATGTGCGCCCCCCGTCTTCGCGAGCGCATCGGAGAGCAGGCGAAGCTGGGTCGACTTCCCAGAGCCTTCACCGCCCTCGAACACGATCAGCCGGCCGGTGCTCGCCACGAGCTATCCCAGCGTGATGATGGAGCTCGTCGCGCCCTTCTCGATCCCATCGACGATCCAGTCGTTCACGCGCGCCATCAGCTTGTCGAAGTTTTCCTGCGCCGCGACGAGCCGCTGGTAGGCCATCTGGCTCTGCACCTGGCCCAGCAGCGTGTCCAGATCCTTCTCCATCTGCTCCGTCGGACGCTCGCCGCGCTGGATCATCTTCTGCGCGTCCATGCGCAGCTGCTCCATCTGCTTGAGCAGCGCCACCGCCGCCGCATCCTGGCCGAGCGCATCATTGGCGCGCTTCACGGCCTGGTACTCGGGACTCTGTCCGATGAGTCGCCCGAGATCCTTGGCCTTCGTCTCGATCATTCCGCCTCCCGTCGTCTGGCGACCACGAATCGCTCGCGGCCCGTGAGATCCAGCACCACCTGCACTTGCTCGTATGCACCGTTGGTCGCCACCAGCTCGGCGGACACCGACGCGCGCCGCGCATCCACCTCGAGCGCGAGGAGGCCGCCCGCCTCGAGCGCCGCGCCCGCGTCGCGCACCAGCCGCGCCGTGGTCGCCATCCCGTCGGCGTCGCTGTACAACGCCACCGCCGGCTCCCAGTCGCGCACACTCGACGGCAGCGCGTCACGCTCGTTCCACGAAATGTAGGGCGGGTTCGACACGACGGCGCGGAGCGGCCGTTCGTGCACGGCGCCGAGCAGCGAGCCGGCACGCAGCTCCACCGGTGTGCGCAGCACCTGCGCGCAGCGCGCGACGTTGGCGCGCGCGACCGCCAGCGCATCGATCGAGATGTCGGTTCCGATGACCCTGTCCGCGCGACCCTCGCTCGCGAGCGCGAGCGCGATCGCGCCCGAGCCGGTGCCGACGTCCACCAGAATCCCTCCGGGAGCGCCACGCAGCGCGTCGAGCACGAGATCCACGAGTCGCTCCGTCTCGGGGCGCGGGATCAACACGCGTTCGTCGACGTCGAGCGTGAGATGCCTGAAGGCGGCCTGACCGGCGGCGTACTGCATCGGCGCGCCCTGCGCACGGCGCGCCGCGGCTCGCAGCGCACGTGAGCAGTCGGTGTCGTCGAGTGGGTGCGCCTGCTCCACCGCCGGCCAGTGGCGCGGCATGTCGTGCAGCGCCGCGACGAGGTCGCGCGCTTCGCGGAGCGCGTCGTCGCCGAAGGACTGCTCCAGCAGCGCCGCCATCTCGCTCACGAGTGCGCCCACCGTCCTCGTGCCCAGGGCGGCACTCGCAGTCACCGCGTCGTCACTCACCGAGCTGCTCCTCGACGTCGGCGAGCTTGAGTGCCTCGATGATCGGCTCGATGTGCCCATCCATCACGCCCGAGAGATCGTGCGTCGTGAATCCGATGCGATGGTCCGTGATTCGGCTTTGCGGATAGTTGTACGTCCGGATCTTCGCCGAACGATCGCCCGTGCCGACCTGGGATTTTCGCATCTTGGATCGCGCCGCTTCCTGCTCGCTGACGCGCAGGTCGAGCAACCTCGCGCGCAGCACCTCCATCGCCTTGAGCTTGTTCTGCAGCTGCGACTTCTGATCCTGCTGCGAGACGACGAGCCCCGACGGGATGTGCGTGATGCGCACGGCGGAGTCGGTGGTGTTGACGCTCTGGCCGCCCGGCCCGCTCGAGCGGAAGACGTCGATGCGAAGGTCCTTGTCTTCGATCTTGACGTCGACCTCCTCCGCCTCGGGCAGCACGGCGACGGTGGCCGCCGACGTATGGATCCGTCCCTGCGTCTCCGTGGCGGGCACGCGCTGCACGCGATGCACGCCGCTCTCCCAGCGCATCGCTCCGAACGCCCCTTCCCCGGACACCTTGAAGATCGCTTCCTTCACACCGCCGAGCGTGCCCTCGGAGTGCGAGATCGTCTCGCGACGCCAGCCCGCGCGCTCGATGAACCGCGTGTACATGCGATAGAGATCCGCCGCGAAGAGCGCAGCTTCGTCTCCGCCAGTGCCGGCGCGGATCTCGATGATCGCGTTGCGGTCGTCGAGGGGATCGTGCGGCAGGAGCGCCGGCTTGAGCCGCGCCTCCAGGTCGGCCGCCGCCGCCTCGAGCTGCTCGACCTCGCGAGCGGCCTCGGCGGCCATCTCGGGGTCGTCAATGAGAACGAGCTCGCGCGCGTCGGCGAGCTCGTTCTCGGTTTTTTGCAGCTGCGCCGCCAACTCGATGACCGGCTGGAGGCGTCGGTGCTCCCGTCCCAGTTCCGCGACCTTGCTGTTGTCGCCGAAGGTGTCCGGGTTGGAGAGCAGCCGCTCGACCTCCGCCGCCCGGGCGAGCGCGTCGCCCAGCAGGTCGCGGAGGCTCAGAGACTCAGCTCTCCTTGGTGTCCGACGGCTTCTGGTACTTCTGGCGGAAGCGCTCGACGCGGCCCGCGGTATCGACCAGACGCTGCTTGCCGGTGTAGAACGGGTGGCACTCCGAGCACACGTCCGTATGGATATCGGCGATCGTGGAACGCGTCTCGAACGTGTTGCCGCACGCGCACTTCACGGTCGCGGTGGCGTACTCGGGATGGATATCGGTTTTCATTTGAGGCCCTGCCTGGCGAGATGTGCACTTTCAAAAACAGCTTGTAAATATACCCGGAACGAAGGCTAAAAGACAAGCCGACAACGGCTTGCTCGTTTGACACCACCCGTCGCCGCCGATACGTTAGCCGGATTGCCCCGTGTGGGTTCCCGACGACCCAACGCTCATGACCGCTCAGACCGCCGATTTCCTCACCAGCGTTCCCATGTTCAGCGGGCTGCAGCGCGACGAGCTGCTCAAGTTCGCCGACCTCACTCGGGAGCGCACGTACCCGAAGGGCAGCGTCATCCTGTTCCAGGGCGATCCGGGCGACTCGCTCTACGTCCTGCGACAGGGCCGCGCCAAGGTCGTGCTCATCGGCGAGGACGGCCGCGAGGTCATTCTCGGCGTACTCGAGCCTGGCGCGCACTTCGGTGAGCTGGCGCTGATCGACGACCAGCCTCGCTCCGCGCACGTCATCGCGATGGAGGACTCGCAGCTGCTGATCCTCCGTCGCGAGGATTTCCGCCGCCGGGTCGAGGCCAACCCGTCGGTTGCCTGGGCGCTGCTCACCGAGCTCTCGCGCCGCCTGCGCCGCGCCGACCAGAAGATCGGCGGCCTCGTGCTGCTCGACGTCCCCGGACGGATCTCGCGCCTGCTGCTCGATCTCTCGTCGGAGTCCAGCAACGGCACGATCGAGAAGCCGCTCACCCATCAGACCATCGCGCAGATGATCGGCGCGAGCCGCGAGACGGTCTCGCGTGCGATGAAGGAGTTCCAGCAGGAAGGGCTCATCCGCGTCGAGCGGCGGCGCATCGCCGTCGCCAACCGGGACGCGTTGGAGAAGCGGGCCCAGGTCCGAATGTGACCCCAGGCCGATGAGCCTGACCCTGACTTTCTGGGGAACACGAGGGTCCATCCCGACTCCGGGACCCTCGACCGTCCGGTACGGCGGCAACACGCCGTGTGTGGAGCTCCGCACCGGCGATGGCTGGCTCATCATCCTCGACGCGGGCACGGGTATCCGCGAGCTGGGCCGCGCCCTCCTCGAGCGCGACGACGGCAAGCCCATCTCCGGGGACATCTTCCTCACCCACGCCCACTGGGACCACATCCAGGGCATCCCCTTCTTCGCGCCGCTCTTCCGGAAGGGGAACCGCTTCACCATCTGGGGCTCACGCTCCCTCCAGACCAGCATCGGCCGGGTGGTTCGGGACCAGATGTCCCCCGTCGTGTTCCCCGTGTCGTTCGAGGAGCTCCAGGCGCAGATCGAGTTTCAGGAGTTGGCCGAGGAACGGCGGTCCGCCCATGGCTACGAGGTCTCGGCCGTGGCAGTCCGGCACCCCGGTGGGGCGCTGGGGTACCGATTCTCCACCGGTAACGTGGGTGGCCGGGCGCTCGTCTATGTCTCGGACAACGAGCTGAGCACCGAGGCCCGGTACGAGGACGCGCCGGGCTGGCGCGAGAAGCTGGTCGACTTCGTGCGTGGTGCGAGCGTGCTCGTGCACGACACGATGTACACGTCGAGCGAATACGGCTCGTTCATCGGGTGGGGGCATTCGACCCACGATCAGGCGGTCGAGCTCGCGCTCGATGCAGACGTCGAGCGGCTCGTGCTGTTTCATCACCGGCCCGAGCGGAGCGACGAGGAGGTCGACCGCTGCGTGGAGCGGTGCCGGGCACTTGTGGCCCGCCGGGGACGGGCCCTCGAGGTATTGGCCGCCGCGGAGGGCATGTCCTTGCAGGTGTAGGGGTTTGCTCGGTGACGGCCGATACTGTAGGTATAGCGCCGGCGTGCCATGATTGACGCGAAGGGAGTGGCGTGACCGCCCGACGCCGCTGCGAGCTCAGGCAGAGGCAAGAGTCTCGGAGGAGACCATGACCCGACTTACCCGCACCGCCCTGTTGGCTCTTCTTGGCGCCGGCCCCGTCGCTCCGCTCGGAGCGGCCATCGCCCAGGCAGCCAGGCCGACCGTCGCGATCATGTACTTCAACAACAACGTCATCACCAAGGACGCCCGCGACTACGACGGTCTCTCGAAGGGCCTCCCGGACTTCCTGATCACGGAGATGACGTCCAATTCCGCGATCCGCGTCGTCGAGCGCGACCAGGTACAGAAGCTCATCGACGAGCAGAAGCTCGTCGGCGCCGGCCAGGTCGACCGGGAATCCGCGGTGAAGGTCGGGAAGCTGCTCGGCGCGCAGCACATGATCTTCGGCGGCTTCATGGCCGATGCGAAGGGCAACTTCCGCATAGACGCGCGTGCGGTGAACGTCGAGACCGGCGCGATCGAGTTCACCGATCGAGTGCAGGACCGGTCCGAGAACGTCCTCGGGCTCGTCAGCCAGCTCGCGAGCCGGTTGAACGCGGGGCTCAAGCTGCCCACCTCGCCGACGCGCACCGGAGACGCCGGTTCGCCGGCAGGCGGTGCGCAGCAGGCCGGATCGCCGACGCCCACGAAGCTGCCGATGCGCGCGGCGGTGCTGTACGGCAAGGCGCTCGACATGGCGGACAAGGGCGACAAGGCCCGCGCCATCGAGCTGTTCGGCGCCGTGTTGAAGGAGTTCCCCGATTATACGCCCGCCCGCACGGGCCTGGCGAAGGTCAAGCCAGCTCCGTGATCCTCCCCTCGTAATATCGCCCGCCGGCACTCGTCGTCGAGCGCCGGCGGGTTCGTTGTCTCCCGCCTCGTCGTCCGTCCGACACGATGAAACCCCTTCTCCTCACCGCACTCGGGAGCCCGCTCTCGGAGGCGCCGCTCGGCCGCCGCGGTGATGACGTGGAGGTGCGTGCGATTCCGACGCTCCCGATGCCGCGTGCCCTCGATCTGGAGCGGCCCACGGTGCTGGCGCTCGATCGTACGCTGCTCTCGAGCGCGGGGGACGGTGCCTGTTCGCAACTTCGCGCGCTCGCCGGGCTCATCGCCATCGTCGGGATCGGCGATCCACATGACGCCGAACCGGGAGACGTCTTCCCCGTCGACGTGCTCGCGAGCTTCGTCCCCGGCGGCGCGTCGACCGGAGCGAAGCTCGCCGCGTTTCGTGGCGCGTTTCGCCATGCCGCGGCGCTGGCCGCCGTGCGCCGTGCGCGCAACACCGCGGTGGAGCGGACGCGCGAGCTCACGGAGCTGAGCGCGATCGGCGTGGCGCTCACCACCGAGCGAGACCTCGGGAAGCTGCTGCGGCTCATCCTCTCGCACGCGCGCCGCGTCACCGAAAGCGACGCGGGCTCGCTCTACCTCGTCGAGCGCGACGAGGACGGCGCACCGGTGCGGCTCCGGTTCGCGCATTCGCAGAACCATTCGGTGCCGTCGATCCCGTTCGCCTCCTACACGGTGCCCATCGACTCGTCCAGCCTCGCGGGCTACGCCGCGGCCACCGGCGAGCCGCTTGTGATCGGCGACGTCTATCTCCTGCCCGACGGCGCCTCGTACCGGCAGAACCGCAGCTTCGACGACACCTTCGGCTATCGCACCAAGTCGATGCTCGTGCTCCCGATGAAGACGCATCGTGACGAGATCATCGGCGTGCTGCAGCTCATCAATCGGAAGCGCGACCCGGACGTAAGGCTCACCTCCACCGAGGAGGCCGAAAGCGAGGTCGTGCCGTTCGACGCGCGCTGCGTCGAGATCGCCACCGCCCTCGCGTCGCAGGCCGCTGTGTCGATCGACAATGGCCGCCTCTACGAGGACATCGAGCGACTGTTCGAAGGGTTCGTCACCGCCGCCGTCACGGCGATCGAGTCGCGCGACCCGGCGACGTCCGGCCACTCAGGCCGAGTCGCTTCGATGACCGTGACCCTCGCGCAGGCCGTCGATCGCCTCGCGAGCGGGACCTATCGCGACGTGAGCTTCACCCGCGAGCAGC
Source organism: Gemmatimonadaceae bacterium (assembly GCA_045804245.1). GTDB lineage: Bacteria > Gemmatimonadota > Gemmatimonadetes > Gemmatimonadales > Gemmatimonadaceae > AG11. The sequence continues at coordinate 11,635 of JBJMNN010000137.1, read as the reverse complement.
TTCGAGAGCTTCGCTATGCGGGCCTGCTGCACGACTTCGGCAAGGTCGGTGTGCGCGAACAGGTGCTGGTGAAGGAGAAGAAGCTCTACCCGCACGACCTCGACTTGATACGGCATCGCTTCGCGTTCCTCGATCAGCGCACGGAGCTCGAGTTCGAACGCGCGCGCGCCGAGCTGCTCCTCACGGGCGAACGCGCGGCGTACGAGACCGGGCTCGCGCGGCTCGAGTGCGAGCGGCGCACGCGGCGCGAGGAGCTCGCCCGCTTCCTCGACACCATCGTCCAGGCGAACGAGCCCACCGTGCTTGCCGAGGGAAGCTTCGAAGCGCTCGAGGCGATCGGCCAGCGGACATTCGTGGACTTCGACGGACACGTACGTCCGCTATTGGAAGATCACGAGCTGCAGTTCCTGATGATCCGCCGAGGGAACCTCGATGAGCGGGAGCGGCGCGAGATCGAGTCGCACGTCACGCACACCTATCGCTTCCTGGAGCAGATACCCTGGACGCGCGAGCTGCGCGCCATTCCGCAGATCGCGTACGCGCATCACGAGAAGCTGAATGGCCACGGGTATCCGAACCACGTGACGGGGCTCGAGATTCCCGTGCAGGCCCGCATCATGACCATCGCCGACATCTATGACGCGCTCACCGCGACCGACCGGCCGTACAAACGCGCCGTGCCGCGCGATCGCGCGCTCGACATCCTCGCGATGGAAGCGAAGGAGGGCACGATCGACCCCGAGCTGCTGGAGACGTTCATCGAGGCGCGCGTCTTCGACCTGACGGTCGGCGTCACCAGCGGGAGTTAGGCCGCTCGGGAATCCACCACGGCGTGCGCCGCACGCGGTGCCGCGAGGGCGGGCCGGAGCACCGACCAGGCGATCGCGACATGCACGGGCAGAAACAGCGCGACGATCGCACGATTCTCCTGCCCGCCCGGCAGCACGGCGAGCACCAGCCCGACGAGCGAGAGAACGAGCACGGCGAGCGTTACGCCGTGCGTCGCGCGCGCGCCGCGCCCACGCAGCAGCGTCATCGGCAGCAGCACCACGAGCAGCAGCGACAGAGGCGAGGCGAGAAACAGATTTTCGTTCCACGCCCAGAAGACGTGCCGCGTCGCCGTCCACGCGAGCACGAGGATGACGCCGATCACCCCGCAGAGCAGCGACCACGCGGCCGCGACCACCGCGAGGCCCCACACCGCTCCACGACGGCTCACCGCCATGATGCGAATTCCCGCCACGAGCGCCCCCAGCACGAGCCCGACGACCAGCAGCCGCCAGACGAGGCGCGGCGCCGTCGCGCGCTCGACGACGCGCGGCGTTCCTGGATAGGGCTCGAGCGCACGCTCGGACTCGACGAGCGGAACGCGTTCACCTCGCGCGCCGTTCGGCACCGCGAGACCGCGCACCGCGTCCCGCAGCCGCATCGGAATGAAGAACGACTCCCACACCGTGAGCGGCACATCGGCCGGCCGGCCGAGCGCGATATCGATACCCGTCTGGATCGGACGGACACCGTCGGTGAGCCGCACGCTCTCGCGCCGATAGCTGAGCGGCGTGCGAAGCGAGTCCGTCGCCGCGCGCAATGCGCCGCCGAGCGTGCGGTCGAGCGCGTCGCGCAGTCGCGTCGAGCAGTTGTCGACGAAGTAGTCGTACCGGTAGTACTTGTTCTCCTCGAGCGCATTCCAGCGGAGGAAGTCGCGCAGCGCGCGCTTCTGCTGCGGCGCGAGATTGAGCCGCTGCACCGTGATCGGGCGACCCAAGCTGCGATAGTACTCGACCATCGCGTTGGCATCCCTTCCTTCCATGCTGTAGCGCGTGTCGCCGGTGAGGAACCGGCGAATGAAGCCGGGCTGCCGGAAGCTGAAGTTTCCCCAATCGTACGTCGAGTCGGTACCAGTCGCCCGATCGTGCACCCAGATCGCGTTGTGTCCGAAGCGCTCGAACACCTCCTGCCCCAGACCGAACGTCAGGAGCAGGATGTCGAGATCGTCGCTCGCGGCCGGCGCGCGCAACTCGGGTGGAGGCGTCGGTGACGTGGGCGCCTGCGCGTCCGCGGTGCCCAGGCCGGCGATCAGCGCGAGCATCGCACCGCCGATCGCTCGCCCCAGCCGCTGGCCCAACCCGGGCCTCACAAGCGGATCTCCTTCTCCTCTTCGGCCGACTTGTAGATCGCCTCGACGACTCGATGCAGCAGCACCTGGTCGGCGGGCGCCTCGTAGTCCGCCCCGCCGGCGATCACCGCGGCGAAGTGCGCGAGCTCTGCACGATACGACTGGATGAAGGCGCTCTCCCGTGCCGCCGCGCCGCGAGGCGACACGTCCGTCGGTCGTCCGTGCAGTTCCTTCACGACGCGCAGCGGCGCGAGCCTGGTGCTTCCTCGCGTCGAGAGCGTCTCGAACCACCAGCGCTCCTCCTCGCCGATGTAGGCGCCGACGACGTCGAAGTTGAACACCGAGCCGTTCGCGCAGCGCACCTGCACGAGCATCGACTCCTCGACCGCGTTCTTCCCCACCCCGCGCTCCATGTGCGCCACGACTCGCTCCGGCTCCGGCGAGTCCGCGAGCCAGAGCGCAAGGTCGAGCAGCGGAAGCCCGTACTCGAAGAACGCGCCGCCTCCCGACTCGGCGCGTCGCTGGCGCCACCCCGGTTCGGCGCGGCGATGGTGATACGCGCCGGCGCGGATGCCGGTGAGCTTCCCGAGCTCGTTGCCCCGGAGGAATCCCGACAACGCCTGCACGTCGCTGCGGAACCGGTGGTTGTTCGCCACGAGCACTTTGCGCCCGCCGCGCGCGGCGGCGTTGAGGATCCGCTCCGCGCCGCGTGCCGTCATCGCCATCGGCCGCTCGCACAGCACGTCCATCCCCGCCGCGATCGCGCTCAGCGCGTGCGGCTCGTGCAGATGGTTGGGCGTCGTGATCGCCACGGCTTCGAGCCCTTCGGCCTCGAGCAGATCCTCGATGTCGGTATACGCGTCCGGGATGCCGAATCGGTCGGCGAGTGCGCGGGCCTTCGGCCGATCGTTGTCGCACAGCGCGATCAGCTCGACGCCGCGCATCTTCGACAGCACGGGGAGATGAGCGACCTGCGCGATGGCGCCCGCGCCGACGACGCCGATGCGCAGCGGCGCGGTGGCTATCTGCGGATCACTGGATCGTGCCAACCGTTGTGCCGGGATAGTAGGTGCGAAGGATCGTGCGGAAGTCCTGGCCCGCGCGCGCTCGTCCGATCGCGCCGCTCTGGCACATGCCCACGCCGTGCCCGTTGCCGCCCCCCTTCAGGATCAACCGCTCCACGCCGGCGCGGCCGGGGACGACGTCGACGGAAAAATAGGTGCTGTACAGCAACTCGCCAGCAGTCGAGCGCAACGCCGCGCGAATCTCGTTGCCGCGCAGCGACCACCGCCCGCGATCGGTGTCCACCGTCAACGTGGCGACGCGGCCGGCAGGCGTCACCGCCGAGACGGTGACGTTCGTCACCGCACCGATCCCTCCCGCGCCGCCAGGAAGCGCGCGCACGTAGCGCGCGACCGCATCGCGAAGCTCGTCGGCGCCGAAGGTGCGCGTCCAGCGGAATCGCGGCGCCTGATCGCAATAGTAGCGATTCGTGCCGGGGATCTGGTCGCTGACGCGCTGCAGGTACGGCTCCGCGGAGGCGCGCCACGAATCCTGCGGCGCTGCCGTGCTGCCGCCGCAGTTCGCGTGATACGGCGCATTGACGACGCTGCCTCCGTACAGAAGCACGAGTCCCTCCGTCGCGTCCACGGATGCGTTTCCAACCTGCGTCTCCGCGTCGGCGCCGCCGTAGACCTGGTCCTGCGTCGTCGCCGTCATGTCGTAGCCGCGAAGCGAGCCGCCGAGCCGAGTGACCGCGTAGCTCCGCGCCGTCACGGCCTGCGCCTCCACTGCGGCGACGTCGCCCGACGACGTCGTGCCGATCTCCAGCGGCACCACCCCACGCAGGTAGTCGTCCATGCGCAGGCGGTTGACGACGATCAGTCCCTCGTCGCTCACGCTGACGAGCAGCTCGCCGCGCCAGTGTCGGCCGTTGAATGCGATCGTACCGCCGGGATCGAGCGGGCGCACGACGATCGGCGTTTCGCGCAACGGCACGGCGCGCGAGTCCTCGCGCCGCGCGCTGACGAGCCGGCCTTCCTGCTCGAGGAGCCAGTGCTCACCGGGATCGGGAACGGCGACGAAGGTCACGCCGTCGGGCGCGAACATCCGCCAGCCACCGGCAGCCGTCACGCGCACCGACGACTGCTTCGATGCGAGCAGGATGCGCACGGTGCGGTCCGACGCATTGCGCGAATTGCGCGCCGGCCGGTCGACGTCGCCCCCCGACGCGACGGTGGTCGTTCCGGTGCGACGCCTCGCGGTCGTGCATGCCGCCACGAACCCCGCTACCGCCAGCGCGAGCGTCGCGCCGCGGCGGAGGCTATGCGCGCGCCTCGGCCAGCGCGGCATCCAGCTTCTCGAGCGTGAGCGCGATCTCGGCATCGCCGTGCGCGGCGGAGGTGAATCCCGCTTCGTAGGGCGACGGCGCCAGATACACGCCGCGCGCGAGCGCCGCGTGGAAGAACCGCTTGAAGAGCGCGACGTCCGATGTGCGCGCGTCGGCGAACGAGCGGACCGGCTCGGCGCGGAAGAAGAAGCCGAACATCGAGCCCGCACAATCGGCGGCGAACGGCACACCCTGTCGCGCGGCGATACCGCGCAGTCCTTCCACGAGTGCGCGCGTCCGCTGGGCGATGCAGTCGTGCAGCGCCGGCGTCAGCGCCGTCAGCGTGGCGATACCGGCCGCCATCGCCAGCGGGTTCCCGGACAATGTACCCGCCTGATACACCGGCCCTTCGGGCGCCACCTGCGACATGAGGTCGCGCCGGCCGCCGTACGCCGCGACCGGCAGGCCCCCACCGATCACCTTGCCGAGCGTCGTGAGGTCCGCCGTCACGCCGAAGCGCTCTGATGCGCCGCCGGGTGCGATGCGGAAGCCCGTCATGACCTCGTCGAAGATCAGCAGCGCGGCGTGCTCGTCGGCGATGCGACGCAATGCGGGAAGAAACGCGGGATCGGGCGGGATGAATCCCGCATTACCGATCACCGGCTCGACGATGATCGCCGCGACGCGATCGGCGTGCTGGCGCATCAGCGCTTCCACCGCGGCGACGTCGTTGAACGGCGCCGTGAGCGTCAGAGCGGCGAGCGCCGCCGGCACGCCCGGCGAGTTGGGGAGACCGAGCGTCGCGACTCCCGAGCCGGCGCGAACGAGGAAGCTGTCGGCGTGGCCGTGATAGCAGCCGTCGAACTTGAGCAGGAGATCGCGACCCGTGCGCGCGCGCGCGACGCGCAGTGCGCTCATCGTCGCCTCGGTGCCGCTCGAGACGAAGCGCAGCATCTCGACGTGCGGCATGCGCGCTCGAACGAGCTCGGCGAGCGTCAGCTCGAGCCCCGTCGGGATGCCGAAGCTCGTACCGCGCTCCATCGTCTCGCGCAGCGCATCGAGCACCATCGCCGGCGCGTGACCGAGCACCAGCGGTCCCCACGAGAGCACATAGTCGAGGTACTCGTTCCCGTCGACGTCCCAGATGCGCGCCCCTGCTCCACGCTCGACGACGAACGGCTCGCCACCGACGCCGCCGAAGGCGCGCACCGGCGAGCTGACTCCGCCCGGGAACAGCTCGCGCGCCCGCACCATGAGCGCCCGCGAGCGCGACGTCTCGCGCGCCGTGACGATGTCGGTCATCGCCCGAAGCTCCCGATGCTGATGCCGATCACGGGGAGAGATCGCGCGCGCGGCGTCGGCGCCGATCCCGGCCGGTCGACTATGCGCAGCAGCGTAGCGCGAAAGTCGACGTCTTCCTCGACCCCTTCGATCACCGCGTCGACGATGGTGCCGGGCTCGAGGCGTTCGGCGCCGTCGAGCAGCGTCACCCCGTCCACGTCGTCGGCCTGCCACACCGTGCGCGCCTGGGCTTCACCATCGACGATGCGGTCCACCATCGTCCGCGCCGTTCGCCCGACGAAGCGCTCGTAGCGCTCGGCGGTGATCTGCCGTTGCAGCTCCTGGAGCCGTTCCAGCCGCTGCCGTTTCAGCGATTCGGGCACGTCGTCGGCCATCGTGGCGGCGCGCGTCCCCTCCTGTGGCGAGTACGTGAACGCACCGACGCGTTCGAACTGGATCTCCTCGAGGAAGCCCATCAGTTGACTGAAGTCCTCGTCGGTCTCGCCGGGAAAGCCGACGATGCACGTGGTGCGGATCGCGATGTCCGGAACGACCTCACGGACCGTGCGCACCCGGTCGCGAATCGTGCGCTGGCGTTCGGGACGTCGCATCCGTGCCAGCACGGCGTCCGACGCGTGCTGCATCGGCATGTCGAGGTACGGCAGGATGCGGGATTCCCGCGCCATCACCTCGAGCAGTCGAGGCGTGATCCCCGAGCTGTACAGATAGAGCATGCGCAGCCAGGGAATGCCCGTTTCGCGCACGAGCGACTCGAGGAGCTCCGGCAGCGTGAAGCCATCGCGCCGATCGCGACCGTAGTGTGCCAGGTCCTGCGCGACGAGGTTCACCTCGCGCGCGCCCTGTGCCTCGAGCAGCTGCGCCTCGCGTACCACCTCGTCGAGGGCGAACGAGCGGTGCTTGCCGCGCATCAGCGGAATGGCGCAGAAGGCGCAGCCGTGATCGCAGCCCTCGCTCACCTTCAGGTAGCGGATGTGCCGGACGTCGCCGGTGAACAAGCGCACGCCCGGATGCGCTACCGGCTGGTCGTGGATGAGGCCGCGCGCCTCGAGCTCCGGCAGCAGCTGCTCCATCTCCGAGGAGCCGAGGAAGAGGTCCACTTCGGGGAGCGCCTGGGCGAGCTCCTCCTTGTGACGCTGGACCATGCATCCCACGGCCACCACCGCCTGGCAGCGGCCGTCGTCCTTCATGCGCCCGGCCTCCACGATCGCGTCGAGCGATTCCTTCTTCGCCGCATCGATGAAGCCGCACGTGTTGATGACGATCACCTCGGCGTCCGCGAGATCGTCCGTGTATTCCGCGCCACGATCCGCGAGCTGCGCGAGATAGCGCTCGCTGTCGACCGTGTTCTTGTCGCAGCCGAGTGTGATGAAGCCGACTTTCATGCTGGTCCGACGGAGGCGGGCAGGCACCGCGCGCCGTGGGCGACGCACACGGAACGCGAGCGAGGTGGTGTTCGTCCCAAGATAGTCCACTCGTCGACCGACGCGGGGCTTGCGCTCCGCTACTTTGCATTGTAAAGTCCTTTTCATGCCGATATCCGCCGACCCTGGGCTCGCGACGAGCGACCGCGAGCGCGCGGCTGCCGCGACCCCTCGCTCCCTCGTGCGGCCCGACGCTCCGCCTGCCCGCACGCTGCTCTGGCAGGCTGCCCTGCTCGGGCTCTCCGGCGATGCCCTCCTGCGCGAGGGACCGCCCGGGCCCGGCCTCGCGATCTGGGTCGCCGTCCTCGCCCTGGCCGCCCTCTCGTTGACGTGGAGTGCCGGGCGGAGGGTTCCGAGGGAGGCGGCCGTGTGGCTCGGCGTCGCCGTGCTCCTCGCGTCCTGCCTCGCCTGGCGGGACGCCGATGAGCTCCGGTTCGTCGACCTCATCGCAACGATGGGCGTCCTCGGGCTCGCCGCCGTCGCGCTTCGCGACCCGGCGCTGGCGCTCGTCGCGCCACGGCTGCGAGACACGCTCTGGACCGGATTCGCCATCGTGCTCGCCACCGCGCGCGGCATCGTACCGCTCGCACTGCGGGAGCTGTTCGCCGGCGAACGACGCGCGGGCGCGCTCGGACGCGCACGCACCGGGCTGCGCCTCACGCTCATCGTGGCGGCGCTCCTGCTCGTCTTCGGCTCGCTCCTCCGGAGTGCCGACCCAATCTTCGCCAGCCTCGTCTCGCTCCCCGAACTCGACGTCGCGACGATCGCCTCGCACGTATTTCTGATCGGCGTCTGCGCGTGGATCGCCGGAGGCTGGGCGTACGGCGCGCTCGTGGAATCGCCGGCGTCGCGGCGCGCGCGGGATGGGTTCCCGATCACGCTCGGCTCCCTCGACCTCACCACGGCGTTGGGCACCCTCACCGTGCTGTTCGGCGCATACGTGCTCACGCAGCTCGGGTGGTTCTTCGGCGGCGAGCGCTTCCTGCGCGCGACCACCGGTCTCACCGCCGCGCAGTACGCACGACAGGGCTTCTTCCAGATGGTGTGGGTGGTCGCGCTCGTCGTGCCATTGCTGCTGGCGACGCGCGCCGCGCTCGCACCCGAGCCATCGCTTACGCGCCGCCACACGCTGCTGTCACTTCCCGTCGTGGCGCTGCTCGGCGCGATCATCGTGTCCGCGGCGCTCCGCATGCGGCTGTACGTGCAGTACTACGGGCTCACCACCGAGCGGCTCTACACGCTCGTGTTCATGGGATGGCTCGCGATCGTGCTGGCACTGCTCGCCGCGACGGTGCTTCGCGGACGGGGGCGCCCATTCGTCGCCGGAAGCATCGTGTCGGCGCTGACGCTGCTGATCGGGATGCACCTCGCCGCGCCCGATGTCATCGTGGCGCGCGTCAACCTCGCGCGCGCCGCGTCGCCGACCGCGACGGCTCGACTGGACCTCCCCTATCTCGCGAGCCTGAGCGGCGACGCGGTTCCACTCGCCGTGCGCGCCACGCTCGCCGTACCGACCGAGCGCGAGCGCCGCGAACCGTTCGATGCCGACGCGCACTGCGCGGCGGCGTCGCGCCTGCTCCACTCGTGGGGGCCGGCGTCGCGAACCATGGAGCGACGACAGTCCGCGGGCGCGTGGCGCTCGTGGAACGCGGGCGAGTCGCGCGCGCTGCGTGCGGTGGCCGAGCACTCAGCCGAGCTGCGGCGACTTCGACACGCCACGTGCTCGCCCGGTTGGGAGGATCGTACGTACCAGCGCGAGGGTGCGCGTGCCGACGACTAGCGGTAGTTGCCGAACTTGAGCTCGACGCCGAAGTCCTTGCTGCGCAGCAGCGCCATCACCTCCTGCAGATCGTCGCGCGAGGGTCCGCTCACGCGCACCTGCTCCCCCTGGATCGCCGCCTGCACCTTCTTGAGCTTCGCCTCCTTGATCGTCGCGGCGACCTTCTTCGCCGTCTCGGCGTCGAGCTCCATCTTCAGCTTCACATCGCGCCGCACCGTGTCGCCACCGGCCTGCTTCAACTCGCCCACGTCGAGATTCTTCACCGACACGCCCCGCTTGATCAGCTTCGTCTGCACGACGTCGAACAGCGCCGTCATCTGAAAGTCGCTGTCGGCGACGAGCACGAGCAGCCCCTCCGCGCGCTTGAACTCGATCGACGCCTTGGACCCCTTGAAGTCGTATCGCTGCGCGATCTCCTTCTGCGCCTGATTGACGGCGTTGTCGACTTCCTGGAGGTCGACGCCGGTGGTGACGTCGAACGAGGCGAGGGGAGGCATGGGAATGCGGTAGTCGGTTGTCAGTGGTCGGTTTTCGGCCGACCTCAGGAAGCTACTTGCCTGTCTCCGCACGGGAAGGATGATGGCGGCCGGCAGAGTTTCCCACAGCATTTTGGAATGCAAGATCCGAGAAACCTCCGAGTGTTCATGGAGGCGGAAGAACTGGCGCTGCTCGTGTATCGTCTGGCGCGCAGTTTACCGTCATACGAGCAATTCGGCCTTGCGCAGCAGATGCGCAGGGCCGTGGTTTCGATCGGCAGCAACATCGCGGAGGGATGCGGGCGAGGAGGCGAGGGCGAGTTGTCGCGATTTCTTCTGATCGCTCTCGGGTCGGCGATGGAACTCGAATTCCAACTTCGACTCGCGCGTCGGTCCGGCTTCATGAGCGATGTAGACCACCGCAGTGCAGAACTCTGCACGCGCACGGTGCAACGCATGCTGACACGTCTCATCCAACGAGTTCGGCCAGCTCGGAATGTGTCTCAGAGCCGGCCGAAAACCGATAACCGATAACCGATAACGTCGTTCGGCGCGGTCCGCGCAGCTACCCTAAATACGACTCCAACGCGCGCGCCCGCGACACGTGCCGCAGTCTGCTCAACGCTTTCTCCTTGATCTGCCTCACCCGCTCCCGCGTGATCCCGAGCAGTGAACCGATCTGCTCCAGCGTCATCGGCTCTTCGCCGTCCAGTCCGAAGTAGAGTCGCAGGATCTTCGACTCGCGCTCCTTCAGATGGGCGAGCGCTTCCTCGATGCTCTCGGTGAGCGCCTTCTCGAACGTCTGCTCGTCCGGCGTCGGGTTCAGGTTGTCCGGCAGGTAGTCGAGGAGCTTGTTGTCCTCGCCGGGCGTCAGTGGCGCATCCAGCGAGAGGTGGGTCTGCGAGATCGACATCGTCTTCGCGACCTCTTCCTCCGTGATGTCCATCCCCTCGGCGATCTCCGCGTGCGTCGCCTCGCGTCCGAGCTCCTGCAGGAGCATGCTCGCGCGCTTTCCGATCCGATGCAACGTTCCGGCGCGGTTGAGCGGCACGCGCACGATGCGGCTCTGCTCGGCCAGCGCCTGAAGGATCGCCTGCCGGATCCACCACACGGCGTACGAGATGAACTTGATCCCCTTCGTCTCGTCGAACTTGTGCGCCGCGCGAATGAGGCCGAGGTTGCCCTCGTTGATCAGATCGGAGAGCGAGACGCCCTGATTCTGATACTTTTTCGCGACGCTGACGACGAATCGCAGGTTCGAGCGCACGAGCTTGTCGAGCGCGTCCTGGTCACCCTGGCGAATGCGCTGCGCGAGCGCGACCTCGTCTTCCCGCGTGATGAGCGGATAGATGCTGATGTCGCGCAGGTACTGATCGAGCGAGCCCTCTTCGAACGACGATTTCTTGTGGTTCGGAGTGGTGGCCATGCGGTGGTTCCAGGGCTGCAGCGGCTCCGCGATCCGACGGTGTCGAGGCGGAGGGGGAATGTCGTCCTACGGGACGGAGTGAAGCGGTCCTAGTGCACGCGCTCGCCGAGCCGCGTCCACCGGACGTGGGTCAGCCACGCGAAGTCGTTGGCAGAATCCGGCGCGAAGCTGAAGTACACCACCTCGGGTCGGCCGCGCAGCAGCGAGTCGGGGACGAAGCCCCAGTAGCGGCTGTCGAGCGAGTTGTCCCGGTTGTCGCCGAGGACGAAGTACTGTGCTTCAGGGACGACCAACGGACCCCAGTTGTTTCGCGACGGATGATACGCGACAGCGGCCCCGGCGGTCTTCACGAGGAAGTTGCTCTGCCATCGGAATTCCTCCCACACGGGGTCGGCTTCCGGATCAGAATGCGACACGTACGGCTCGGCCAGCGCGACGCCGTTCCGGATGAGGATACCGTCGCGCATGGCCAGCGTATCCCCCGGCAAGCCGACGAGCCGCTTCACGAAATTCTTGCTCCGATCCTTCGGCCACTCGAACACGATCACGTCGCCGCGCGTCGGGCGCCGCAGCCCCGGGAGCCGCTTGCTCACAAGCGGCAGCTCAGCGCCGTAGACGACCTTGTTCACGAGGAGAAAGTCCCCGACGAGCAGCGTCCGCTCCATGCTGCCACTGGGGATCTTGAACGCCTCGACGACGAAGGTCTTCAGCACGAAGAACAGCGCGATCGAGATCGTGAGGATCTTGAGCCAGTCCCAGACGAAGCTGAAGCTGTCGCGACGCCG
>JBJMNN010000136.1:0-7582 GCA_045804245.1 Gemmatimonadaceae bacterium | reverse complement strand
GGCCTGCGTCTGCCAGCCCGGCTCGAGACCGATCACATCGCACGGCATGCGTCGTTCGCGGAACTCGGCGGCGAGCTTCTCCACGTCCGCCTGCCCGAAGTCGCGCTCGCAGCGGTACCAGACGCCGAGTCCCCACCGCGGGGGCAGGGCACCACCGCCTGAGAAGAGGTTGTAGCGCTGCACGGCGAGCCGCAGCGTGGGGCCCGCAAAGACGTACACGTCGACCCCCTCGGCCTCGGGGATCTCCACGAGCACCTCGCTCGCGTCCTGGAAACGATATCGCCCGTACGCAGCGGGGAGCACGTTCGTCGCCGTTGATTCCGTCGCGGGCTCCTGCGGGTGCGCCGCGGCCGCGGCGCTCGACGCCTTTCGCTGCTTGTTCCCCGCGTACACCGTCGCGTAGCGCGCGGTGTCGATCAGCACGCCGTAGCCGCGCGTCGTGACGTAGAACGGCACCGGCGCGTGTGAGTCACCCGAGTCCACGACAGGGTCGGCGTTCACGCGGAGCTTCTTCTTCAGGCCGCGCTGGATGAACGACTGGAGCTGCAGGCCGAGCCCGTACACCATCTCGTACGGGGTCAGGGGCAGGCGCAGGAGAAAGCCGCGCGGCGTCGCGTCGCCGACCACTTCGATCGGGAGTACGCCCGCTGGTGGCAGGGCCGCGAGCGCGGCGGCGTTCGGCGGATAACGGCGGGTCGAGACCGGGGTGATCCTCTCCGGCTTGCCGAGCGTGAGCTTCCAGACGCCTGGAAGAATTTCGTGTGGCTCGGTGCGAGCTCGCGCTCCAGGGTCCGCTCCCGGCACCGCTGCGTCTTCAGTCGCGCGCGACTCTGTATCCGGAAGATGTGAAAGGAGCGCGCTTCCGGCGGTGAGCGAGAGGAACTCGCGTCTGTGCATCGTCTCAGTGGTTGGCGGCGCGATGGCGTATCGCGCCTGAATCGTCGGCGCGGCACATCATGAGGGTAGAGCATGCGGAGCGGATCGTCCAGAACGGCGGGACTACCGCGAAGCGGATCGACGTACCACTGACCGCTGTCGACGTGCAGCTACGAAGACGCCGTAGCGGAGCTCCCGCGCATCCGCCGCACCACCACCCACGCGATGATCAGCCCGACCGCCACGATCGTCGTCAGCGTGAGATGGTGCTCGAGCACGCGCAGGTCTCGTCCGAAGAACCAGCCGAGCGCGACGTAGCCGATCGCCGCCACGATCGCGCCTGCCGCATTCGCCGCGAAGAAGCGCGCGAACGGCATGTGGGCCACGCCGGCGACCATCGGCACGACGATCCGCACGAAGCCGATGAACCGGCACAGGAACACCGCCACGAGCCCGCGTCGCGCGAAGAACTCGCGCGCGCGATCGAGCTTCACCTCGTCGATGCGCATCTTCGCGCCATATCGGCGCACGAGCCGAAGGCCTCCCTTCGCGCCGATCCAGTAGCCGGTCGCTCCGCCGATGATCCCGCCGATCGCGCCCCCCAGCGCGATCGCCCAGATCGAGAGCTTGCCGCGCGCCGCGAGCGCCGCCGCCGTGACGAGGGTTGTCTCGGCCGGCACGGGGACGCCGCACCCTTCGGCGATCATCGCGAGGGCGACGACCAGTGCACCGTAGTGCGTGATGATGTCGCGAAGGGCGTGTGGCACGGTTGTGCCGCCAGGCGTGAGCGAGACTGACTCATCTGCAAGCTCCGTTCAAGGAGCTGCGACGCGCCTCGGATGTCGACGGACTGAGACGAGGCGGTGTGACGAACTGATCACGGCGATGTGGCGCGCTGATCGTATAGTCCTGTGGTTGCGCGATCACTCCGACGGCCGTTCAATGAGACCGTTCGCACCTCTCCCCGGAGCACGTGGCTCGATGACGATGACACATGACGATGCACGGGCGCGCGGCGCCGAGTGGGCCCGTGCCTGGAACGCGCGCGACATCGACGCCGTGCTCGCCCACTTCGTCGACGACGTGACCTTCCTCAGCCCCGTCGCCGCGGACGTCGTCGGCACGCCGGAGCTCCGCGGCAAGCCAGCGCTGCGCGCGTACTGGGAGCGTGCGCTGGCTCGCATCCGACATCTGCACTTCACCGTCGAGCGTGTGCTGTGGGACGACGAGGCCGGCGAGCTCGTGGTGCTCTACGTGGCCGAGCTCGACGCGCGGCGCACGCGCGCCTGCGAGCGGATGAAGCTCGACCCCGAAGGACGCGTCACCTTCGCCGAGGCGCTCTACGGAGCGAGCCTCACCGCCCCAACGACGGAACGCGGATCTGGAACGGCGATCTGACGGAAAAAGCCGGATGAACCGCTCTCCGGGTCGAGATGCTCGGAGCGGCGCGGAAATTCTCTCAATCCACGACCTTCAAAGTCTTTGATGACCCGGGGGAGAGATCTCTCCGCCACGTGCAGTTCTCTGCGCCTCTGCGGACCGCGGCGGGAGTGGCCGATCCAGGCGCACCACTCTGCGCCTCTGCGTGAAAACCGCGGCGCGAAGGACTCTGCCGCCGGAGTTTCACGCAGAGGCGCAGAGGTGCGCAGAGGCGCAGAGAACCGCCCTCGGGGTCGAGACTCGTGCACCGCGCAGCGCTCCTCTCCAGCCACGACCCTAGAAGCCCTTTTTGGCAGCGGCGCACTGATCTCTCCAACGAGGGCAGTCCTCCGCACCCCCGTGACTCCGCGTGAACCAATAGGCCGAGCCGCTATCGGTTGGGATCTCTCCTGTCCACCCCACTCCGCCGATCCGCCTCCATCCGCCGCTCTCGGCGCGACCGTCGCTCCACCGGCCCGCCGGCCACCGTCACCACCCGCCGCAGCACCACCTCGAACGTCGAACCGACTCCGAGCTCGCTCGTCACGCGGAGGTCGCCGCCCATGCCGCGGGCCAGATCCCGGCTGATCGCCAGGCCGAGTCCCGTGCCCTCCACCTGGCGCGTGTAGTCGGAGCGGACCTGGACGAACGGCTCGAACACCGCGTCGAGCTTGTCCGGCGGGATGCCGACGCCGGTGTCGATGATGCACACCTTCACATGCGCCGGGCCGTCGTTCTCGGCGACGGCCACCGTGATCCGCCCGCCCTCCGGCGTGTACTTCACCGCGTTCGAGAGGATGTTGAGCAGGATCTGCCCCAGTTTGTCCCGATCGGCCCATACGTGAACGGGATCCGTGCCGTGGTCCTCGGGGAGCACCCGCTCGAGCGTCAGCGACTTCGCGCCGACCTGCGCCTCCACCATCGGCAGCACGTCGGTGAACACGTCGCGCACCAGCACCGGCTCGAGGTCGTACTCCACGCGCCCCGCCTCGATGCGCGAGTAGTTCAGCACGTCGTTGATCAGGCCGAGGAGGTGACGCTGGGCGCGTTCGATGCGGCCGAGCGCGTCGCGTTGCGCGTCGTTCACTTGGCCGTGAATCCCCATCTCGATCAGCTGTACGTGGCCGGCGATCGCGTTGAGCGGCGTACGCAACTCGTGGCTCATCGTCGCCAGGAACTCGCTCTTCGTGCGGCTCGCCAGCTCCGCCTCGGTCCGCGCCGCACGCTCGGCTTCGACCAGCCGCGCATTCGCCAGCGCGGCACCGGCGCGGCGCGCCACCTCCATCGCCATCGCGAGGTCCGACTCGCCGTAGCGGCGCCCCGAGTCCGCCGACACGAGCGACAGCACCGCGACCGCGCTTCCACTCTGGCCCATCAGCGGCACCGAGATCGACGAGCGGAGGCCCGTCGAGCGGAGGAGCCGCAGGTGCTCCGCGTCCTGCGCCACCGCCACTAGCGTCTCGTCGGCGATCTCCGGCACCAGCTCCGGCTCCCCCGTCCGCAGCACCTTGCCCGTCCCGAACGACGAGTTCAGGTCGATCGGATACCGCGAGATCAGCTCGCGGGCGAAGCGGATCATCTCCGGTCGCACGTGCGCGACCGCCGCCTGTCGCACGCGTCCGTTCTCGAGCACCTCGACGAAGCACCAGTCGGCGAGCGCCGGCACCGCGAGCTCGGCGATCGTGCCGAGCGTCGCTTCGACGTCGAGCGAGCCGGCGAGTCGCGCGCTCGCCTCGGCGAGGAAGGCGAGGCGCCGCTCCGCCGCCTCGGCGATGTGCTGCAGGCGCTCGGCCTCGCGCCGCGCGCGCACCGACTCCGTGACCTCCGTACCGACGTCGACCACCCCGACCACCGAGCCGTCGGCTTCGACCAGCGGGTGGTAGACGAAGTTGAAGAAGTAGTCCTCGGGAATCCCGTCGCCGTCGCGGTCGAGCGGAACGAGGTAGTCCGTCGCGAGGAATGGCTCCCCCGTGTCGAGCACGTGCTGCAGCGCCGCGAAGATCGCCTCTCGCGCCTCGGGGATCATCTCACCGATGCGGCGTCCGACCGGCGAGCGTCGTCCCGGGACCATCTCGACGTAGCGCGGGTTCACCAGCTCGTAGACCAGCTCGTGCGCCGAGCGTCCGCGCAGCACCGCCACGGCCACCGGCGCCTGGCGGAAGACGTCGGCCAGCCGCGCGCGCTCGACGTCGAGCTCGCGGATCAGCTGGTCGCGCTCCAGCTCCCCGTTCTTCGTGATGGTGACGTCGCTGAAGAGGATGGCGACGTGGTGGTCCTCGGGCCGGCCGATGCGGAAGGCGTACACGTCGTACCAGCGCTGCATCCGCGCCGCCATGCTCTGGAAGCGCACCGCCTCTCCGGTGCGCACGACGTGGCCGTAACGCTCGAACCACGACGACTCCACCTGGCCCACGAGCTGGCGCGCCGTCTGGCCGACCGCATTCGCAAATCCCGACTGTCGTTCGAACGCCGGGTTCGTCTCCAGGTAGCGCAGGTCGACCGCCCCGCCATTCTCGTCGTACAGCACCTCGGCGATACAGAACCCCTCGTCGATCGACTCGAACAGGGTACGGTAGCGGGTCTCACTCTCGCGCAGCGCCGACTCGGCGCGCACGCGTTCGGTGACGTCGCGCCAGAAGAGCGCGATACCATCTTCCTCCATCGGGTACGCGTCCACCTCGACGTGGATGTCGCCATCGGCGCCGGTGAAGCGGTGCGTGAAGTGCACGTCCACGTCGTCGCGCCGCACGCGCCCGAGCTGCAGCACCAGCTCGGCCTGCGCCGCCTCGGGGAGGACGTCCCAGAACGTGCGCCCCACCAGCTCCTTTCGCCGGAGTCCGAGCGTTCGCTCGGCCGACGCGTTCACCGCTGCTATGGTGAAGGAGCGGTCCATGGCGACGTACGCGTCGCTGATCCGCTCGAGCAGCGCCGCCGCGCGGTGGGCCGCCGCCTCGGTGAGGTCGGCGTACCGCTTCCGCTGCCGCACCGCCTCGGCCTCCTTCTCCTCGAACAGGCGGACGAAGGCGGCGACCTTCTGCCGGAGGATGTCGGGCTCGAGCGGCTTGAAGAGGTAGTCGACCGCGCCGGACTCGTAGCCCGCGTTCACCTGCCGCCGGTCGCGGTCGAGCGCGGTGACGAAGATGATCGGCGTCAGGCGCGGCGGCGCCATCGCCTTGATGCGCCGAGCGACCTCGTAACCGTTCATCCCCGGCATCTGCACGTCGAGGACGATGACGGCGAACTCCTCGCGCGTGACGTGCTCGAGCGCCTCGGCGGCGCCGTTGGCGCGGACGAGGCGCACGTCGAGCGGCTCGAGCACCGCCTCGAAGGCGAGGAGGTTCTCGGGACGGTCGTCCACCAGGAGCACGCTGGGCTGAACGGGCTCCTGCGACGGACGTTCAGCGTGAGGCGCGCGTGACGGCACGAGGTGAGGCGGGCTGTGGTGCGGGTGCGGCGCGTTCTTGGTGGTGATCTAGGGTATGCGCCGGACCCCGGCGAGGGGAGAGGGCGACGGCCACCGGGAAGAAAATCGCCACTCGCGCCCGTAATGGTGTGGGGACGTGCCGGCCCCCCGAGCTCGCCGGCGTAACGGAAAGCGCGAGGAAGCAAGTCGATGAACACGTTCGGAAGGCAGTGGAGGCTCGCCCTGCTCGTCGCGGCATTCGTGACGGCGACGGCGTGCGGCAGCGATTCGGCGATCACCGATCCGGGATCGCCGCCACCACCGCCGCCACCGCCGCCCGCGAAGGTGCTGCTCAAGGACGTCGTGATCGACCGGCTGCCGTCGCCCTTCTACCACTTCGACTACAACGCGGCGGGGATGGTGACCGGCGTCTCCTACGCCTCCGGGCTCACCAGCTACGACGTGAGCTACCTCGGCGGCCGGATCAGGCAGATGCAGAACAACAACCTCGTGAACCACGATCGGATCGTCTACGCCTACGACGAGGTCGGCCGAGTCGCGGGCGTGCGCTACGTCGACGCGAACGGGGTGACGTACACGGTGGTCGTCTACACGTACGACGGTGAGAAGCTCACCGGCGTGGAGCGCGACAAGCTCATCGCCAACGAGCTCGTGATCGAGAAGACCATCTCACTGGCGTACTACGACGACGGCAACCTGCGCGAGCTCTCCGAGCACCGTCTACGCATCGACGGATTGCAGGACGAGACGACGAGCGTCACGCGGTTCGAGCAGTACGACAGCGGGATCAACGTCGACGGCTTCGGCCTGATCCACGACGACTTCTTCGACCACTTCGTGCTGCTACCCGCCGTGCAGCTGCAGAAGGGGAACCCTCGACGCGAGATCCGGACCGGGGATGGATTGAACTACGCGGTCGATTACACGTACGCGTACGACGACGCCGGGCGACCGTTGACGAAGCGTGGCGACCTGACGATCACGAATGGGGATCAGGCGGGAACGCACGTGCAGATTGGGAGTGCGTTCTCGTACTACTGACCTTTGGGACGGGCTCGTCGCGCCGGGGATTTCACGCGGAGAGACGACACGCGGAGGCGCGCAGGTGGAGCTCGACGACATCACCGGAGCAATTGTCGATGCGGCAGTGGGGATCCATCGGAATCCCGGTCCGGGACTCCTCGAGTCGCTGTACGAAGCTCTGCTCGCGTGCGAGCTGCGCCGGCGTGGCCTGCAAGTGGAACGGCAGCGCCTCATCCGCGTCTCGTATAACGGGATCGACGTCGAAGACGCATTCCGCGCCGACCTGCTCGTGGAGAAGTGCGTGATCATCGAGTTGAAGTCGGTGGAGCGCGTCACGCCGGTATATGCGAAGCAGCTGCTCACCTACCTCCGGCTGACCAATCTCCGCGTTGGACTTCTGCTGAATTTCGGCGCCGAGAGGATGAAGGATGGTATCGAGCGTGTGGTCAACGACTACACGCCGTCCGGCCGCTCACTCCTCCACGTGAATCATCTTAGCTGATCGGCTTCTCCGATCCTCCCGGGGAAAATCCGGTGCGCTGAGGTTCGTCTCGCCTGGGTTTTCACGCGGAGGGCGCGGAGGATCGCGGAGGTGCGGAGCACTTTGAAACGCCGGGGCGCCACGACCGGTTGAATGCCGACCCCATAGCCCTTCTGTTTGGAGCTGTGGATGGAGAGGGACGCTGCGCCGGCGCAGAGTGCTCGACCCTGAGAGCAGTTCTCCGCGCCTCCGCGCACCTCCGCGCCCTCCGCGTGAAATCCCCGGCGCGACGAGCCCGTCCCAAAGGTCAGTAGTACGAGAACGCACTCCCAATCTGCACGTGCGTTCCCGCCTGATCC
>JBJMNN010000135.1:0-8002 GCA_045804245.1 Gemmatimonadaceae bacterium | reverse complement strand
CGCGCTGGTGCCACGCGATGCGCAGGTCGAGAAGCTCGCGGAGGGGTTCGACTGGACCGAAGGCCCGGTCTGGCACAAGGGCGGCGGCTACCTGCTGTTCAGCGACATCCCGAGGAACACGGTCTACCGATGGAAGGAGGGGGAAGGGCTTTCCATCTACATGCGACCGGCGGGATACAGCACGGGCACCACCCCGCCCGGACGAGAGCTCGGCAGCAACGGGCTCACCTTCGACGCGAAGGGGATGCTCGTCGTGGCCGACCACGGCAACCGCGGCATCTCGCGCTGGAACGACTCGCTGTTCACGCGCACGGTCGTCGTCGACCGGTTCGAGGGGAAGCGGTTCAACAGCCCGAACGACCTCGTGTGGGCGCCGAATGGTGATCTCTACTTCACCGATCCGTCGTACGGGCTGCGCGGTGGCAACGCCGATCCCGCGAAGGAGTTGCCGTTCAACGGCGTGTACCGGCTGTCCGCCGGCGGCCAGCTCTCCGTCGTCACGCGCGACCTCACCTTTCCGAACGGCATCGGACTCTCACCCGACGCGCGCACGCTCTACGTCGCGGTCTCGGACGACAAGAACCCGTACATCTGGGCGTATCCCGTGAACGCGGACGGCAGCACGGGGCAGGGGCGCACGTTCTACGACGCGCGCGCCCGCGTGCAGCAGGGGCTCAAGGGCGGGCTCGACGGACTGAAGGTCGACGCGAAGGGGAACATCTTCGCCACGGGGCCCGGCGGCATTCTCGTGCTGTCGCCAACGGGGAAGCACCTCGGCACGATCGTTCCCGGCGACCTGGTGGCGAACTGCGCGTTCGGCGGCGACGGGTCCACCCTCTACATGACGGTGAACCACCAGCTCATGCGGGTGCGTACCCTGACGAAGGGGCTCGGCTTCTGACCCGCTCGGTGACGTAGCCGACCACGTAGACGCCCTGCGAGAGCGCCATGAGCGCGGAGAGCGGGACTGCGCGCGCTCCCTCGCCGCGCCCGAACGGATACCCGACGAGTCGCGAGTAGAAATTCGGCGGCTCGACGCGCAGCGGACGCTCGTCACGCCTCGCCCGCGCGCAGTGCAGGTGGAACGCCCCGCGCCCGTAGTTGAAGTGCTGGCGACAGAAGCTGTGCAGCCCGAGCGCATGGGCGTGGTGCACGACGGCGTCGTCGCAGTACACCATCGCGAGCCCCGCCTCGCGCCATCGGTCGCACAGATCGCGATCCTCGGCGCGGCAAGCGGGAAGGAGACGTCGAAGCCGCCGATGCCGTGGAACGAGCGCGTTGGTACGGCGAGGTGGACGTGATGAAGAAACGTCCCCCGTCCTCGTCAACGTTGAAGTAGTCGTAACGGCACAGTGTATGAATCGGCGCGCGTGGACACAACGCGGTGCGCGAGGTCAGTCCGTGGCCGACCTGATCGCCTCGGCGAACGTGTCGAGCGCGGCACGCACCGCCCGCCCGATCTCGGCGTTCTCGATCCTGCCGTCGGCGTCGACGTCGCCGCGTGCCACGGGGATGGTGATGGACGCATCGTGCACGATGCGCGTGCTCATCACAGTGAGCGTCTCGACGAGCGACGCCTGCGCATGGGTCGCCCACGACGACGCGTTGAGCAGCGCCACCGGCTTGTGCGGCAGCTCGACGCTCGCGACGAGCCAGTCGAGCGCGTTCTTCAGCGAGCCGGGCACGCCGTGCGCGTACTCGGGGCTACAGAACAGCAGCCCGTCGGCGTCGCCGACGCGCGCGCGAAGATCGAGCACGGGCGCGGGCGGCGTATCGACGTCGTCGTCCGGATTGAAGTGCGGGAGCGACGCGAGGCCGTCGTACATCCCGATCTCCACGTCGTCCTGTGCTAGCTCGATCGCGAGCCGCAGGAGCGACGTGTTCGACGAGCGCGCACGCAGGCTGCCCGAGATGGCGAGGATGCGAAGCGGTCTCCCGCCGACGCGCGGGGCCGACGTCACTCGCGCAACGAGGCGATCGCGTTGCGCAGCACGTCGGCCGAGCGGTCCAGCCCCTGGCGCTCGACGTCGTCGAGCTTCGCGCGGATCACATCCACCGCACCCCCCACGTCGACGACGGTCGGCAGCGAGAGCGCGACGTCGCGCAGCCCGAGCGCGCCCGTCTGCACCCGCGACACGGTGAGCACGCGACGCTCACCGCGCAGCGCCGAGCGCAGCAGTGCGGCGGTCGTCAGCCCGATCGCATGGTTCGTCGCGCCCTTCCGCTTGATGATCTCGTACGCCGCCGTCCGCACCTCGGTGGCGATCGGCTGCTCGCGCTCGGGCGACCAGCCGCGCCATTCGCGCAGCGGCGTGCCGCCCACGTGGGCGCTCGACCAGAGCACGACCTCGGAGTCGCCATGCTCGCCGACGACCTGCGCGTGCACCGAATGCGGATCGACGCGCAGCTCGTGGCCGAGCACCTGCCGCAGCCGCGCGGTGTCGAGCATCGTGCCGGTGCCGATCACTCGCTCGGGAGGCAGCCCCGAGCTCTCGGCGACGACGTACGTCAGCACGTCGACCGGATTGCTCACGACGACGACGAGCCCGCGATATCCGCGCAGCTTCGCGCCGAGGTCGCGCAGGATCCTGGCGTTGTCGCGCAGGAGATCGAGCCGCGATTCGTTCGGTTTGCCCCCGCGCCCCGCCGCGACGACCAGCGCGTCGGTGTCGAGCATGTCGTCGATCGGAACCGCACGAACCGAAGCGGTCGTGTAGAACGAGGCGCCGTGCGCGAGGTCCATCGCCTCACCCTCGGCGACCTCGCGCCGCGCATCGGCGAGCAGCAGCTCGCTGGCGAATCCTCCGTGCAGCGTCGAGATCGCGACGCTCGCGCCCACCCAGCCCGTCCCGACCACTCCGACGGAGATCGGCACCGCTCAGCGGCCGCGCCCGATTGCCCAGAGTATGCCGCCCGCGAGATGATCGAGGTACAACTGGTCCTTGTAGCTCTCCGGCGTGTGTCCGAGCTCCGTATAGAACGCGCGACCGCCGTCGAAGGTGTGCGACCATGCCATCGGGTGGACGGCGCCCATCGTCCCACCCGAATACGACGTCTCGTCGATCGTGAGCAGGATCGTCGCGTCGGCCGGCGGAGCGGCCCGGAAGTCGTACCACTCGTCGCGGCGGCGCCACTCCACGGGGAGGCATTTGGTGGCCAGGTGAGTGCGGTCGCGCACGTCGAGCTTCGCGTCCTGCACCGCCGGGTGGCGCTTGAAGTAGGCGCCGACGAGCCGGCCATACCACGGCCAGTCGTACTCGGTGTCCGTCGCCGAGTGCACACCCACGTAGCCGTGTCCGGAGCGGATATAACGCTGGAAGGCCTCTTGCTGTGCGCTGTCCAGCACGTCACCCGTCGTCGACATGAACACCACGGCGGCGAACCGGTTCAGCGACTGGTCGGTGAAGGCCGTAGCATCCTCGGTCGCCTCCACGGCGAAGCCATGCGCGGCGCCGAGCGCCTGCACCGCGGCGATGCCGTCGGGGATCGAGGCGTGGCGGAAGCCCTTGGTGCGCGAGAAGACGAGCACGCGGCTGCCTGCGGGCGCGGCGGGGAGGGCGCAGGCGCTCGCGGCATTCGTGGCGGTCGTCGCGACGGGGACGACGGTGTCGAGGCTTCGCGAGGGACGCGGCGAACAGGCCGCCGTGAGGAGGAGAGCAGCACCAGCGGTCAGCGTACGAGCCGACGGCCGAAAGCGAGGAGCACACATGGACGCGAGAGGCTGACGATGGACGAGCGCGTGGCCGCGCGGGCGCGCGGCCACGCAAGATGAGGCGCCGTTCTGCTCTATCGCAATGCGAACGCCGGAGAGCACATTCCGATCTTGACCCTGACCGGGGCAGACTCTTGCTTTCCGCTCACGTTTTTTAAGCGAACAATATCCTCATGGCATCAGAGCGGGCTCCCGTGACAGCACCGAACGCCGGACGGCGCACCATCCGCGGACTCCGTTGGTGGATCTGTGGCCTGCTGTTCCTCGCGACGACGATCAACTACGTCGACCGGCAGTCGCTGAGCGTCCTCAAGACGTTGCTCGAGCAGAAGATGAACTGGAGCGAAGCCGATTACGGCTGGATCCAGTTCGCCTTCACGGCGGCCTACGCGGCGTTCCCATCGATCGCCGGGCGCGTGATGGATTCGATGGGAGTGAAGTTCGGGCTCGCGCTGGCCCTCATCGCGTGGTCGACGATGTCGATGCTCACGGCCCTGGCGCGCGGGACGGTGGGGTTCGCCGTCGCGCGGTTCTTCCTCGGGGCGGCGGAGGCGGGGAACTTCCCGGCGTCGATCAAGGCGATCGGGCAGTGGTTCCCGCAGCGAGAACGCGCGCTGGCGACCGGCCTGTTCAACTCGGGGACGAACGTCGGTGTGATGGTCTCGTTCATCACCGTGCTGATCGCCGAGTCGTTCGGCTGGCAGTTCGCGTTCATCGCCATCGGCGCCATCGGGTTCATCTGGCTGATCTTCTGGCAGATCGGGTTCCATGCACCGGAGGACCACCCGAACCTGTCGGCCGAGGAGCTGGCGCACATCCGGTCGGACCAGGCGCAGAGCCAGGAGAAGCTCAGGCTGCACTGGACCACGCTGCTGAGGTTCAAGCAGATCTGGCCCTTCCTGCTCGCCAAGCTGCTCACCGATCCGGTGTGGTGGTTCTACCTGTACTGGCTGCCGTCGTACCTCGCCAAGGAGCGCGGGCAGAACATCCTCGGCAGCGCCTATCTGCTGACCGGCATCTATACGGCGGCAAGCCTGGGTTCCATCGCGGGCGGGTGGCTGTCGGGGTTCCTGATCAAGCGCGGTTGGCGCATCGCGACGGCGCGCTACGCGGCGATGGGAATCGCCGCCGTGTGTGCACCGTTCGCCATCCTCGCGTACTACACCGACAGCTTCGCGCTCTGCCTCGTGCTGCTGAGCGTCGTCACGGCGGCGCACCAGGCGTGGTCGGCGAACCTGTTCACGTCGGCGACGGATCTCTTCCCGTCGAAGGTGACCGGCTCCGTCGTCGGCCTCGGCGCGACGACGGGAGGGCTCGGCGGGATGTTCCTCACGCTGCTCGCCGCGATGTCGATCCAGTGGGTGGGCAACCAGAGCGTGGTGTTCGTGTGGGCCGGGCTGATGCATCCGCTCAGCCTTCTGATCTTCTGGCTCGTGCTCGGCCGCGACTTCAAGATGGCGGACGTGGACGCGGTGCTCGACACGAGCAGCGTGTCGCGGCCGCTGGTGACCGCGGGCGGAGTCCTGATCGCACTGGGAGTCGTGCTCACCGCGGTGATCTGGGCGCACTGGGACGCGAGCGTGCGCGCGACGAGCGTCGCCGGTGCCGCGCAGGCGGCGACGGCAGCCGTGGGCGTGGCGCTCATCGGCATGGCGCTGCTGTACGCGGGGATGCGGCGGCGGCCGAACGTGGTGGCAGTGTAGCGGACCGCCGGGTTACGGCCTCCGAAGCAGCCCGCCGAGTCCCTTCTTCACCTTCTGCGCGGCAGCTTCCTTGGCGGCTTCCTCCGCCGTCTTCTTGGCCGCCTCCTTCATGGATGGGCTGCTGTCGGCCTGCGGCGACGCGACCGCGTCGGGCTGGTTGGGCTGTGCTGGCCTGGCCTGCCCGGACATCGCCTTCATCTGCGCACTCATGTCCATCACCTGATAATCGGCGGGCGGGACGAACAGCGCGTCGTCGACGTCGCCGGCCTTCAGCTCCGTCACTTCCATCGTAGTGACGCTCGTCGTCCGCTCGCCCTTGTCGCTCGTCGACGTGGTCGTGGTGAGTGTCTTCACCGGGATGCCATTCCCCATCTTCGCGGTGGCCTCGGCGGATTTCGTCATCAGTTCGGCGAACGCGCCACCGCCGACGGGGCGCATGTTGCCCATGCGCGCGAAGGGATTCGCGAAGCCGTTTTTCTGGTCGGCCATCCAGTAGTCCTGGACGATGTGCTCCGTGCTGTTGCGATTCATGAACGCCATCTTCATCGCGATTTTGAAGTCTTGCGTGATGCGGTACTTCGTCGTCGACAGGCCGACCAGCGGCTCGCCGGGACCGAGCTTCTCGAAGTTCACGGCGACGTCGGAGACCGCGATGCGCATGCCCGGTGCGTTCGACGAGAACGCTGACATCCCCTTCTCGAGGTCGTCGAAGGTGAACTTGAGGATCTGCTTGTCCTTGGGGGACACCATCATCATCGACGTCTGGTCGTAGAGGAAGTAGCCGCCCTTCTCGCCCATCGCGCCGCGCTCCTTCGAGGCCTCTTCGATGTCGAGCCGACCGTTCTTCGCCGTCACCGTCGCGCGACCCGACATGACGACGAAATCCTTGGCCTTGCCGCTTGCGTCAGTGGCCTGGCCGGAGATGCGCATCCTGTAGGTGTAGCCTGGTGAGACGACGCGCGGTGCCGAGGCGGCGAGCATGAGCACCGAGCCGGCGATGGCGAGCGCGATCCCGGAGCGACGAGTGAGTGTCATTGGAGGCCTCCGAATAAGGACCTGCGGTCCAGTTGTGCTGCGAGCCGTCGAAGCTAGAGGACCCTGGCGGATTCGGACAGAGCCGGCAGATTGCCGCCGGCTTGCGACGGCGGCGTTCGAACCACCCCCATCCAACCAAGTCACAGCAATGCCGCTCCTCTGGGTCGTCGTCGGCGTCGCGCTCATGCTCGTGCTCATGCTCGTCGTGAAGCTCGATGCGTTTCTCGCGCTGATCCTCACGTCGCTCGTCGTGGCCCTGCTCAATGGCATGGACCTGTTGAGTGCGCTGCAGTCGATCCTCAAGGGGGTCGGCAACACGATGGGCGGCGTGGCGCTGATGCTCGTGTTCGGTGCGATGCTCGGCCGCCTGCTCGACGAGAGCGGCGCGGCGCAGGCGATCGCGACGCGGTTCATCGACATCACGGGGCGGAGGCACATCCAGTTCGCGATGGCGACGACCGGACTGCTCGTCGGGATCGCGATGCACTACAACGCCGGGTTTCTCGTCCTCATCCCGCTGGTCTACACGGTGGCGCTGACGACGGGGCTGCCGCTCGTCTACGTCGGGCTGCCGCTCGCGGCCGCGCTCTCGGTGACCCACGGCTTCACGCCGCCGCACCCCGCGCCGACGTTCCTCACCCTGCTGTACCACGCCGACGTCAACCAGACGCTGCTCGTGGGCCTCATCGCCGCGATCCCCGCCGCGCTGCTGGGCGGCATCGTATTCAGCCGAGTGCTGCGCATCCGAGCGCTCACGCCGCCCGTGGGACTCGTGCGCGCCGCTCCGCTCGAGCGTTCGGCGCTGCCGGGATTCGGAGTGAGTGTGGTGACGGCGCTGGTGCCCGTGATCCTCATGCTCACCAACGCGATCGTCGACATCAGTCTCGGCACGGCGTCGATCGATCCGGCGAAGCTGGAGTACGGCGCGCAGCTCGCCGCGGCCGTGCCGCAGCGCACGCTCCAGCTCCTCGTCACGGGGCTCAAGTTCTTCGGCAACCCGAACATCGCGCTGATGATCGCCGTGCTCTTCGCCCTGTACGTGCTCGGCGTGCGGCGCGGCCGCTCGATGGACTCGCTGATGCGGAGCATACAGGGCGGCGTCGCGAGCATCGCCGGGATCCTGCTCATCATCGCCGCGGGGGGAGCGTTCTCGCAGGTCCTGCGCGATGGAGGCGTGTCGGACTACATCACGCACCAGGCGGCGCAGATCCACGTCAACCCGCTCATCCTGGCGTTCGGCGTCGCCGCGCTGCTGCGCGCCTCGATCGGCTCGGCGACGGTGGCGGGGATGACGGCGGCGGGGGTGCTGTCACCGATGGTCGCGCAGAGCAGCGTCCATCCGGAGCTGATGGTGCTCGCGACCGGTGCCGGCAGCCTGATGTTCTCGCATTTCAACGACAGCGGCTTCTGGATGTTCAAGGAATACTTCAACGCGACGATCCGTGAGACGCTGCTCACGTGGAGCATGATGGAGCTGATCGTCGGGCTGACGGGACTCGCGGTGGCGTTGGTGATGAATCTGGTATGGTGATGCGCGATGCGGTTTGCGCAT
>JBJMNN010000134.1:0-9380 GCA_045804245.1 Gemmatimonadaceae bacterium | reverse complement strand
CGGGCACGTTCAACTTCGAGGGCGACGTGAAGCCCGAGGAGCAGGACTACCTCGTCTCGATCAATCCCGAGTCGCTGCTGCTCGAGGGTGCGCGCCGCGTCGACGAGTGGAGCCTGATCGAGAAGAAGATCCCGAGCTTCGATCTCGTGTTCGACTTCGACCGCAAGAAGGTCGAGGAGAGCGAGGTCGAGCTGACGCAGGAGCAGGAGATCGTCGCCGGGCTGCTGGACGGCCGCCGCGACGTGGCGACCGTCATCGACGATTCGGGGCTCGGCGAGTTCGACGTCGGCAAGTCGATCTACGGCCTGGTCACGGCCGGCTTCGCGCACCGGGTGGGCCGCACGAAGGCCGCTGAGCCGGCGGTGAGCGAAGCGCGCGTCGACGAGCACCGCAACCTCGGCGTCGCGTTCTACAAGACCGGCATGCTGGACGAGGCGATGCGCGAGTTCCGCCGCGTCGCCGAGCTGCGCGAGCACGATGCCTCGTCGCGGTTCTACATCGGGCTCGCGCTGTCGCGGCAGGGAAAGTGGGAAGAGGCGGTGCAGGCGTTCACCGAGTGCGTCGCCCAGCCGGGCGCCCGCGCGTCGGCGCTGCACAACCTCGCCTACGCGCTCGAGCGCCTTGGCCGCTACGACGAGGCGCACAAGTCGCTCGACGAGGCGGTGCGCCGCGGCGGCGCGAAAGACCCGCGGATCCAGACCTCGGTCGGCGTGATCGCGCTGCGCACCGGTGACGTCGTCGGCGCCGATCAGGCGCTCCAGGTGGCCCGCCCGCTGTTCGGCACGAAGCCGCCGACCGCGGCGTGGTACCACTACGCCGCGCTGACCGCCGCGCTCCTCGGCGATCTCGATCGCGCGGTGACGCTCCTACAAGAAGGGATTGCTGCGCACCCGCACGCCGCCGCGCTGTTCAACAATCTCGCCGCGGTCCACGAGCGGCGCGGCCAGTATCCCGATGCATTGCAGATCGGCGAGCGCGGCGTGCTCGAGGACGCCGGGCTCGCCCAGCTGCACAAGAATCTCGGCGACCTGCACTATCGTGGCGCGCGCTACGACGACGCGCTGGAGAGTCTGCAGCGCGCCGTGAAGCTCAATCCTCAGCTCGGCGACGACGTGTACCTGAAGCTCGGCAACATCCGGTTCAAGCGGCAGGAGCGCGACGAGGCGGTGCGGTGCTGGGAGCAGGCGCTCGCGCTCGATCCGAATAACGCGATCGTGCGCACGAACCTCGACGCGGTGCGACAGGTCCTGTGATCGCCGCTCCGGACCTCTCCGACGCCGCCTTCATGGCGCTCACGGCCAAGATCGCGCGCGATCGCGGCTTCGGCTGCGCGAGCTACAAGGACAAGTGCCTGCGGCGCCGCATCGCCGTGCGCATGCGCGCGCGCGGCGTACACACCTACGCGGACTACGCGCGCGTGCTCGACACCGACCAGCACGAGTACGACAAGCTCCTTGACGCGCTCACGATCAACGTGACGAAGCTGTTCCGGAACTGGGAGACCTACGCGGTGATGCGCGAGCAGGTGGTGCCCGCCCTGTGGTCGCTTCCGGATCCGGTGCTGAGCGTGTGGAGCGCGGGCTGCTCGTCGGGCGAGGAGCCGTACTCGCTCGCCGCCCTGTTCCACCATCACGCCGAACGCTTCGGCGCCGCGACCGTCGCCGAGCGCCGGGTCCAGGTGCTCGGCAGCGACATCGACGCGCGGTCGCTCGACGCCGCGGCCTGCGGCGCGTTCGAGGAGAGCGACTTCAGCGAGACGCCGGCAGAGCTGCGCGACCGCTACTTCGCACCCGCGCCGCCGTTCACCATCGTGTCCGAGGTGCGCCGCATGGTGCGCTTCGAGCGTCGTGACCTCCTCGCCGAGGAGGCACCGCCGGGCCAGCATCATCTCATCTGCTGCCGCAACGTGCTCATCTACTTCGATCGCGAGACGCAGGAGCGTCTGTTCCAGAAGTTCCGTGACGCGCTCGCACCCACAGGCTTCCTGGTGCTCGGAAAGGTCGAGACCCTGCTCGGCGCCGCACGCAGCCGATTCGCGCCCGTGGATGGCCGCGAGCGCATCTTCCGGCCCCTGTGACCAGCCTTCTCGCCGACGTTCGCGTCAAGGTCGCCGACTATGCGGTCCGGCGTGGCAATGACGTCATCGCCACGATCGGGCTGGGGTCGTGCGTCGCCATCGTGCTGTACGACAAGGACACGCGCACCGGCGGACTCGCGCACATCCTGCTGCCGAACATGTCGATGTCGCGCGAGACGTCGAACCCCGCGAAGTTCCCCGAGACAATCGTGCCGATCATGCTCGACGAGATGCGCCGGCTCGGCATGGCGTCGACGGCGCGCGTCTGCGCCAAGATCGCCGGTGGCGCGAGCATGTTCGGCCAGCTCGTCAACGGGACGGGGATCAACGTCGGGGAGCGCAATATCGTCGCGACCCGCGAGGCGCTCGCCAGGGCCAACATCCCCCTCGTCGCCGAAGACACGGGACTCGACTACGGCCGCAGCGTCTATTTCCACTTGAGCGACGGCCGCGTCGAGGTGCGGTCGCTCAAGAAGGGAGATCGTGTCCTCTAGCCGTCCCGCGACGGTGCTGGTCGTCGACGACAGCGCGTTCATGCGCCGCGTCATCGGTGAGATCATCGACGGCTCGGGCGAGTTCCGCGTCGTCGGCACGGCGCGCAACGGTCACGACGCGCTGCGCCAGATCCACGCGCTCGCCCCGGATATCGTGACGCTCGACGTCGAGATGCCCGAGCTCGACGGCGTGCAGACACTCGGCTACATCATGTCCGAGACACCGCGCGCCGTCGTGATGCTGAGCGCTGCGGCCACGCAGGGGGGCGTCGACCTCACGCTGCGCTGCCTGGAGCTCGGCGCGGTGGATTTCGTCCGCAAGCCGACGGGTGTCGGCAGCCACGATCTGTCCACCGTCGCCGCGACGCTGCTCGATGCGCTGCGCGCCGCGATGGAGGTCAACCTCGAGGGGGTGCAGCTGCTCGCGCGCCCTCGCTTCGTCACCCAGCCGCCGGTCGTGCGCTCTCGCAGCGACGCCACGGTCGCCGTGGCCATCGCGTGCTCCACGGGAGGACCGCGCGCGCTGGCCGAGGTGATCCCCGCGCTGCCGGGCGACCTGCTCGCCGCGGTGCTCGTCGTGCAGCACATGCCGCCGGGCTTCACGCGCAGCCTCGCCAACCGGATCGACGGCATGAGCGAGCTGCGCGTGACCGAGGCCGAGCACGGCGAGCCGGTCGTGGTGAACCGTGTGTATCTCGCGCCGGGCGGACTGCACATGCGCGTCGTGGGGAGTGGCCCGGGCGCGTGGACGATCGCGCTGGACGAGGGGCCGGCGATGCACGGCGTGCGTCCGTCGGCCGACCACCTGTTCGAATCCGTGGCCGAGCAGTTCGGCTCCTCGAGCATCGGCGTCGTGCTCACTGGAATGGGCAAGGACGGGGCAGAGGGCCTTCGCGCCATCCGGACGGCTGGTGGAGCGGGGATCGTCCAGGACCGCGCGACCTCCACGATCTACGGCATGCCGCAGGCGGCCCTCAAACGTGCGGGCGCGGAGATGATCGTCGGGCTGCCCTCCGTCGCGCCGACGATTGTCTCGATGCTCGCCGAACGGGCCGTGCGGGCGTGAACCGGCGTAACGCGGGGCCCTCCTGCTCGTCGTGAATGAGGCGCAGTAGCGGCACGCGTCCTCCGGCGCTCCGGTGCCGATACTCTGACAGGAATGAAGAAGAAGCCCACCGACACCAATCCTTCCACGCCGGATTCCGACGCGGTAGCCACGCCCACGCCGAAACCGGCGCGCGTACGCGCCGCGAGGCCGCGCCGTGTCTCGGCGCCCGTCAAGGCGACGCGCGCGCCATCGGACGCGCCGTCATCCGCCGAAGTCGACGTCGCGGCGACGCTGGCCGAAGTCGAGGCGCGTGCCGCGGCCGCGCACGCCCGTGAGCTCGCCGAGGCCGAGGCCGAGGCGGCGGCGGAGAGCGTCGCGAAGCCGGAGCCGAAGAGCGCGGTGGCGATCGCGCGGGCGAGCCAGCCCGACATCCGGCGCGCCGCGCTCTCGATCGGCGATGAGGATGACGAAGAGGACGAGGACGACCTGTACGACGATCGCTGGGACGACGACGCGTACGCGCAGCACCGTGGTCCGCGCCGGTCGCTGCGCGAGCGCGCGCGCAGTCACGCCGGGCTCGTCGAGCTTCTGATGTTCCGCGTCGGCAACGAGCGGTTCGCCGTCGAGCTGCTCTGCGTCGAGGAGGCGATCGACCTCGTCGAGCCGCACCACGTGCCCGAGATGCCCCCCGCCATGCTCGGCGTCATCACCGTGCGCGACACACTCACCCCCGTGTTCTCCCCGGACGACGCGCTCGGCGTCGCCGCGGTGAGCAAGGGCGCCGCGCTCATCTTCCGCTCGAACCGCGGCCGGTTCGCGCTCGCGATCGACGACGTGGACGACGTCACGACGCTCGACCTCACGCAGCTGCGCGATGCGCCGGGCATCGACGGCAGCGACAGTCTCGTGCTCGGCGTGGCGCGCAACGGCAGCGGCATCGTCGCGCTCGTCGACGCCGAGGCGCTCATCGCGGCGTGCCAGGCCACGCCCATTCCGGAGCTCGCATGAAAATCGAGGCGAACAAGCTCGTCACCTTCCGGCTCGGCGACGATCTCTTCGCCGCCGACATCTTCTCCGTCGAGCGCGTGCTGCGCTACACGGCGCCCACCTCGGTGCCCGACATGCCTGATTACATCGAGGGCGTCATCGACTACCAGGGGCGCGTGGTGCCGATCGTCAATCTGCGGCGCCGGTTCGAGATGGACGAAGCCGAGGTGCGGAACGAGACACGCATTCTCATACTGCACAGCGACGGTGAGTGGATCGGCGCCGTCGTCGACGCCGTCACCGCGGTCACGACGTTCGATCCGGCGGCGGTCGCGCCGCCACCGCGCCTCTTCCGCGGCCTCGCGGGGGAGTACCTCAAGGGAATCGTCCGCATGGCGGAACGGCTCGTGATCTTCCTCGACGTCGAGCGGCTGCTCTCGTCCACCGAGCGCATCGCGCTCGACCGCGCCGGCACCGAGGCCCTGGCGAATGGGTGAGCTGGGCACCGCGTATCGCGAGCGCGTCAGCGCGCTCGCGGCGCGGTTGGATGCACTGGATGCCGTGCAGGAGCGTGACGCGCTCCGCGGAGAGCTCATCGCGCTGGGGAAGGGTCTCGAGAGCGACATCGCCGAGCTGACGTCGCTCAAGGACGAGGCGAAGACCCTCGTGGAGAAGTGGAAGAATCTCAAGATGTCCACGGCCCCCGCGTTCAGCGCGGAGCGGCCCGTCGTCGCGGACCACATCGGCGCGTCGACGTTCATGGAGAAGGGATGGAGCCGGATCTCGCTCGGCGACTACGCCGGCGCGGAAGACTCGCTCACCAAAGCCCTGCAGCTCGCACCCAACGATCCGCAGGCCGAATCGCTGCTCGGCTGGTCGCAGATGCTCCAGGAGAAGTACGACGACGCCCTGATGCAGTTCCAGAAAGTGCTGATGCGCGAGCCAGGCAACGCGCTCGCACGC
This sequence comes from Gemmatimonadaceae bacterium, assembly GCA_045804245.1. GTDB lineage: Bacteria > Gemmatimonadota > Gemmatimonadetes > Gemmatimonadales > Gemmatimonadaceae > AG11. Next base: position 3,811 of record JBJMNN010000134.1, on the reverse strand, counting down.
ATCAACGTCGGCTACATCTGTCTGAAGAAGGGAATCTTCGGCGAAGCGATCGAGCACCTGTCCAAGGCGATCCGTCTGGACAACGATCGCAAGGCGACGCTGTACGCGCACTTCTATCTGGGACTGGTGTACCTCGAGCGGGACATGTTCGAGGACGCCCAGACGTTCTTCCAGAAGTCGCTCGCGCTCGGCCCGAATCTGATCGAGGCGTACTACGAGCTCGGGCGCGCGTTCTGGTTCAACGGACAGCGCGACGACGCGATGCGGACGTGGCGCGACGGGTTCGCGGCGAACAAGTTCAACCCGTGGGGAAAGCGTTGCGCCGAAGCGTTGCAGACCGTGGAGCAGGGCGGGCAGCCGTAGCCATCGGTCGCCGGCGGCGGCGCGCGGTTGCGTCGCTCGTTCTCCTGCTGCTCGCTGCCCGCCCCGCACGCGCGCAGGACGACGCTCCCGAACGACTCGATGCCGGCCGGTTCACCGCGGTGTACTTCCCGCAGGACGAGCGGCTCGCGCGGTCGCTCGTCACCGGGGCCGCGCGCACCGACAGCTTCCCCTGGCTCCCGCGTCCGGGCGAGCGCGTGCTGATCGCCATCGCACCGGACGCGCGCCGCTTCCGGCAATGGGCCGGTCCCGGTGCGCCGGAATGGGGTGTCGCGCTCGCCTTCCCGCAGTCGCGCCGCGTGATCATTCAGGGGCGCGCGGCGGGATCGGAGGCGGGTGATCCGCTCGAAACGCTGCGACACGAGCTCGCGCACCTCGCGCTGCACGAGCGATTGGGCGATCGCCCGCCGCGCTGGTTCGACGAGGGCTACGCGAGCGTGGCGGCACGCGAGTGGCGCCGCGACGATGTGCTCGCGACCAACGTCGCGCTCGCGCTGCGCGGCACGCCGACGTTCGATCAGCTCGAATCGAGCTTCAACGAAGGCGCGACCGCGGCGCAGTCCGCATACGCGCTGAGCTACCGCGCGGTGGCAGAGATGGCGTCGCTCGATCCGGAGCGCGGGCTCACGCTGTTGTTCCGGTATTGGGAATCGGGGAAGAGCCTCGACGCCGCGGTGCGCCAGGCCTTCGGCATCACGCTGAGCGGCTTCGAGCGCGAGTTCCAGACACGAGTGCGCCGGCGCTATGGGGCGCTCGCCCTGTTCGCCGATCTGACGCTCGTGTTCCTCGTCACCGGTCTCGCGCTGCTCCCCTTCTTCGTCGCCCGACGCGCCCGTGACCGCCGCCGGCTGCGCGACATGCTGGCCGCCGATGCTGCCGCCGAGCGTGCGGAGCGCGAGTCGATCATGGCCATCCTTCTCGGCCCCGACGCCGCGCCGCCGGCGCCTGCCGAGACGTCCGAGAACGTCGCGCCGGAACCGTCGGCGGAGCGCCCGAGACGTCGCGACGATGAGCCGTAAAGCGCGACGGCACCGTTGCTTGACACTCCGTCGAGGCCCGCGTACCCTTCTCGCTCATGGCGCAAACGGATTCAACGGCTCAGGCACGGCCCTCGTTGTGGTGGGGGCTCGCGATCGCTGCGATTTTGCTCGGATTCGCCGATCTGGCGCGTGGCGGAACCACGGTCGCACCGATTTTGCTCGTGCTGGGCTATTGTGTCCTCGTGCCCATCGCGATTTTGAAGTAGGGGCGGGCGCGCCGACCCATTCACAATAGAAGGACGGCAGGCGAGCGCGGCCGGCGGGGCTTCGCTCGCGCCATCGTTCCGGGCGAATAGCTCAGTTGGTCAGAGCGCCTGCCTTACACGCAGGATGTCGGGGGTTCGAGTCCCTCTTCGCCCATGCAGTGAGCTCGCCCGGGCGCGATTAGCGGACCCTGCGCGGCAAGTCGGTGTACCCTTTGGTAACGCTTTGGAGGTTACGACTGTGAAGGTTTCACATCGTTCTGCGCTCTCGGCTGCCGGACTCGCGGCTGCGCTGTCCGCGTTGGCTGCCCCGTCCGTGCTCGGCGCACAGATGCGGCCGCAGGGGCCGGGGCCGGACACGAAGAGAGCCGTCGTCACGACGTTCCGTGGCGAGCCGGACGCCGGCGTCAAGCTCGCGGACGAGATCCGCAATCGCATTCAATCCGACTTCAACATCCGCCAGCTCATGCCGGTGTCCAAGAAGGACATCGACAACACGCTGGTGGCGTCGGGCTACCGGCCGGATTCGGCCCTCAGCGCCAACGACATCAAGGAGCTCGCGAAGCTCGTCCGCGGCGACGAGGTGATCGACGGCGAGGTCCGGAAGACCGGCGCAGGCTACCGCGTCACGGCACGTCTCTTCCTCCCGCGCGACGTCGCACTCTCCCAGCCGCTCGTGAGCGTCGAGAGCAGCAATCTCGGTGATGTCGCGAAGCAGATCGTCCGCGAGTACGATCAGGCGCGCAAACAGATTCCCGCCGTGCAGGAGTGCGAGAGCAACCTCCGCGCCCAGAAGGTCGATGCCGCCGCAGCGTCGGCGCGCAAGGCGATCGGTAGCTACCAGAAGGCGACGATCGCGCGACTCTGCCTCGCCAATGCGTATCAGTCCTGGAAGACCGGGCCGGATTCGAACAGCAAGCCGTGGAAGGACTCCGTGCTCGCCGTGACCAACGCCATCACGACGATCGATCCGAAGAGCACGATGGCGCTCCGGCTGCGGTTCGGCGTGTACGAGGCGCAGAAGGATGAAGCGAAGCAGACGGAGACGCTGATCGCGCTCATGCAGGCCGATCCGACCAACGCGGCGCTGGTCGATCAGGTGATCGCCACGCTCGTCTCCGGCGGAAAGGCGAAGCAGGCCGTCCCGATCATCGACAGCGTCGTCAAGGCGAACCCCGGCGACCCGCAATACATGCGGACCCGCTGGCTCGTGCTACGCGCAGCGCAGGACTGGAAGGCCGCGATCGCGGCCGGTCAGGCATACGTCGCCGCCGATCCGACGGCTGCCGACTCGGGCTACTATCAGCGCCTGATCTCCGATTACGCCTCGGACAGCGCGTTCGGCAAGGCTGCCGAAGCCGCGGCGCAGGCGATCGCGAAGTACCCGCGCAACGCACAGCTCTACCTGCTCAAGGCGCAGAACGAGCGGAAGGCCGGCCAGCTCGACGCGGCCATCCAGTCGCTTCGAAAGGGTCTCGAGCTCGATCCGAAGGCGCCTGGGGCCAACCTGCTGCTCGCCCAGATGAACGTCGATACGGGCAAGCTCGACGAGGCGATCACCGCCGTGAAGGCAGACGTCACCGCCGACCCGACGAACAAGGAACGCGACGCGCAGTTCCTGCTCGGTCTCGGCAGCACCGCCTACAAGGCTGGCGTGGCGTCCAAGAAGCCGGAGGATTTCCAGAAGGCGATCAAGCTCCTCCAGGCGTCGGACGAGATCAACCCCAGCGCCAACGCGAAGTTCTTCCTCGCCGTCTCGGCCTATCAGGCGCTTTCGCCGTCGCTGCAGCAGGGAAAGAACTGGAAGTGCGCCGACGCGCGTTCGGCTGAGGCCCTGCTCACGATCGTCAGCACCAACATGCCCGGCGGCGGCTCGGTGAGCCCGGAAGCCGCGGGGCAGATCATGGGCGCGGTGCCGCAGGCGCAGCAGTACATCGACGCGCAGTCCAGGCGGCTCTGCAAGTAACCGGTATTCGATCTCCAAAGCGCGAACCCCCGGCATCCGTGAGGATGCCGGGGGTTCGCGCTTTCCGGCGCGGCTTACTCCGCGTCGATCTCCGGCTCCTCGCCGGGCAGGTGCAGTACGTGAACCATCAGGTCGGCCCGTCGTGCGCGGTAGTCGCACACCAGGGATTGCGTGGTCTCGCCGTCCAGGTTCACGGTGAGTGCCTCGGTGCCGGTCACCTT
>JBJMNN010000133.1:0-4591 GCA_045804245.1 Gemmatimonadaceae bacterium | reverse complement strand
GCTATCCAGCTCCGCGTACTCGACGAACCGAACCGGCACTTCGTCGAACGACACGATCCCCGCCCCCGGGTACGCCAGCAGCAGGGGCGAGTGCGTCGCGATGACGAACTGGGCGTCCTCCGCCACCATGTCGGCGATCATCGCCATCAGTCCGAGCTGGCTCTGAGGACTCAGCGGAGCTTCGGGCTCGTCGAGCAGATAGAGCCCGCCCGGCACGAAGCGGGACCGGAACAGGTGCAGGAAGCTCTGCCCGTGCGAGTTGGCGTCGAGGTCCACGCCGTATTTCGACTCCAGTGCCCCGAGCGAGGCCCGCGCTGGTCCGGCCGCCAGCCCCTTCGCGTACGTCGAGCGGTCGGCGTACTCCACCTCGATCTCGGCGATCCGCGCCAGCAGCTCGGCGCGCATCACGGCCAGCCGCTTGGTGAAGCCGAAGAAGTCCTCGGCCCGGAGAAAGAATCCGCGCGTGGTGCGCCGCGACCACACGAGCTGGAGGGCGTCGGCGAGCTCTCGCTGCGCGGCCAGAGTGCCGTCGGTTTGTATCTCGTCGCTGCCGACGGTGGGCAGCCGCGCCGCCGCCGCGATCGCTTCCAGGACGGTGGATTTCCCCGAGCCGTTCTCGCCCACGAAGAGGGTGACCGGCCGTTGGAGGTCGAGCGCCTCGAGCGTTCGGATTGCCGCGACGCTGAACGGGAAACGTCCCTCGTCGCCGCCGCTGCGCCGGCGAACGGTACGCAGGAATGGCCCCTTCCCAAGCGGACGGGTGCCGGACCGGGTATTCTCAGTAGAAGCGGATCGCCTGGGCACGTGTAATCCTGTCCGACCGCCCTCGCCGACCGCAATACGCCGCCGCGCGTCCTCACCCGCGAACGCCCCATGCTTCCTTCCCGAGAGGAAACCCTCGCGCTCGTCCACGAGTACACCGCCAGTGACTCGCTGCGCAAGCACATGCTCTCCGTGGAGGCCGCGATGCGCGCCTACGCCACGAGGTTCGGTGAGGATCCCGAGCGCTGGGGACTCACGGGTCTCGTCCACGACTTCGACTACGAGCGCTTTCCCAACGGCGCGCACTCGCCGACCGAGGAGCACCCATCCGAGGGAGTGCGAATCCTCCGCGCGCGCGGGTGGCCGGAAGACATCCTCGAAGCCATCCTCGGGCACGGCAACTACACGGGTGTGCCGCGCGTGACGCGGCTGGCCAAGACCCTGTATGCCGTCGACGAGCTCACTGGGCTCGTCACGGCCACCGCGCTCGTGCGCCCGTCACGGAGCGTGCACGAGGTCGACGCGCGCTCGGTACGCAAGAAGATGAAGGACAAGGCGTTCGCCCGAGGTGTGAACCGGGAGGAAGTCGTCGCCGGCGCGGCCGACCTCGGAGTCGACCTGGACGAGCACATCGACTTCGTGATCTCGGCCATGCGAGGCTGCGCTGACGCGCTCGGTCTCGCCGGGACGCCAGCCGCCGGCTGAGCGGTCAACAGTCCGCTCCCGCTCCCCGTAGAAGCAATGACGTCACTCAGCTATGGCCATGCTCGCGACCAGGACGCCGGAGACTCCGTCAATGCCCGCACCGATTGACGGGGCGACGACGGAGCGTGCGATCGTGATCGCGGCGCAGCGTGGGTCGGACGAGGCGTTCTCCGCGCTCGTCCGGCTGCACCAGCGGAGGGCGTACAGTGTCGTCCGCGCCATCGTGCTCTCACACGAGGACGCAGAGGACGCGGTGCAGGAAGGGTTCCTTCACGCGCACCGCGCGCTCGACCGGTTTCGCCCCGACCAGCCATTCGGGGCGTGGCTGTACCGGATCATGGCGAACGCCGCGCTCGATCTCGTGCGCCGGCGGAAGGTCCGCGATGCCGACGAGCTGCCCGACAACATCGCACTCCCGTTTCGCGATCCGGCAGAGTCGGGCGAGCTGCGCGAGCGGCTCAGGAAAGCGCTGCTGCACCTCACGGATCGACAGCGCGCCGTGATCGTCCTGCACGACGTGGAAGGCTTCACCCATGGGGAGATCGGGCGCACGCTCGGGATCCCCGAAGGCACCGCCCGTTCCGATCTCCATCACGCCCGCGCCACCCTCCGCCGGCTTCTGCAGAACATCAGGAGTACGCCATGACGAATAATCGTTGGACGCCGAGCGACCACGAGCTCACCGAGACCCTCCGCGCGCACTACGCCGCGCCGAGCGATCCCGGGTACTGGTCCGCGCTGGAGGCCCGCATCCTCGCACACGTTGCGCGTGGCGCGCAGGTCGAGCGATGGTGGTCCGCGCTCGCCGAGATGGCCCGTCCGGCACTCGCCGCCGCGGCGATCCTCGTCCTGGTCGCGGGCGCGGCGGTCGTTCATACCCGCAGGCTCGACGCGCGCAATGCCTACGCGAGCGTCATCTCCGCCGCACCACCCTCCGTCGAGACCGCCGCGCGGACGTCCTCCGTCGCCGACGGCGATGCCACGCTCGACTACATGCTGTCGCACTGAGACCATCCATGGAGCGCCCCAAGCAACAGGCTCTCGCCTTCCTCCTCGGTGCCCTGCTCGTCGGCGGCGTGCTCGGCTTCTCCGCCGACCGTGTCTTCCGGCAGGACGACCTGACGCCCGCGCAGCGGCGAGCGCAGTTCTACGAGGACATCGGAATCACCGTCCAGCAGCGTCCGGTTCTGGATTCCCTGCTCGACGACCGGAACTGCCGCATGGACAGCATCGTGAAGGGCATTCAGCCCGCGCTCGACTCCATCAAGGCGGCCTCCCGAGTGCAGATGGAGCGCCTGCTCACCCCCGATCAGCACGCTCGCCTCGAGGCGCGCCGGAAGGACGACCAGGCCCGGCACGCCGCCGAGCGCAAACGGCAGAAGCCACCCTGCGGTAAGTAGAGATGATGCCCACCAAGCTTTCCAGGAGCGCACTCGCGCTCCTTCTCGCACCGGCCCTCCTGCGCGCGCAGGCTGCGGACTCCCTCGCGGCGCGCCCCATCCCCCTGCGCGAGGCCGTCGCGCTCGCCCAGCAGAACGGTCTCGCCGCCGTCCAGGCACGTGGGCAGGTGCGCAGTGCCGAATCGAGCGTGCGCGCCGCGCGCGCCGCGCTGTTCCCGAGCCTCAACTTCACGATGGGGCAGGTCAACCAGTCCGGCGACCGCTTCGACTCACAGGGCCGCCTCGTGCCCTACCTCGCACCCCAGCCGTGGAGCTACAGCACCGGCTTCACGTCCACCGTCAACCTGTTCGACGGAGGGCGCCGGCTAGGCGAGATCCGGCGCACGCGCTACGAGGTCGGTGCATCCGAGGCGAACGAGGTGAGCCAGCGGTTCAACGTCGCGCTGCAGGTGAAGACGCAGTACTACAGCATCCTCGCCGCGCGCGAGTCCGAGGCCGCGGCCCGCGCGCAGCTCGAGCAGGCGGAGGAGCAGATGAAGGCCTCCATCGCCCGCACCCGGGCGGGGGTCGCCACGCTGTCCGATTCGCTCCGCTCCCTCGTGGCCGTGGGCAACGGGCAGCTGGCGCTGATCACGGCGCGCAACAACCTGCGCGTCGCCAGTGCCGCGCTCACGCGCCTCATCGGCTCGACGACGCCGGTCACGGCGCAGCCGTCGGACACGCTCGACCTCGCGCTCACGCCGATCGACAGCACCGCGCTCGCCAGTCTGCTCGACCAGGGGCCGGCCGTGCGCCAGTCGGAGGCGCAGCTGGAGTCGGCGCGCGCCGCCGTGCGGACCGCGCGCACGCCGTACCTCCCGACGATCGATCTCACCTTCCAGCGGTCGGGGAACGGGTTCGACAAGTACTACGGCATCGGCAGCCAGTCGCTGGCCTACACGAACAACGTCAGCCTTCGTCTCGCGTATCCGCTCTGGAACAATTACCAGCGCGAGGACGCGCTCAACAAGGCGCGCGTCCAGGCCGAGCTCGCCGAGGCGACCGTGCGCGACGCCAGGCTCGGCACGGAGCAGACGTTCGTCCAGCAGGTCGCAGCGCTCCGCACCGCGCAGCAGCGTATCGCGCTCCAGCAGGTCTCGGTGGCCGCGGCCGTGGAAGATCTGCGCGTGCAGCGGCAGCGCTACACCCTCGGCGCCTCCACCCTGCTCGACGTGCTCACCTCCCAGAGCACGCTCGATGCAGCACGGTTGGCGCTCATCCAGGCACGTCAGGACTTCCGTGTCGCTCGCGCGCAGCTCGAGGCGCTCGTCGGCCAGGAGCTCCAGTGATCTCCTTTCATCCGCTCCCCGTGCGCAAGCTCTCCAATCTCGCAGTTCTCCTGATCGTCGCCGGCTGCGGCGGCAAGAACGAAAAGGCCGTTCAGGTCTCGACGCAGCCCGTCCAGCGGCGCGACATCGTGATCGACGCCTCCGCCACCGGCGTCGTCGAGCCGATCAACGTCGTGGAGGTGAAGTCCAAGGCGTCGGGGCAGATCGTGAAGATGCCCGTGGAGACGGGCACGCAGGTGAAGCCCGGCGACCTGCTCGTGCAGATCGAGACGCGCGACGTTCAGAACCAGTACGATCAGCAGGCCGCCGCGCTCGCCGCGGCGCGCTCGCGGCTCGAAGTGGCCAGCGCCGCCAAGCGCCGCGCCGACGAGCTGTTCAAGGGCCGCATCATCACGG
>JBJMNN010000132.1:0-24220 GCA_045804245.1 Gemmatimonadaceae bacterium | reverse complement strand
GACGCGGTCGCCGCCGCGGCCGCCGAATCGGCGCGCGCGGAATCGGCGCGCCCGCCCGCGTCCTTCCCGGAGGAGCAGCCCGCGAGCACCGCAGTCAGACCGCCCCAGACCAGCGCGACGGCGAATCGACCGTGCATGGAACACCTCGAGATGAGAGTCGTGATGAACGCGGCCGGCCTCGTCCGCCGGCGAACACGACCGAGTGCATGATCGCGGCCATCGACAGCGACGGCGCGAGAGTCTACATCCCCGCGCAGTCGGGCTGGTAGCTCTTCCGGTCACTCGGTCCGACCGCATTCGGCGCGCCGCGCTCCACGGTCACGGTATATCCCCCGCCCGGCGTCCCCGGCGTGCGCAGCGTGATGGTGCCGTTCTGGTCTGTGCGGTACCACGGGATGCCGTGACGCGCGTACGTCGCCTTGGCCTGTGCGTGCATGTGGCCGTAGTCGTTCACCGCGCCAAGCGACGCGACGACGAGCGACGGATGCACGAGATCGAGGTACTGATCAGAGACGCCGTCGCAGCTCCCGTGGTGGTCGGCCTTGAGGACGTCGGCGTGCATTCCAGGTGATCGCGCATAGCCTGCATCGCGGCCGAACCACCGGATCTCGTCGTGCTCCGCGTCGCCCGCGAGCCACATCGTGAACGATGCCGAGTCCGGGCCGACGAGCTTGAGCGCCGCCGAGCGGTCGTTCTCGTCGAGCACGTCGGGCATCGGCCGCAGCAGGTGCAGCTTCGCGCCGCCCTTCAACGCGAGTGTGCATACGGCACGCGCATCACCGCACGGCTGATCGGTGTCGTGCACGATCGTCGTGCGCGCGCGGGTGTGCGCGTCGAGCGTGTCGGGCAACCCCGTGAAGGTGAAGTTCGGGGCCGCGTCGCCGTTCCACCACAGCTCGCGCACCGTCATCCGCCGCCGCGACGAGAACAGCTCGCGCAGCCCCTCGAAGTGGTCGCCGTGCACGTGCGTGAGGATCACCGCGTCGATCGTGTCGCGCACGTGGAACGCGTCGAGCCAGCGCGCGAGCGACCGGCGCTCGGGTCCGCCGTCCACGAGCACGGTCGAGCCGCCATTCTGGATCAGGATCGCGTCGCCCTGGCCGACGTCGAGCACGCGCACGACGAGCTCGCGCGGCGTGGCCGGCGGCGCGATCGTCGCGCGGGCATTCTCCTGCGCGCGCGTCTCGGCCGGCGTCCCGATCGTGCGCCGATGCTCGAGCGCGACGCCGCGTGGCGGCGAGCGCCACGCGAGCGAGTCGCGTGTCGTCCCCGCCGGATCGCGCAGCACGAGCCAGTCCGCGTTGTTGCCGAGGACGATCCCGGTGTACACGAGTGCGGGCCGAGTGCCGCGCACAGCGCCCGCTGCTCGCGCGAGCAGCACGGTGCCGCTCGGCGGCACGACGACGGATTGCCGCACGACGTAGCCCGCGTCGTTCGCCGAGCGAAGCTCCCACCCGTACAGGTCCGCCGCGACGGTGCCCGTGTTCGTGAGCTCGATCCACTCGCCGCGGTCGTCGGCCACGGCGGTGGGATCGGCCATCACGCGCGTGATGGCAAGGTCCCGCCCGGTCGCGCCGCTCGCCGCGCCGCGCCCGCGGCAGCCGGCGAGCAGAAGGAGCAGCAGGCCGCAGGCGAACCGACCCTTGGAGAGAAAAAAATCAGGCGGAGGCATGGGCGGAACAGCGACAGATTGACGCGGAGCCCGCGGAGGAACGGCGGGAAGACCGAGCAAGTGCTTCGCGCGATGCAAGCGTCGATGCCGACCCCAAGATCTGTCTTTTTTGGAGTTGGTGGATGGCGAGGAATCGTGCGCGGCACCGTATAGCCCGGCCCGGAGGCGTTCTCCGCGTGCTCGCAGTACCCTCCGCGCCCTCCGCGTCAATCTGTTGTCGTTGCAATTCGCGCGCGATGAAATCCCTCGCGCTCCCTACTTCGCCTCCACACCGACCAGTCGTTCCGCCGCGTCGACGAGCTTGTCGACCGTGAACCCGAGCTCCTCGTAGATCTTCTCGTACGGCGCGCTCGCGCCGAACCGGTCGATGCCGAGCACGACGCCGTTGTCGCCCACCCACCGGTACCAGCTCATCGGGTGCGCCGCTTCGATCGCCACGCGCGGCACCTCCGGCGGCAGCACGGACTCGCGGTACGATGCCGGCTGCTGCGCGAACAGCTCGTGGCTCGGCATGCTGACCACGCGCGCCTCTACGCCGCGCTCGGCGAGCTTCTCCGCCGCACTCAGCGCGAGCGCCACCTCGGAGCCGCTCGACATCAGCACCACCTGCGGCGCGCCGCCCTTCACGTCCGCCAGCACGTAGCCACCCTTCGCCACACCCGACGCGCTCGCGTACTTCGTGCGGTCGATGTAGCCGAGCTTCTGCCGCGTGAGCACGAGGCACACCGGGCCGTTCGTGTGCGTGAGCGTCGTACGCCACGCTTCCGCCGTCTCCGTCGCGTCGGCGGGACGCAGCACGATGAGGCCCGGGATGGCGCGCAGCGCCGACAGCTGCTCGATCGGCTGGTGCGTCGGCCCGTCCTCGCCGAGCCCGATCGAGTCGTGCGTGAAGATGAAGATGACGTGCAGCTTCATGAACGAGGCGAGGCGGATCGCCGGCCGCATGTAGTCGGAGAAGATCAGGAAGGTGCCGCCGAACGGAAGCAGGCCGCGATGCAGCGCCATCCCGTTCATGATCGCGCCCATGCCGTGCTCGCGGATGCCGAAGTGCATGTACCGCTTGTCGGATGCACCGGGCGCGAAGTTCTTCCACGTCTTCACCGCCGTGCCGTTCGACGGCGTGAGGTCGGCGGAACCGCCGATCAGCTCCGGCAGCACGCCGACGAGCGCGTTGAGCACCGTGTTCGACGCGGCGCGGCTCGCCACCGAGCCGTTCTCCTTCGTGAACGACGGGATGACCTTGTCCCAGCCGTCGGGCAGCCTGCCGGCGAGCCGACGCTCCAGCTCCGCCGCATCGGCGGCGAACGCGGCGCGATACGCGGCGTAGCGCGCGTTCCACTCGGCGTGCGCCGCGGCGCCGCGCTCGCGCGCCTTGCGCCAGTTGGCGAGCACCTCCTCCGGCACGTAGAACGTCTCATCGGGGCGCGGCCAGCCGAGCGCCTTCTTCGTCGCGATGACTTCGTCGGCGCCGAGAGGCTCGCCGTGCGCCGACGCGGTGTCCTGCTTCTTCGGACTGCCGTAACCGATGTGCGTGCGCGTGACGACGAGCGTCGGGCGCGACGTGTCGGCTTTCGCTTCGGCGATCACCTGGTCGATCGCCGCGAGGTCGTTCACGTCGGCGATGTGCAGCACCTGCCAGCCGTAGCCCTTGAAGCGGAGCGCCGTGTCGTCGCTGAAGGTGAGATCGGTGCTGCCGTCGATCGTGATGCGGTTGTCGTCGTAGAAGCCGATCAGCTTGCCGAGCTTGAAGTGTCCGGCGAACGAGGCGGCTTCGTGCGAGATCCCCTCCATCAGATCGCCGTCGCTGCAGATGAAGTACGTGTAGTGATCGACGATGCCGTGGCCCTCGCGATTGAACGTCGCCGCGAGGTGCGCCTCGGCGACGGCGAAGCCGACCGAGTTGCCCACACCCTGGCCGAGCGGGCCGGTCGTCGTCTCCACACCGGCGGTGTAGCCGTACTCGGGATGGCCTGGTGTGCGGCTCTCCCACTGCCGGAACTGCTTCAGGTCGTCGAGGGTGACCTCGTATCCGCTCAGGTACAGACAGCTGTACAGCAGCATCGAGGCATGGCCGCACGAGAGCACGAAGCGGTCGCGATCGGGCCAGTGCGGATCGGCCGGATCGTGCTTCATGTGTTTCGTGAAGAGCGCATAGCCGAGCGGCGCGAGGGCCATCGGCGTCCCGGGATGTCCGGAGTTCGCCTTCTGGACGCCGTCCATGGCGAGCGTGCGGACGGTGTTGATGCTGAGCAGATCGAGATCGGTCATGATCGGGTGACAGGATGGGTTCGCGCGGAAAGATAGTCGCGATGGCTCCCGGCGCGTCGGCCGTCAGAAAGCGAACGCCACGCTGCCTCCCCCCGGGGACAGCGTGACCGTCGTGCGACGACGCGCGACCGAAACCGGCCGCCAATCCTCGGTGCGATACCGGCCCACCAGCAATCCGAGCGCGCCACCGGCGAGCCCACCGATCACGGTGCCGGCCGCAGCGTGGTCCGTGACGGGAGGATTTGGCGGGCCGGACACGTAGTCGCAGAGGAAGCAGAAATTATCCCAGCACGGGTCGCCCTTCTGGCAGCCGCCGCGTGTGTTCGCGCGGCCAACTTGCCAGCCGATCAGGGCCCCCAGACCGAACCCGATCGCCGTGGTTCGCACGGCATGCCGGCTCGATCTCCCGGCGCTCACGTCCAGGTGCGTGGCCTGCGACAATCTCACGAGCGTCGTGTCGCTGGCCGACGTGCCGTACACGAGCATGCTGTCACCGTCCACCGACACGAGTGTGCCCGTCCAGGCGTGCTCGCCGGGGAGCTTGACGCGCACGCGTGCGCCAGGAACCATGAGATCACTGGTCTCGTCGCGGCGCGTGTCGCGCCTCATGGACTGGCCGCTTCCGCTTGCCGGTGTCGCGCCGAGGACGAGCATTGCCATGAGGACTGTCGCGCGTATGCGGTACATGGTTGTGCTCCGAAGGAAGGGAAGGTGACGGAGGAACACCGGACGCGACGCAAGCGCGCGTCCGGTGCAATCGGACGTCAGCGTCGCGCGAGGTACGCGAGCGCGCCGGTGGACGTCGGGATCGCCAGGTGGTACGTGGCATTGATCGCCGTCGCGGCCGCGTCGGCGAGCACGCGCGCACCCTGGGCGCTCGGGTGGATGCCGTCGAGGCTGATGTACGGCCCGTACGGCTGGGCCGTCGTCATGATCGAGACCGCGTTGAACGCCGGCTTCGTGACGGTGCCCTCGTAGAGCGCACCGAGCGGGAAGTACGCGAAGCCGCGCGTCTGTGCCTCGTTCTGGATGACCGCGTTCATCGCCGAGAGCTGCGTGTTGACCGCGGCCACGTCGGTGGCGTCGAGGATGTAGTCCTCGACCGTGCCGCCCGAGTTGGCGCAGCTCAGCGCGTACTGCCCGTAGCCCTGGCTGGCGTAGAACGCGCCGGTCCCCACGGCGGTCGGCACGATGACCGGCACGAACAGGAGGTTCGTGCTGTTCTCGCAGTTGGCGGAGACGGCGACGTTGAACGGGACGAACGTCGCTTTCGCATTCCAGAGCTCGGCGCCGGTGCGGAACGCGGGGAAGCTGCGCACGTCGTTCAGCAGCCCGACGAGCACGGCGTGCTTCGCCGCGGCGTCGACCCGCGCGACGACCTCGCGATACTGCGGCTCCCAGTAGGAGACCGGGACGACGTTCACCCCGGGGGCGTAGAACCCGTGCGACGCGCCGAGGATGTCGTTTCCGCCGAGCTCCACGGACACGATCTTCGGGTTCTGTGACTCCATCGCCGTCACCTGCGACTGGCCGGGCGCCAGCACGCGCGGATACTGCATCGCGTGACCCGGGTCGGGGTTCTCCGGCGTCGCCGTCAACGCGTGTCCGGTGCGGGCGCCGTCGATCGCGACGTTGCCCGTCGGCAGCGTGACGCCAGCCGCGTTCGGCTTGCAGATCCGCAGCTCGAAGGCCAGCCCCGCCGGCTCGCCGCTGATCCGCTTGCCGGTTGCGAGAGGTGAGGCGAACGGCGCCGCGCAGCCGGTGGAATCGATCAGTGGAAGCGACAGCTCACGATGCGCGAGCCGGGCGAGCTGCGCCGGCCACGACGTCTGCTGGGTCGCGGCATACACGCCGTCCCCCTGGACGCCCATGCTGATACTGGTGCCGATCGCGACGTAGCGCTGGAAGACGCCCTCACCTTCCGAGATGAGCTCGGGCGTCATCAGCTCGATCGGCTGGCGTGCCTGGGTGGGTGCGAAGGAGTCGTCCGCACAGGCGGCGAGGACGGCGACGGCGATCACTGCGGGGTACAAGCGATGGGCGTTCATGGAAGGGCTCCGGTTGAGATTGTCCAGACCGGCGCGGTGGGAGAGTGACCGCGTCATGCCTTGGAGGAGCGCCCTCCGCAGCGTGGGCACACAGTCACTTCGCGCTACCCTTCAGTCCGTAGTGTGAACGACGTAGAGGCGCGACGAGATCGACGTAGAGCCCCGTGGCCTGCGTCGTATTCAGCGTTCACTCGGCCGGTACGCTCCGGCCGAGGAGCGCGCTTACGCGCGATACAGATCGGCGCGCGAGAGCGGCACGGACGCCGAGCCATCGGACAGCGGCTTGGCCAGCAGCGTCTGAACGAGCGTGAGCCGGCCGCTCAGCAAGCCGAGGGACGAGGCGGCCATGTAGAGTCGCCACACGCGGTACGTGTGCTCGCCCACCAGCGCGGCCGCGTCGTCGTGTGCGGCCTCGAGCCGGTCCACCCAGTGGTGCAGCGTGCGCACGTAGTGCTCGCGCAGGTTCTCGACGTCGCGCACCTCGAGCCCAGTCCGCTCGGCATCGGCGAGCAGGGCACCGAGCGGTACGAGCTCGCCGTCGGGGAACACGTACCGCTGGATGAACGCGTCGCGCTTCCACAGTCGCCGCTTGAGCCACGTGAGCGGGCCGCGCTCCTCGGCCGCGCCACCGCGTGCGATCCCGTGGTCGAGGAAGAGTCCACCGGGGCGCAGCGCGCGATGCACCGCGGCGAAGTACGCCGGCAGCCGCGCCGCGCCGACGTGCTCGCGCATGCCGACGCTCACCGCCTTGTCGAACCGCCAGTCGGCCGGTAGATCGCGGTAGTCGCGCACCTCGATGCGTACGCGGTCACCCACGCCGGCCGCGGCGAGTCGATCGCGCGCCGCAGTGGCCTGTGGCTCGCTCAGCGTGATCCCGACGCCCGACACGCCGTGGTGCGTGGCCGCGTATTCGAGCAGTCCTCCCCATCCGCATCCGACGTCGAGCAGATGATCGCCCGGCTGCAGCCGCAGCTTCCGGCAGATGTGCTCGAGCTTTGCCTCCTGCGCCGCGTCCAGGTCCTCGGTGCCGGTCGGGAAGTAGGCGCACGAGTAGATCGAGCGCCGGTCGAGCCAGAGCGCGTAGAAGTCGTTGCCGACGTCGTAGTGGTGGCGCACCGTCGCGGCGTCGCGCTTGCGGCCGTGCGCCTTGGCGCCGAGCAGCCGCGGTGCACGGCGCCCCGCGGGCGCATCCTCGGCTACCGGCGTGAGGTCGTCCGTAGGCAGCGTGCGCAGCGTGCGCGCGAGTGCGAGCAGCGCACGCGGTGCGCGAAGCCGCGCCGCCGCCAGATCACCCAGGCGGCCTGCCGCACCGAGATCGCCTTCCACGTCGAGGTCGTCGCGCAGGTACGCCTCCACGAGCGCGAGCTCGGAAGGCGGCAGCAGCGCGCGGCGCAGCGCCCCCGGACGTCGCACGACGAGCGTGAACGGCACCGCGCCGTCCGCCGGCGCGTCGACGCTGCCGTCCCAGAGCCGCACGGCGAAGCCGCGTGCCTCGACCGGTCCGAAGACGATCGCGAGCACCGCGCGCGCCGCCCGGAGCGATCTCGTGTCACCCTCCGCCGCCGGCGCAACGGCCGTCACCGAACGAGTCGGCGTCGCGATGCCCGTGGTCACGCCGCCGGCAGTCCCTGCCGCCGTGCGACGTCGGCCAGCTCGCCGCGCGACGTCACCTCGAGTTTGACGAAGATGCTCGAGAGGTGCGTGCTCACGGTGCGCGGCGAGATGCCGAGCGCCGCAGCGATCTCCTTGTTCGACTTCCGCGCCGCGACGAGCCGCGCCACGTCCACCTCGCGTCCGGTGAGCGCGCCGACGCCAGCCAGCGTCGCCTTCGCTGGCGGCCGCAGGCCGAGCTCCCGGATCACGTCGCGCGTGATCGCGAGCTCGACCTCGGCGCGCATGCGGAGAAATGCGTCGTGCGCGCGGCGCAGCTCGCGCGTCGCTCCCTCGATGTCGCCGAGCTTCGCGAGGACCCAGGCCAGCTTGCGACGAACACGCGCTCCGTCGAGCAGCCACGGGATCGCCTCGAGCGCTTCTGCGCTCTTCCGGAGTCGCGGCGCGGCGGCTTCGTAATCCCTGTCCATCATCGCGATCAGGCCTTCACACGTGTCCGCCCACGCGATGCCGAGCTGGTGGCCGAGCTGCAGCGAGTCCTTCCGCAGCCGCGCCTCGTAGCGACGCGCCATGTCGACATCACCCATCCAGAGCGCCGCTTCGATCGTCATCGGCAGCAGCCGGTGGATCCCCCAGGCCAGGTAGCCGGTGCGATCGACCAGGGCGAGCCCCGCGTCGCCGAGCTCGATCGCACGCCGATAGTCCCCCATCGCCACGTGATAGGCGACGAATCCGGCGTGCACCGGCACCGCCGAGTGCACGTCCGCCACGTGCAGCGCGCCCTTGTCGGCGTTCGAGAGCTTCCACGCCTCGTCGAGATACTCCTTCGCCTTTGCAGCACCGCCGCGATGGAGATGGATCATCGCCGCCCACACGAGCAGTCGCGGCAGAAGCACGCGCTGCCGCAGCGCACGCGCCATCGGGATCGTCCGCTCGGCGAGCGCGAGCCCCGCGTCCCAATCACCCGTTCCCGAGTGCAGCTCCACGGCGATCTCCGCGGTCCAGCAGCGCAGTACGGGGGAGCCCAGTGCGTCCGCCAGCCGCTCGCTCTCGGCCAGGTGCCGCGCCATCGCGCCGCTGCTCCCCGAGAGTCCCCCCACCATCGCCATCGCCCAGTGCGCCGACCACGCCACGCCGCGCTCCCCCGCCGACTCCGCCAGCTCGATGGCGCGCATCCCGTCGGCGTGCGCGCGCTCGGTGGGCCCGATGAAGACGTGCAGCAGCAGCGACGAGCGATGCACGCGCGCCAGCACCCCCGCGTCGCCGAGTCGTTCGGCCACCGCGAGCGCGGCGTCGATCTCCGTGCGCGCACGGTCCGCGTCACCGAGTGCCTGCAGCGTCATCGCTCTCGCGATCCGCACGCGCGCGAGCAGCGAGTCGTGCCCCGCGCGCTCGGCCGCGGCCAGCGCCACGTCGAAGTGCGCGAGCGCATCGTCGTACCGGCTGCTCCAGAACGCACCGAGCCCGAGCCGCCGCTCGATCGAGGCGACGCGCACCGTGTCGCCCGCCCGCTCGGCGGCGGTGCGCGCACGCGTCCAGAGCGCGTTGGCGGCGTCGTAGTCGCCCAGCCGCTGCCGCGCCTGCGCGAGATCCTCCACGAGCGCGTCGGGATTCACCGTCGATGCGTCGAGCGAGCCGGCGCGATCGAGCTGCTCGAGCGCGGAGTTGAGGTAGTCGGCGGCTTCACGGTTGGCGTAGCGCGCGAGCGCGTCGCGTCCCGCGGCCGCGAGATAGCGTACCGCCTTGCCCGCCAGGCCGCGTGCCTCGGCGCGTGAGAAGTGATACGCCAACTCGTCGGCATGCGCCGCGGCCTCGGTGCCGTACAACGTCTCCAGTGCTTCGGCGACCGTGGCGTGCAGCAGACGCCCACGCGCGATTCCGAGCTCCCCGTACAGCACGTCGCGCACGAGCGGGTGCGCGAACTCGTAAGTGATGTCGCCGTCACTCTGCACCTCTTCCGAGAGCACGCTCTGCGCACGGAGCTCGTCGAGCGCGGTGAGGACGTCGCTCTCCGTCAGTCCGCTCACGGCGACGAGCGCATCGTGTGACGTGCGCGTACCGATCACGGCGGCGAGGTTCGCGACAGTGCGCGCGGCGGCGCCGAGCCGGTTCACGCGCGCGGTCACGGCGTCGCGGATCGACCGGGGCAGGCCGGGCAGCTCAGCCTCCCAGCCGAGCCACGATCCGTTCTGCTCGTGCAGCGCGCCCGATTCCACGAGCGCCTTGAGCACCTCCTCGACGAAGAACGGATTGCCGCGCGTCCAGGAGTAGAGGCGGCCCGCGAGCGCGCGCGCCGAGGCGGGGTCGGCGTGGAAGGCCTCGCGCACCAGCTCCTGGAGTGCGTCCGCGGCGAGCGGCTCGAGGCGCATGAGGCGCGCCGCACCCAGCGAGAGCAGCGATTGCTCGGTCGCGCGCAGCGTCGGGTTCGCGTCGAGCTCCGTCTCGTTGTACGTGCACAGAAGCGCGACGCGCTCGCTGCTCATGTGCCGCGCCACGAAGTGCAGCAGCTCGAGCGACGAGCTGTCGGCCCACTGCAGGTTCTCCAGCACCAGCAGGATCGGCCGCTGCGCCGCGAGCTGGCCGAGGAACTGCGCGAAGCTCCAGTGCAGCCGCGACTTCACGTCGCCACCCTCGCGCGCGGCCGGCGCATGCGGCGCCGAGGAGAACGCGGGACAGATGTTGGCCAGCGTCCCCGCGTCGCCTCGGGTCATCACCGCGAGCGCCGCCGGTGTCAGGCCACGCAGCACGGCGGTGAGCGCGTCGGCGAACACTGCGTACGGCACCCCCGTCTCCACGGGGTAGGCGCGACCGACGGTGACCGTCCAGCCCAGGCGGCCGGCGCGTTCCGCGATCGCGCCGACGAGCCGCGTCTTGCCCACCCCGCCCACGCCGGCGAGGAGCGTCGTCCCCCCTCGGCTGGCGGCGGCGTCCTCGAGCCACGCTCCCAGCGCGGCGACCTCGCTGTCGCGGCCGACGAGCGGCAGCGGAAATGGACCGCGGCCGCGCGGCACGCCTTCGACGCCCCGGGCCAGCGTGCTGTGCATAGCGAGAGAATGTGGTCCGCATTCGGAAGGCGCTAGTGTGGGAGCGCGCGATGCGCATCGCGCAAAGCGCATCGCGCTCCCGACCTACCGCACCGCCACCCGCTTGTCCGATCCGATGAACAACAACCCCGTATTCGGCGAGCGCGCCGGATCGACCACCGTGCCACGCGACGTCCGGCGAATGTGGTCCGCCACCTCGGCCGGCGTCGCCGTCGGGTGCGCCTCGAGATAGAGCGCGATCGCGCCGCTCACGTAGCCGGCCGACATCGACGTGCCGGTCCAGAGCTGGGTCGTCGCGATGCGGCCCTCCATGCTCGGCAGCAGCACCGAGTCGCCGGGGGCGAAGACGTCGAGGCAGGCGCCGAACGCGGTGCCCGGGGTGCGCGCGTCGACGAGGCGTGCCGTGGAGTCGGTCGCGGTTCCCAGGCGGCGCACGCGCGACGCGCCGACCACGATCGCGCCGGGCGAGTTGGCTGGCGCGATGCGGCAGGCGTTCATCTCGATGTTGCCGGCCGAGACGACCACCGGGATACCGGCGTCGATCAGCGCGGTCACGGCGCTGTCGAGCGCGGGAATCGTCGCCGCGGTATCGGCGATGAACGACCAGTTGGCGATCGCGCGCCGCTCGGGATGCCGAGCGTGGTCGGCCAGCACCCACCGCGCGCCCTGGACGATGGCGTCGATCGTCCCGCGCAGCCGCCGGCACTCGACCATCTTCACGTCGACGATCTCCGCGGCCGGCGCGACGCCGAGCGTCGTACCGGCCACCGCGCCGGCGACGGCGGTGCCATGGGCGTTGCACAGGTGCTCCTCGCTCGGGAAGGCGTTGAAGCCGCGCCGCACCCGGCCCGCGAGTTCGGGATGCGTATCGAGGATCCCGCCGTCGAAGACGTAGACCGTGATGCCGCTCCCCGTGCCGAAGTGCCGGTACGTGCGGTCGAGGGGCAGCGACTGCTGGTCGATCCGGTCGAGGGCGAGCGAGACGGTCTGCTCCTCGACGTACGCCGTGGTCACGGGGGACACCGGGCTCGCCGCCGACGCGACGACGCCCGTGCTCATGCTCCGCGACACCCCGCGCGTCGCGGGTGCGCAGCCACCGAGCAGCGTCGCCGCGACCGCGAGGGCGGTTCGGATGGAGCGAGTCGGGAGCGGGACGCGGCGGCGCATTCGACGGCGGCAGTGAAGTGGCCCGAGGCGAGACGCGGCGTCCCGCACCGACCACTAACACAAGCACCGTGCCAGATTGCTCCCGGTTCTCGTCGTCGGCCGCTGAGTGCGCCGCTTTCGCAGGAGGATCAGCGACGCGAGACGGGCCGGCGACGCGCGACGCGCGGCCGGCCCGGTGTCACACCGGTCGACGTGGCTGTGGCTCTACCGCACCAGCCCTTCGACCTCGGCAGCCTTGCACCGCTCGGCGTGCGCGGGGTAGGCGTGGCCGCAGTGGACACACTGCTCGCCGAAGCCCGTGCGTTTCCAGATCAGATAGTAAACGGCGCGCTGCAGCTTGGCGACGCGATCCTCGAGATCGCGGACGGACGTACTGGATTCCATGGCTCCTCCGGGGTCGGAGGCGCAACATCGCACGACAGTGGCAGTTGCGCTACTGGGTCAGCACGCCCGCGAGCACGCTCGGCGCATGTCCGTATACATAAATATCAATTTATGTATGGCAGACGGAACTGCAGTTCACCAGAGCAACGGAGCTCCCCGTGGCGCCGCGCTCATCTCGACCGCAGCGGTTCCATCTCGTACAGCGCCAGCCGGCACGCCGCGAGCGCGGGTTCGGCGATCGAGTAGTGAATCCAGCGTCCATCGCGACGGTCGACCACGAGGCCGGCTTCACGCAGGATCCGCAGGTGGTGCGACATGAGCGACTGCCCGATGTCGGCCAGGACCATGAGGTCGCTCACCGAGCGCTCGCCGGACACGAGATGCTCGAGGATCCTGAGGCGCGTCTCGTCTCCCAACGCGCGGAAGCGCAGCGCGGCGACGGCTCGGCTCTGGTCGGGGCGTGAGGACACGAAACGATTATATCAATTGAAATTCATGTGACAAGCGCGGCGGGATTGATTGGTCCCGCCGCCCTCGGCCCCGCCGCCCAGCTACCGGTCGCGGTTCGGCTCGCGCGTGTCGGAGCTGTTCATCGGCCGGCCTCCCGAGCCGCCGTAGCCGCTCCGGTGCTGGTCGTCCTCCGGCAGCGGTTCCGAGCCGGTGCGCTTCGCTCCCGCCCGGCTGCTCCGCCCGGTCTCCTCGCCGGACAGCCCTGTCGAGTCGCCCTCCGCCCGGTCGCCGCCCTGCTTGGCGTTGTGCATCCCCTCCGATGCCTCGCTGCCCGCGCCGGTCTGCCGGTTCGGGCGCTCCGTCGGCGCGTCGGAGTGCTGGCGCGGCGTCTTCGCGCTCTCGTCTGGGGCTCCCACCCTCGTCCCCTGATCGTCTCCCAGCCCGTCCACCGATCCCTTCGACCGTTGCTCGTCCATCACTGCCTCCTGCGACTCGGGATGTGCGCGCCCGCGGGGCGCGGGCCCACCAGGGGCAACGCACATGCCAGGGATGAGACCGTGCTGTGACCCGGCCCCGCGCCATGTCGTCGGTGAGGGACGGCGTCGCACCGCCGAACTGGTCACCCCGAGCGATGGTTTCACAGTCCGCCTCCGCCGTTCTCCCTCCCGGCGCCGACGCCGCACGCGGCGGAGGGGCGGATGGCGCGCAGAAAGCTCCGGCGCTCCCCAGAGAGCTCACGGACTTTCTGATGGACCTTGCGGTCGCGATGCACAAGCACGCGATCTATCCGGTCGGCCATCCGCTGCTCGACCAGGCGGTCGATGCGGTCCATCGCGCCCTCGGGCGGCTCCTGCTCGATCGTCCCGCGCTCTCCATCGGCGTTGCCCGGCGGCAGCTCATCATCGAAGGGGTCGCCACCGACGCGAGCCACCCGCTCCTGGCCGAGCTGGCGGGAAAGCTCCATCGCCACCACATCGGCGCGGTCAAGTTCCTCCCTGGGCTGCGTCGCACCGAACTGGCCGACATGCTGACCGTCGTCGGCGTCGAGGCGCAGCGCGACGAGCAGCCGATCGGGCTCCAGCCGGAGCTGCTGCAATCGCGCTGGTCGGACGTGAAGCTGTTCGCCCTCACCTACGACCGACTGGAGCTGGTCGACGACGATGGCGTGCCGATCGCCGACGGAGGGAGCGTCGGCGCTTCGGCGCAGCTCTGGATCGGGCTCGCCCGCGCCGCCATCGCCTCCGAGCATGGCGTTCACCCGGAGCCCGACGTCCTGGAGCCGGAAGCCGTCGCCCACGCGATCGACGAGCATGATCGGGAACAGGCCTACGACCAGGTGATCGTCGGCTATCTCCTTCAGATCGCGCGCGAGGTGAGCACCGATGGCTCGGGCGAAACGTCGGGGCTGCAGCGCCGCATCTCCAGCCTCGTGGGGTCGCTCAAACCACGCACGCTGCAGCGGCTGCTCGAGATGGGCGGCGACGCGGCGCAGCGGCGCCGCTTCGTGCTCGACGCGTCGCAGGGGATGACGGTCGCCGCGGTGGTGGAGCTCGTCCAAGCCGCAGCGACCGCCGAGGGGCAGACGATCTCGCACTCCCTGGTGCGGATGCTGACCAAGCTGGCCAGCCACGCAACCGCCGAGCAGAGCTCGCGCAGCCGCGCCGCCGACGGCGCCTTCCGCGAGCACGTCGAGCGCCTCGTCGGATCCTGGTCGCTCAACGATCCGAACCCGGAGGCCTACTCGGCCGTGCTGTCGCAGATGTCGCAGACGAAGGCGGATAGCCCCGTCGGCTCGGCGCCCTCGCGCCACGACTGCGAGCCGACCCGCATCGTGAGCATGGCGCTCGAGATCGGCGCGTCGGGCGAGCGCGTTCGCCAGGCCATCACCGCCATGCTCGACGCCGGGCAGCTCGGCGAGCTGCTCGATCATCTCGACGCCACGCCGGATCCTCGATCCGTCGTCGCCAGGGAGCTCTGGGCACGGATCGCCGACCGCGATCCGCTGCGCGCGCTCCTCGCCGCGCCGCGGATCGATCACGGCGTCATCCGCCGGATCGTGGCCCGCGTCGGCGCCGAAGCGGCGATGCCGATCCTCGACGCCCTCGAGGCCTGTCCCGAAGGAAGCCGGCAGGACCGGCTGCTCGCATTCCTCGTCCAGGTGGGACCGCCCGCAGCGCCGATGATCGCCGTCCGGCTCGGGCACACCACGCCGGCGCTGGCGCGCGAGCTGCTGGCGTGCCTTGCGAAGATCGCGCCCCCCGTCCCGCCCCCCGAAGTGCGCCTCTGCCGCGAGCATCCCGATGCCGGCGTGCGCCGCGAGGCGGTGAAGCTGCTCCTCGCCTACGCCGCCACGCGCGAGCCCACGCTCCTCGCCAGCATGAGCGATCCGGACGAGCGCGTCGCGTACGTCGGACTGCTCGCCGCCGCGCAGAGCTGCCCGGCTGACGCCGCCGCGGTGATCCGGCGGCGGATCGATCGCGGCGAGCTCTCCGATGGCACCGTGCGCGCCGCCGCCGTCCGCGCCGTCGCCAGCCGCCGGGACGAGGAGGCGCTCACGTGGATCCTGGATCGCACGCTCGCGACGGGCGGTCTGCTGCGCCGCACGCGCCTCGCGCCGGCGTCGCCCGAGGTGCTCGCGTCGCTCAGCGCGCTCGCGTCCTACTGGCCCGACGATCCGCGCGCCGCCATCGCGATCTCGCTCGCGCGCCAGAGCAGCAGTGCCTCGCTCCGCGCCGCGGTGCACGCGCGATGAGCGAGCCGGTTCGCTTCCTCACCTCGTTCGCGCAGTCGGTGGCGACGATGGCGCTCTACGGCCCGTCGCATCCGGCACGCAAGCGCGCCGTGGACACGTCGTACCGCATCCTGCGCGATCTGCAGGCCCACGACGCGCAGCCCGAGTTCTCCTTCCTGGGAGACGAGGTGGTGTACGGCCATCACCCGCTGCGCGAGATGCGCGACTGGGAGTGGGCAGCGCGGCTCGCCGCCGCCGGCGTGCAGCGGCTGGAGTTCGCGGCCGACGTGGCGCGCGACGACTTCGAGCAGTTCCTCGAGGGCGTCGTCGCCCGGCTCACGCTCTCGGCGATCGAGAGCGCCGAGGCGCGTCCCGCGGGCGCCAGGAGCAGCGGGGCCATCCGCTTCGGCGCGCTGGGGCTCCGCGGCGAAGGGCGGATCGCGCCACTCGTCGCCCAGGACTCGTGCACCTCGACGACGCGCACCTACGAGCTCGCCGATGAAGTCGCGACGGTGGAATGGATGCACGAGCAGGTCAGCGCGCGCGCCCAGCTGCCGCTGCTCGAGGCGGAGTCCGTGGTGCGGTCGCTCGCTGTCGCGATGCACGGCGACCAGGAGATGCTCCTCCCGCTGCTCACGCTGCGCGAGTTCGACGAATACACGACGACGCACTCGCTCAACGTTTCCGTGCTGACGATGGCGCTCGCCGAAGCGCTGGGGATGGGCGCGCGCGACGTGCGCGCGTTCGGCGTTGCGGGGCTGCTGCACGATCTCGGCAAGACGCGCATCCCGATCGAGGTGCTGAACAAGCCGGGCAAGCTCACCGACGGCGAGCGCGCGGTGATGCAGAGCCACACGATCGAAGGGGCGCGCATCATCCTCGAGAGTGACCGCGAGCTCGACCTCGCGGCGGCGGTGGCGTACGAGCATCACATCATGATCGACGGCGGCGGCTACCCGCACCGCCGCATCGCTCGCAAGTGCCACTGCGCGAGCACGCTCGTGCACGTGTGCGACGTCTACGACGCGCTGCGTACCCACCGCCCGTATCGCGCGGCGTGGGAGACGACCGCGGTGCTCGACTACATCGAGAAGGGCGCGGGCTCCGATTTCGACCCGGACGTCGCCCGCCCCTTCGTCGAGCTCATGCGCCGCCTGGAGGGTCGGATCGAGCACGCCTCGCTCGCCGATCTCCGCGCCGGTGTGCAGGCCGCGGTCCCGGCGACGTCTCCCTGACGGAGGGACGCGGGCGGCTGGTGCCGTTCGCGTCTGGTGACCGGAGGGCCCGAGGTGCCATCTTGGGCACCATGGTCACCCCCGACCGGCTCGCCGCGCTCTTCAAGGCCTATCACACGCCGCTCGTCCGGTTCCTCACGCGGCGGCTCGGCGACCGCGACGAGGCCGAGGAGATCGCGCAGGAGACGTTCGTGCGCGCACTCAAGCAGGAGACGATCGCGAGCGAGCGGTCGTGGCTGTTCGCCGTCGCGTCGAACCTCGTGCGCGACGAAGCGCGGCGCGGGGTGCGCGAACGGAAGCGCCACGACCTGATCCGCGTGCGGGAAGAGGCGGAGTCGTCGGTCGAGCCGGAGCCGACGGCCATGGAGCGAGAAGAGGATCGAGCGCTCGCGAGGCAGGCGATCGAGATGCTGGGCGAGCGCGACCGTGAAGCGCTGCTGATGCGGGAGGAAGGACTGGGGTATGAGGAGATCGCCGAGGCACTCGACCTCTCGCTGGCCTCGGTGGGAACCACGCTGTCGCGGGCGCGACGGCGGCTGATGGAGGCGTACGAGTCGCTGCAGCACGAGCGCTCGGCGGAACGCGCATGATCGACCGACCGATGGACGCGACGGAGCACCCCGACGAGGGACTGATCCACGCCTGGCTCGACGACGCGCTGGACGCGGCCGAGGCGGAGCGTCTCGCGTCGCACGTGCAGACGTGCGCCGAATGCCAGGCGCGGGTGGCGGAGGCGCGCGGGCTGATCGCGGGCGCATCGCGGATCGTGGCGGCGCTCGACGACGCGCCGGCCGGCACTCGGCAGGGGTGGGCGCAGAGCGCGGTCGCCGGGGGCGGCGCCGCGGCGGGTAGTACGGCGGCCGGCGCCGCAGGGGATTCGGCGGCCGGGGGGTCGCTCTGGCGCTGGCTCAGGGTGACACCGGGCCGCGCGGCGCTCGCCGCGACGATCCTCGTCGCGATCGGGATCACGCTGACCTACGAGCGGACAGCGGTGGACTATGCGCCGCGGTCTACGGCGGCGGTGTTCAATCCGCAGAAGGCCGACGTGCCGGCGGCGACGAGCCCCGAGGGTGCCGCGAGCGATGCAGCGAAGCCGCGCGACGCGCTGCTCGACTCGGCCGTCGCCAAGAACGTGACCATCGCGCAGGGCCGTCGGACGGTGGAGGCGGCGCGGGGACCGATCATTCCGTCGGCACCTCCACCGAGCACGACGCTTCAGGCGCCGCCTAACGCCGCAGGGGAGGCGGTGGCGCTGGGCCGCGCGGAGGCAGAAGCGCGGCGGGAGTCGGCGGCGGTGCTAGCGGACCGCTCGCGCGCCGGCATCACGGGCGCCGTGGCTTCGAGGAGAGAGCCCACTTCGGCGACGGCGAGCGTGGAGGTGCCGCAGGCTGTCCCGGCGCCGGTTGCTCCAGTTCAGAGCCAACAGGCGCGAGATGGCGCCCGAATGGCTTTGAAATCACAGTATACTGTCGCTAAGAGCTGTCTGAGATTGGAGAGTCCAGACGCCG
Organism: Gemmatimonadaceae bacterium; assembly: GCA_045804245.1. Classification (GTDB taxonomy): domain Bacteria; phylum Gemmatimonadota; class Gemmatimonadetes; order Gemmatimonadales; family Gemmatimonadaceae; genus AG11. The sequence goes on along the minus strand of JBJMNN010000132.1, from coordinate 6,102 downwards.
ACGCGCGCTGGGCGGACCAGCCCTTTCCGCTCGTACTCGCGGTCGAGCCGGGACCGGTGGACGGGCCGCGGGACGCGGCGGTGTTGACGCCCAGTGGGGAGACGACCTCCCTGCGCGCCCAGTGGATCCCGCGTGGCGCGGACAGTGTCTCGGTCCGACTGCGCCGGATCGGCTACTCGGGCTCGATCGCGCTCGGCCCGGAGGCCGGGTCGCGCTCGGGGATCGCCGTCTCCGCCGCGGCGCCTACGGCGCTCGAGGAGGTGGTTGTGAGCTCGGCGCCGGCCCAGGCGCGTGCCGATCGCCGGGCGGCCGCGCCAGCTCCGGCGCAATCTGCGCCCGCCGCGGGTCCGCCGGTGCGTCAACTCCGCGTCACGGCGCGGAGCATCGGCTGTCCGGCGCGCTGAGCGCGCGGCCACCAGTCTGCCGAGGGCGTCGCCGCGAAGGGCGAGGGGTGCTTAAGGGCCTGGATGTTGCGCCATCCTTACTGGCGCGATGAATCCGACAGCGTAGCGACAGCTAGCGATCGAGCATCATATATTTCCCCGAGAATACCAACACTATAGTGCCACTACGAGCACACTTCAGCGGCACGCAGGAAACACCAGCTCGATGACTACGCTGCCGCCAGATCCGTCCTGGCACCACGACGCCATCATTTATCAGCTGCACGTCAAAGCCTTCCGCGACTCCAACCGCGATGGTTTCGGGGATTTTCGCGGACTGCTCGAGCGGCTCGACTACATCGCCGAGTTGGGGGTGACGGCGGTCTGGCTGCTCCCGTTCTATCCGTCGCCCCTCAAGGACGACGGCTACGACATCGCCGATTTCACGGGCGTCCACCCCAACTACGGCTCGCTCGACGACGTCGTCGCCTTCCTCGACGCGGCGCACGCGCGCGGGCTCCGCATCATCACCGAGCTGGTGATCAACCACACCTCGGACCAGCACCCCTGGTTCCAGCGCGCGCGCACGTCGCCCAAGGGGTCGCCCGAGCGCGAGTTCTACGTGTGGAGCGACGACCCGAACAAGTACGCCGGGGCGCGGATCATCTTCACCGACACGGAGACGTCGAACTGGGCGTGGGATCCGGTGGCGCAGCAGTTCTTCTGGCACCGGTTCTTCAGCCACCAGCCCGACCTCAACTTCGACAACCCCGCCGTGCTCGACGGGGTGCTCGACGTGATGCGCTTCTGGCTGCGCCTCGGCGTGGACGGGCTGCGGCTCGACGCGATCCCGTACCTCGTCGAGCGCGAGGGGACGAGCTGCGAGAACCTCCCCGAGACGCACGCCGTGCTCAAGAAGCTGCGCGCCGTGCTCGACGCCGAGTTCCCCGGCCGGATCTTTCTCGCCGAAGCGAACCAGTGGCCGAGCGACGTGCGCGAGTACTTCGGCAACGGCGACGAGTGCCACATGGCGTTCCACTTCCCGGTGATGCCGCGCATGTACATGGCGGTCGCCCGCGAGGACCGTACGCCGATCGTCGACATCATGGAGCGCACGCCAGCGATCCCGTCGCAGTGCCAGTGGGCGATCTTCCTGCGCAACCACGACGAGCTCACGCTCGAGATGGTGACGGAGGACGAACGCGCGTTCATGTATGGGCGCTACGCGAGCGATCCGCGGATGCGCATCAACGTCGGCATCCGCCGCCGGCTCGCGCCGCTGATGGACAACGGACGCGATGAGATCGAGCTGATGCACGCGCTGCTGATGTCGCTCCCCGGCTCGCCGGTGCTCTACTACGGCGACGAGATCGGAATGGGGGACAACATCTTCCTCGGCGACCGGAACGCCGTGCGCACGCCGATGCAGTGGAGCGCGGACCGCAACGCCGGCTTCTCGACCGTGGCCAGCGCGGCGCTGTACTTCCCGGTCATCGTCGACCCGCCCTACGGCTACCACACGGTGAACGTGGAGGCGCAGGAGAGCACGGTCACGTCGCTCCTGCAGTGGGTCCGCGCGATCATTCGTCTCAGGCGGCGATATTGCGCGTTCGGCCGCGGGACGTTCGAGCCGCTGGCCCCCGAGAACCGGCGTGTGCTCGCCTTCCTCCGACGCTGGCAGGACGAAGTGATCCTCTGCGTGAACAACCTCGCGCGCCACGCGCAGTACGTGGAGCTCGACCTGAGCGAGTTCGACGGATGGTCGCCGATGGAGCTGTGGAGCGGCCAGGCGTTCCCGACGATCTCGACGCGGCCGTACCTGCTGACGCTGAGCGGCCGCGACTTTCTCTGGTTCCAGCTGCAGCGGCCCGGTGGTCCCGAGCGGCTCGGCGCGATCGCCCCGGTGGGCGCATGACGCTGCCTCCAGTGATGGAGCTGCTGGAGCAGGAGATCACCCGTCCGTCGGGATGGCAGCTGCGGCGCGGCGCGCTGCCGGGCAGCGAAGGGGTGACGTTTCGGGTGTGGGCGCCGCGCGCGAAGGAGGTGATGGTGCAGGTGGCGACGGGCGCCGGCGCCGGCGATCATCCACTCACGCGCGTCGAGGGAGAGCGCGGCGTGTGGTCGGCGCTCGTGCCGAACGTCGTCGCGGGCGACCGCTACGGCTACCGCATCGACGGCGGCGAGCCGCTCCCCGACCCCGTGAGCCGCTCGCAGCCCGATGGCGTGCACGGTCTGTCCGAGGTCGTCGACCCGACTCAATTCGCCTGGCAGGACGGCAATTGGCCGGGGATGAGCCTTCCCGACTTCGTGCTCTACGAGATCCACGTCGGCACGTTCACCCCCGAGGGCACGTTCGACGCGATCATTCCTCGGCTGGGGCAGCTCGCCGCGCTCGGCGTGACGGCGATCGAGCTCATGCCGGTAGCGGAGTTCCCCGGCGCGCGCAACTGGGGCTACGACGGTGTGCACTTCTATGCGCCGCACCACGCCTACGGAGGCCCCGATGGTCTGCGCCGCCTCGTGAACGCGGCGCACCAGCACGCGCTCGGCGTCGTGCTCGACGTCGTCTACAACCACGTCGGTCCGGAAGGGAACTACCTCGATCAGTACGGTCCGTACTTCACCGACGTCTATCGCACGCCGTGGGGACGCGCGATGAACTACGACGGACCTGGCAGCGACGCCGTGCGGCGCTGGGCGCACGACAACGCGATGTACTGGATCTGCGAGTTCCACATCGATGCGCTGCGCCTCGACGCGGTGCAGGGGATCTTCGACTTCGGCGCGCTGGCCTTCCTGGAGGAGCTGTCCGACGAGGTGCACGAGCTCGGGCGCCGCATGGGGCGCAAGGTGCAGCTCATGGCGGAGAGCGACCTGAACGACCCGCGCGTGATCCGGCCGCCGGAGCATGGCGGCTACGGGCTCGATGCGCAGTGGGCGGACGACGTGCACCACACGATCCACACCACGCTCACCGGCGAGCGCCACGGCTACTACCAGGGCTTCGCGGGAATCGCGACGATCGCCGACGTCTATCGCGAGCCGTTCTTCTACGCGCGCCGCTACGCGCCGCACCGCGATCGCCTGCATGGGCGCTCGTCGGCCGGCGTGCCGCGCCAGCGGTTCATCGTCTGCGCGCAGAACCACGACCAGGTGGGCAACCGCCCATTGGGCGAGCGACTGGCGTCGCTGGTCCCTGCGGAGCGGCAGCGGCTCGCGGCGGCGCTCGTGCTGCTGTCCCCCTACATTCCGTTGTTGTTCATGGGAGAGGAGTACGGTGAGACGGCGCCCTTCCTGTACTTCGTCGAGCACGGTGACCCCGCGCTCGTGGAGGCAGTGCGTGCCGGCCGCCGGCGGGAGTTCGAGGCGCTCGGGCAAACGGCCGCGGCGCAGGTCGACCCGCAGTCGGAGGAGACCTTCACGCGCGCGAAGCTGGACTGGGACCGCCGCGAATCCTCCTCGGGCGCGCTGCTCCTCGCGCTGTACATGGACCTGCTCGCGCTGCGGCGCGAGGAGCCAACCCTCAAGCCCGGAGCGAGCGTGGTGCACGTCGAGGGATCGGCCGACTGGTGCACCCAGCTCCGATCAATGCCGCTGCAGGGAGACATCTTCGACGCCGTGCGCGCGCAGCGCACGCTGTGGTGCGCGTTCAACTTCACGGGGCGGCCGCAGGACGTCCCGGTTCCAGTCGAAGCGCCGTGGGGCTGGCGGCTCCGGCTCTCCACCGACGAGCCGACCTACGGCGGGGCCGGGCTCACGACGGCGATCGTGCCGCCGGCCGATCAGCTGCCGGCGCAGGACGCGCCGAAGCGGCTGCTCGCCGCGCCGCTGGCGGCCGAGCACCTCGCGCGAACGGTGCGGCTCGCTCCCTGGAGCGCCGCCGTCTACGTGCGGGACTTCGAAGATGGGAGCATCACGTGACGCTCCGGATCTGGCCCGGCCGCCCCTATCCGCTCGGCGCGACGTGGGACGGCATGGGAGTGAACTTCGCCCTGTTCTCGGAGAACGCCACCGGTGTCGAGCTCTGCCTGTTCCGCGACGATCACGACGCCGAGGCCGCCGCGACGATCAAGCTCACCGAGCGCACCGATCAGGTCTGGCACTGCTTCCTCCCCGACGTGCGGCCTGGCCAGTACTACGGCTACCGTGTGTACGGTCCGTACGAGCCCGAGCGCGGCCACCGATTCAATCCCAGCAAGCTGCTGATCGACCCGTACGCCAAGGCCATCACCGGCGCGATCACCTGGAGCAACCACCTGTTCGCGTACAAGGTCGGCAGCCCGCGCGAGGATCTGGAGCCCGATCCGTCGAACTCCGCGGGAGGTGTGCCGAAGTCGGTGGTGATCGACTCGGCGTTCACGTGGGAGGACGACCGGCCGCTGAGCGTGCCGTACAACCGCACGATCATCTACGAGTGCCACGTGAAGGGGATGACGATGCTGCATCCCGACGTGCCACCCGAGCTGCGCGGCACCTATCTCGGCCTGTGCAGCGATCCGATGATCGAGTACTTCCAGTCGCTCGGCATCACGGCGCTCGAGCTGCTTCCCGTTCACCAGTCGGTCGTCGACCGGCACCTGGCCGAGCGCGGGCTGACGAACTATTGGGGGTACAATTCCATCGGGTACTTCGCGCCCGATGTGCGGTTCGCCACGCGCGGCCTCGGCAACCAGGTCTACGAGTTCAAGACCATGGTGAAGACGCTGCACTCCGCGGGGCTCGAGGTGATCCTCGACGTCGTGTACAACCACACCGGCGAGGGGAATCACCTTGGGCCGACGCTGTCGCTGCGCGGTATCGACAACACGACGTACTATCGGCTGGAGCCCAAGAACCCGCGCTTCTACACCGATTTCACCGGCACGGGCAACTCGCTCAACATGCAGCATCCGCGCACGATCCAGCTCGTGCTCGACTCGCTGCGGTACTGGGTGGAGGAGATGCACGTGGACGGCTTCCGCTTCGACCTCGCGCCCACGCTGGCGCGCGAGCTGTACGACGTCGATCGCAGCAGCGCCTTCTTCGACATCATCCAGCAGGACCCGACGCTGGCCAAGGTGAAGCTGATCGCCGAGCCGTGGGACGTCGGACCGGGCGGCTACCAGGTGGGCAACTTCCCACCGCCGTGGACGGAGTGGAACGGCAGGTACCGGGACACCGTGCGCGAGGTCTGGTCCGGCGCGCACGTCGGCATCCGCGACCTGGCCTATCGGCTCACCGGCTCCTCCGACCTGTACCGGTCGGACGGCCGACGACCGTTCGCCAGCATCAACTTCGTGACCGCCCACGACGGGTTCACCCTCGCCGACCTGGTCACCTACGAGCACAAGCACAACGAGGCCAACGGCGAGGAGAACCGGGACGGCGAGAGCCACAACCGGAACTGGAACTGCGGGGTGGAGGGGCCCAGCGACGACCCGGAGGTGCAGACCTTGCGCGCCCGCCAGGTGCGCAACCACCTGGCGACGCTGCTGCTCTCGACCGGGGTGCCGATGCTGACCGCCGGTGACGAGCTCGGCCGCACGCAGGAGGGGAACAACAACGCCTATTGCCAGGACAACGAGCTCTCCTGGCTGGACTGGAAGGCCGTCGACGAGGACCTGCTGGCCTTCGTCGCCCGGCTGGTCCGGCTCCGGCGGTCCTCTCCCGTCCTCCGACAGGAGGCGTTCTTCGAGGGGCACGAGATCCCGGGCACCGGCGGCAGCCGGGACCTGGCGTG